>JBBRWT010000102.1:0-7689 GCA_038249035.1 Actinomycetales bacterium
ATGATCTCTTGGGCGACCTTTTGGGCACCCTCAAGGTTGACGTCACCGAGGCAAACCTTGGCACCCTGAATCGCGTAGTACTTGCCAACGGCCGCGCCCATACCCTGAGCCGCACCAGTGATGAGAACGTGTTTTCCTGCGAGTCGTGTGGTGTCCATGAGAGGAGCTGCCTTCCAGATGTCGTCGGTGACCCGGGTGGGTGACGGAGACGCCTGAATCAGCCATAGACGGCCCTGACGTCACTGTCGGTGTTATCTTTCACAATACACTTGACGCCGCCAAAGGCAATAGTGGCGAGAAACGTCACCTCACAGAGAACGCACCGGCGGGCGAATGACGCGAACGCCGGTGTCTATCGTTCTGTGCGAGATTACGGCACCGGGTAGGCTGGAGCTCTTCCGACAGTGTGAGCGTACGGTATTCGCTCACTGAAAGGTAGTCATGGCGGTGTCAGACAGCCAAGGCGAGTGGGGTGTCGTGGGTGAACGCCTGAGGCTTGCTCGCGAGGGGCGCAAAATGAGCGTGCGTGAACTTTCTCGGCGAGTTGACGTGTCAGCCAGCCATGTGTCGCAGGTCGAGCGGGGCCTCGCTTCGTTTAGTGTTCGCGCTCTCTACAATGTGGTCCACGAACTCGGCATCTCAATGGACAGCCTGTTTGAGCAGGCTGTTCCCCCGGGAGAAGAACCCCGACCACTTCCCGCCGACGAACTCGTCGTCCTCACGACAGACACCTCTCTCGAAGAGGCGGGCATCGTGCTGCGTCGCGCCGAGCGGCCCACGATCAGTCTGGCATCGGGGCCGCGGTGGGAACGTCTGACGGCGAAGCCCGAGTCGAAAGCAGAGTTCATTGATGTGATCTACGCCCCAGCGCTCGGGGCAAAGCCCCCCAAAGACTTTGTGCGACATGACGGTCGTGAGTACGGCGTCATCGTGCGCGGGCAGCTTAACGTTCAGGTGGGGTTCGGAACAACGCTGTTGAGCGAGGGCGACTCGATCGCATTCGATTCGAGCATCCCGCACCGGTTCTGGAATAGCTCCAACGAGGAGGTCGAGGCGATCTGGTTCGTACTCGACCGCCACGACGACTTAATCAAAGAACAGTTCGCGCGAGCGGGGTCAGCGAACCATCTGCACGGCCTCGTCTAACTCACGCCTTCCAGACGGTCTTGAGATTGCAGAACTCGCGAATACCCGCGGCCGCCAGTTCGCGCCCGTAGCCCGAATCTTTGATGCCGCCGAACGGTAGCTCGGGGTACGAGATGGTCATGCCATTGAGAAACACAGCGCCAGCATCCAGATCGCGCAAGAAGAGGTCTTGCTCATCTGAGTCGTTCGTCCACGCGGCTGAGCTGAGGCCGAAGGTGGTCTGGTTGGCGACCGTTATCGCTTCAGCGGCGTCGGTCACTCGGTAGAGCGTCGCGACCGGGCCAAAGGCTTCTTCCATGACCAGTCGAGCATCGGATGGCACGTCAGCGATGACTGTCGGAGCATAGAACCAGCCGTCGCCGGCGAGAACCGAGCCGCCGGTGAGCAGGGTGGCTCCGCGGGCGATCGCGTCGTTGACCAACTCGGCGAGTTCGTCACGCCCGCCGCGCGTTGCCAAGGGGCCAACCTGCACCGACTCGTCCATGGGGTCACCCACGGTGAGGGCGGCCATCGCGGCGGTGAACTTTTCGGCGAAAGCGTCGTACACCTCGGTGTGCACGATGAAGCGTTTGCCCGCAATGCACGACTGGCCGTTGTTGTTGATGCGCGCGGTGACGGCCATTGAGACGGCGGCATCGAGGTCAGCCGAAGGCATCACGATGAAAGGGTCAGAGCCTCCAAGTTCGAGAACGGCCTTCTTGATCTGGCCTCCGGCACGTTTTCCGACCGAGCGCCCGGCTGGCTCTGAGCCGGTCAGCGTGACGGCTTTGACCCGAGGGTCATCGATGACGGCATCGACCGCAGCGGCGCCGATGAGGAGCGTCGTAAACGACCCCTCCGGAAAACCGCCACGCGTGAAAAGCGAGTCGAGGTAGAGCGCCGACTCGGGCACGTTCGACGCGTGCTTGAGCACGCCGGCGTTGCCGGCCATAAGAGCCGGAGCCGCGAAACGGATGACCTGCCAGAGCGGATAGTTCCAGGGCATCACAGCGAGCACGACGCCGAGCGGTTCGTAGCGCGCCCAGGCGGCACTCGCGCCTACCAGAGTGGGGTCGTCAAGAGGCTCGTCGGCAAGAAAGTGCTCGGCCTTGTCGGCGTAGAAGCGCATGTTCTTGACGCACTTCAGCGCTTCGCCGCGAGATTGGGCAATCGGCTTGCCCATCTCGCGCGTGATCATCACGGCGACCTGCTCCGCCTCCGCTTCGAGAATGTCGGCGGCGGCGCGCATCCATGCCCCGCGCTCGGCGTAGCTCAAGCGACGAAGGGTCGCGGTGGCTGCGGCCGCCGCGGTCAGGCGGCGCTCGATCTCAGCCGCATCGTGAGCCTCAAACGTCTGCTCAGTGATGCCGGTCGTCGGGTTGATCACTGCGATGGCCATGAGGGCCCCTTCTGTCGTGTCGGCGTGTTGTCGTCGGCGAAGATCTCGGGGTGCGCGGCGAGGCGCAAGCGGGTGCGGCGAATGTGCCCTTCGAGCACGCGCTCGGCGCTGTCGACGTCGTGCTCCCGCAGCGCGGTGATCAGCATGTGGTGTTCGTCGTGCACGATGCGTTGACTGTGGGTATCCATCATGAGTGTGTATGCGCGGCGGTAGGGCTGCGTCGTGTTCCAGAGCCGGTGCACCAGGTCGCTCAGCACGAAGGTCGTTGCGGGTTCGTACATAGAGAGGTGAAAGCTACGGTCGAGCCGCAGAAACTCTTCGACGTCGTCGGTCTCGGTCATGGCGCGAGCGAGTGACTCGAGGCGGTCAAGCAGCGGCTCGGTAATGCCGGGGGCGGCGAAACGTAGCAGCAGCGGCTCGACACGCTCTCGCGTTTGGTAGACCTCGTCGCACTCGGCGAGGGTCAGTTTCGAGACCCAGGCTCCGGCATTGGCGACGACGACAATGAGTCCGTCGGCCTCGAGTGCCTTGAGTGCCTCCCGCACAGGCACACGACTTGCGCCGAGGCGCTCGGCGATCTCCTCCTGAAGGAGTCGGCTCCCCGGTGGGTACTCGCCCGACAAAATGGCCTCGCGCAGGGCACTGGCGACGCGGATGCTCGCATTGCCGTCACGGGTCTGGGGCACCAGAGGGAACGGTGCGGCGGTCTCACTCATCGGTTGGGCTCCCGCGGGTGCCACAGGCGAAGGTCAGCGTCAGCCTCGTATGCCTTGCCGTTCGGGTAACTCACGATCTCGAGTTGCATGCCCCAGGGGCTCAAGAAGTAGACCCAGCGTTGACCCTCGCTGGCATTGCGCGACGCGGTGGGTTCGCCGAGGATGCGCACGTCGTTGCCGCGCAAGTACTCGAGTGCGGCATCGAAATCATCGACGTAGAACGCGAGGTGGTGGCCGCCAATGTCGCTGTTGCGTGGCTGGGGGCTTTGGCCATCCGCTGGCTCCCACCCGAAGATTTCAAAGTTGGGTCCGTGGCCACAGCGAAAGAATCGCAACTCACGCATGATGCTGCGCGGGTGCACGTTGAGGTGCTCACGCATCCAGTCGTCGTCCGGCCGCTCGAAGGGGCCGAGGGAGTAGACACGCTCGCACCCGATGACGTCAACGAAGAAGCGTTCGGCTTCGTCGAGGTCAGGAACGGTGAAACCAATGTGTTCGGTGCCGCGAAGCCCGGGCAGCGCCACGGTTGTCTCCCCTCTGGATGATGAACTGGATGCAACTCTACGTGAAATGGGCCACTTGAACCCAGCGGAGGGCAAATTGTCTTGAGATTGGATGCAATCAGGCGTAGTGTGGCCCGCATGCCGAAACAACGACGTTTGGAAACCATCGCACCCTGGGTCGAGCTCAGCACGACAGCCGCCGACTGGAAGGCTGCCGACCCCGCACTTCTCGCGAGCATGCTCGGCCAGTTGCACCTCATTCGTGCCTTCGAAGAGCGCGTGCTCGATCTCGCCGGTGAGGGCCTCGTGCACGGTCCGGCGCACTCGTCGATTGGTCAAGAGGGTGGCGCGGTCGGCTCGATCATCGGTCTGCGCTCGAGCGACGCCGTCAACGGCTCGCACCGTGGCCACCACCAGTTTCTTGCGAAGGCGCTCACTCACGTCAGTGGCGGCGCCCACGACCTCGACGCGCTGGTGACCCCCGACATCCAGACCGTGCTGCAGCGCACGATTGCCGAGATCCTCGGCCTCGCCCAGGGCTACTGCCGTGGCCGCGGCGGATCGATGCACCTGCAGTGGTTCGAGGCGGGCGCGCTCGGCACGAACGCCATCGTCGGCGGCGGTGCTCCGATGGCGACTGGTAACGCCTGGGCACAAAAACACTCGGGCACGACCGACCTCACGATCAACTACTTCGGCGATGGCACCGCGCAGATCGGCTCGGTACTCGAGTCGATGAACCTCGCCGCGGCCTGGAAGCTTCCTGTCTGTTTCTTCATCGAGAACAACCAGTACGCCGTCGCGACGCGCATCGACGAGAGCGTCGCCGACACGCGCCTCTCGGTGCGCGGGCAAGGCTTCGGAATTCCGTCGTGGCGTGTTGACGGCATGGACCCCCTCGCCGTGCACCTCGCCACGCAACAAGCGGCCGAGGTCATGCGTTCGGGTGACGGCCCCGCCGTCATCGAGGTTGAGGTCTACCGCTTCTTTCACCAGAACGGCCCGTACCCGGGCAGCGCATTCGGCTACCGCACCAAAGAAGAAGAGGGGCAGTGGAAGGCACGCGACCCCCTCGACCGCGTCGCGCGCGAGATGATTAAGCTCGGCCATATCGATGAAGCGGGCGTCGAGCGCGTTCGCGCCCAGGCCGTTGCGGCGATGGATGCGGCCACCGCTGAGCTGCTCGAGGCCGACCCCGAGAAGCAAGGTCGCCGGCGCATTCGCCCCGAGCTCTGGCCCGACACAACCTTCGTGAACGTGGGCGTGCGCGGCGATGCGAGCGAGCTCGACGCCCTGCGCGTGCTCGACCCGAGTCGATCCGACGCCGCGCGTGAGGAGACAAAGTTTGTTGACGCCGTCGCTGCGGTGATGGAGCGCCGGATGAGCGAAGATGAGCGCATCGTGGTGCTGGGGGAGGACATCCACCGGCTCAAGGGCGGAACGAACGGCGCGACCAAAGGCCTCGCCGATGCTTTCCCCGAGCGCGTGCTCGGCACCCCCATCAGCGAGAACGCCTTCATGGGGCTCGGGGGTGGGCTCGCGCTCGACGGCCGGTACCGGCCCGTCGTCGAGTTCATGTACCCCGACTTCCTGTGGGTCGCTGCAGACCAGGTCTTCAACCAGGTGGGCAAGGCGCGGCACATGTTCGGCGGCGACAACCCCGTGCCGCTCGTGCTGCGCACCAAGGTGGCCATGGGTTCGGGCTACGGCTCGCAGCACCTCATGGACCCGGCCGGAATTTTCGCCACGAGCCCGGGCTGGCGCATCGTTGCCCCGTCGTGCGCGGCCGACTACGTCGGGCTCATGAACGCGGCCCTCGCCCTGCAAGACCCCGTGCTCGTGATCGAGCACGTGGATCTCTACGGCGAAAAAGACGAGATCATCGCGGGCGACCTCGACTACATCATTCCTCCGGGAACCGCGGCGGTGCGCCGCGAGGGTTCGGTTGTCACGGTCATCAGCTACTTGTCGATGGTGAAGCACAGCCTCGAAGCGATTGAGCAGACGGGTGTGGATGCTGAACTCATCGACCTGCGCTGGCTCGACCGTGCCTCGATCGACTGGCAGACCATAGGCGAGAGCATTCGCAAGACCAACGCGGTGCTCATCGTCGAGCAAGGTGCCCTGGGAACCTCGTACGGCGGCTGGTTGTCTGATGAGATTCAGCGCCGCTTCTTCGACTGGCTCGACCAGCCGGTGCAGCGCGTAACGGGTCAAGAGTCGTCACCCTCAATCTCCCGCGTGCTCGAGCGCGCGGCGATCGCCCGCACCGAAGAGGTCGTGGCGGCACTGCAGGCCGTCGTCGCGAACGCCGGAGGAGCGGTCTGATGGCGACGACCATTCGCATGCCCGAGGTGCTCGCCAACGTCACCGAGGCTGCCGTGCAGAAGTGGCTCGTGGCCCCGGGTGACGAGATCGCCGTCGGCCAGCCCTTCGCCGAGATCGAGACCGAGAAAGCTGTCGTGGAGTACATGGCCGAAACGGCCGGTACCGTGTTGCAGCTGCTCATTGGGGAGGGCGACGCAGTTGAGGTCGGAGCCCCCATCGCCATCGTGGGGGAGGCGGGGGAGGTGGCCCCGGCCTCTCCTGCGGCAGCTCCGGCTGCCGCTGCTGAGTTGGCAACTGTCCCGGCGGCTTCCGCCGCTTCAGCGCCGCACGCCGAGGCGGCACCGCACGCCGAAGCCGCACCGCACACTGCCGAACCGCTGCCCGTCTCGGTCGCGCCCACGCCGTCGGTCTCTGACGCAGCCGCGGGCGCCCGCCGTTTCATCAGCCCGCTCGTGCGTCGACTCGCACGCGAGCAAGGGCTCTCTCTCGACGGCGTTCGCGGCAGTGGCCCAGGAGGCCGCATCGTGCGACGCGACGTGCAGGCGATGCTCGGCTCTGGTGCGCCGAGCGCCGCGCCGACAGATGCCCCGAGCGCCGTGTCGAACCCTGCGCCCGCCGCTGCGACAGCGACAGCGCCGGCGACAGCGCCGACCGGCGCCGCTGCCGCGGGTGGTGCAGCGCTCGCGCCCGAGCTGCTGCCGACCTCGCGCATGCGCAAGACCATCGCGCGCCGACTCGCCGAGAGCAAGAGCACCGTCCCGCACTTCTATCTGACGGCCGACTGCCGGGTTGACCGCCTGCTCGAACTGCGACGCGAGATCAACTCGATCGACGGCATAAAGATCTCGGTGAATGACCTGGTCGTCAAGGCCGTCGCCGCCGCATTCTTCGACGTTCCCGAGGCGAACACGACCTGGACGGACGAGGGGATGCTGCGCCACCACACCGCCGACATCGCGATTGCAGTCTCGCTCGACGATGGTCTGGTGACCCCTGTCGTGCGCGGAGTGGAGTCGCTGACGGTAACGGCGCTCGCCGCCGCAATCACCGACCTCGCTACGCGTGCTCGGTTGGGTGGCCTCAAGCAGCACGAGATTGAGGGTGGCAGCTTCGCCGTCTCAAACCTCGGAATGTTCGGCACTCAGGCGTTCAGCGCGATCATCAACCCGCCCCAGGCCGGAATTCTCGCCGTCGGGGCTGCTCGCCCGGCACCCGTCGTCGTCGACGGTGCGCTCGAGGTGGGCACAGTCATGACCGTGACGCTGTCGGCCGACCATCGGGTGCTGGACGGCGCGCTCGCCGCGCGCTGGCTCGCTGCCTTTGTCGCCCGCATCGAAAAACCGGTGTCGATTCTCGCCTGACCGGGCTGCGGAACCCCTGCTCGCGCGGGCGCTTTGCTGAAGAATTGCCGTTCTTTCGTTGCGCACGAGGCGAAAACGCTTCGTTTGCGCCTCACTGGCAGGTACTGTTCCTATGTTTGCCAGCGCTGCTGAACGGGAGAGTCAATGAAGATCGCCATTCGGCGCGAACCGATCGAGGGTGAGCGGCGCGTTGCTGCCACGCCAGCGGCCGTCGCCCAATACGTCGCCGCGGGGTACGCGGTCACCCTGGAGAAGGG
>JBBRWT010000103.1:0-7680 GCA_038249035.1 Actinomycetales bacterium
CTGCCAGTACTCGCGACCGCGGTGGCAACCTCGAAACGAGGGAGCCACCGCGGTTGTTTGGTTGCCTCTGCGCCCTCTGTAGCCCTCTACAGTGCTGCTCTTAGCCCGCGGGAGTGAGCGCGACGGGCGTGCGGGTTCCGCTGCCGGTATCGAACTGCAAGACCGGAGACTGCGGGTTGCTGCAGTCGAAGGGTGCCTGATTGATCGGGTCACTTGCGATGACTCCGCCGATCTCGCCTGAGGCGTCTTGAGTAACACCATTGATGGTGACGATCGTTGTCAGGCTGTTGTCGCCCACGGTTGTCGTGATCACGCCATCGGCAGCGGTGTAGCTACCGCCGATGCTGCCGGTCGTGACGCCTTCCCCCAGAACCCCTGCGAGGTCGAGCAGCAGGGTGAACTCGGGCGTGTAGAGGTAGGTGTCGCCGGTGAAGCTCAGGCCGGTATCGCCGTCGATCGTCAAGGTAAAGCCCTCGGTAGACCCCGAGGCGGCGTCGTAGAACCCCTGCATTGCGCTCTGCGTGATGCGCCAATCGCCGATGAGGCAGGCGGGGTCTGTCGGGTCGACGACCACGGGCTCTGTGGCCTCATCCGAGGCCGATGCCTCAGGGTCAGCGTCACCGTCGGCGTCACCGCCCGCAGAGCAGCCCGCCAACACGAGCAGAGCGGCAGCCGTGGCTGAGACGGCGAGGGTGAGCGGTGCACGGCGCATGGCGCCTCCTTCTGCGATGAGTGGTCGAGTGATTTGAGGCTATCGGTGTGGTCGCACTTCGCGTCTGAGCAATTTCTGACTAGAGCAGGTTCTGACTAGAGCAGGGTCCGACGAGAGCAAGTTCTGACGAGAACACGGCCTGGCTAGAGGGGCTTCTGCGCCGCTCCGGCGAGAAGACCGTGGCACCGGGTAAGCCGCGCACGCCACCACGCGGCGCGTTCGGTGTCGGCGGCGAGGCGGCGCAGGGCATCCGGGTCAGCGGTCACTCGCCCCGCTGTGACACCGCCCGCGATGGGTCTCAGCGGTGCGGCGACCACATCATCGGCGAGCAGTGCGGCAGTGCCGAGCCCACAGTCAAAGTCGAGTGCCGGCAGGCGGGCGGCAAGCTCTGCCCCCATCGCGAGGCCCACACTGGTGTCGAGTGCGCTCGACACCACGGCGGGCAGTCCGGCTTCGGCCACGATCGCCAGAGCTCGGTCGATACCCCCGAGCGGGGCCGCCTTGATTACGAGTATGTCGGCGGCTTCGGCGCGCGCCACCGCGAGAGGATCGGCGGCCTTGCGCACGCTCTCATCGGCGGCCACTAACACGTCAATGCGATGGATGCGCCGTCGCAACTCTGCCAATTCCGGCACGGTCGCACACGGCTGCTCGATGTACTCAAGGTCGAACTGCTCGAGTGCTCGCACGGCATGCTCGGCCTCGTCGAGCGTCCAGGCACCGTTCGCGTCGAGGCGAATTCTTCCCGCCGGCCCCAGCAGCCGCCGCGTTTCGCGCACCCGCGCCACGTCGTCGGCGAGCGTCTCGCCGCGCTCGGCCACCTTGATCTTCACCGTGCGGCACTCACCGAAGAGGCTCAGGGTGTGCGCGATGCGCTCGAGGGGCACGGCCGGCAAAGTCGCATTGACCGGGATGCTCGCGCGCAGCCGCGGCGCCGACGACTCGTGCCAGCCGAAGTCGAGGGCCGCGGCCAGCCACGTGCTCGCCTCGGCGTCGTCGTAGTCGACGAAGGGCGCGAACTCGCTCCATCCTGTCGGGCCGTCGAGCAGCACGGCCTCGCGGCGGTCCACGCCGCGGAACCGCGTCACGAGCGGAACGCTCACCACGTGGGCGCGGGCCAGCACATCGTCGAGCTCGGGCAGGGCATCCATGGCACCAGTCACGCGCCCAGTCTGCCGCTTCTTGTTCGTAACTCAGGCGGTACAGCCAAAAGTCGTCGGGTACCGCGCCACATCAGTGCGCTCAGCCTGAGTTGGGAACAGATCGCGTTGCCACGCGCTGGAGTTCCGAACAGCCGGAGTCCCGAACAGCCGGAGTTGGGCACGGCCCGCGCGCGTAGGCTGGCGGCATGGCTGAGCCGTTCGTTTCTGAAACCTTCGACGCCTCCCGTTGGCAGGGTGTGGCGGGGTTCGACGACCTCACCGACCTCACGTACCACCACGACACGTCGGGGCGCATCGCGCGCATCGCGTTTGACCGGCCCGAGGTGCGCAACGCCTTCCGGCCGCACACGGTCGATGAGCTCTACCGTGCACTCGACGACGCGCGGCAGAATCCGCGAATCGGAGTCGTGTTGCTGACCGGCAACGGCCCCAGTGCGAAAGACGGCGGTTGGGCGTTTTGCTCGGGGGGCGACCAGCGCATCCGGGGTCGCTTTGGCTACGAGTACGAACCGACGCCCGAGGCGGGCGTCAAGGCCGGTGTCAATGCTGGCGTCGAGGCTGGCGTCGATGCTGGCGTCGATGCTGGCGTCGCAGGGGAGGCCAGAAATAGCCTCCCCCCCAGCTCCAGCGCGCGGCTACACATTCTCGAGGTGCAGCGACTGATTCGCTTTATGCCCAAGGTCGTCATCGCCGTCGTGCCGGGCTGGGCGGCCGGTGGCGGGCACTCATTGCACGTGGTCTGTGACCTCACGATTGCGAGTGCTGAGCACGCGCGCTTCAAACAGACGGATGCTGACGTCGGGTCATTCGACGCCGGATACGGCAGCGCCTACCTCGCGAAGCAGGTGGGGCAAAAGGTGGCGCGCGAGATCTTCTTTCTCGCCCGCGAGTACGACGCTCAGCGCGCCTACGAGATGGGAACGGTCAACGCCGTCGTAGCGCACGCCGAGCTCGAGGCGACCGCACTCGACTGGGCCGAGACGATTCTCACCAAAAGCCCCACGGCCATTCGAATGCTGAAGTACGCCATGAACCTCACCGATGACGGCATGGTCGGCCAGCAGCTCTTCGCCGGCGAGGCCACGCGGCTCGCCTACGGCACCGACGAGGCCGTCGAGGGCCGCGACTCGTTTTTGCAGAAGCGCGAGCCTGACTGGTCACCGTTTCCCTGGCAGTACTGAGCCCGCCCGAGGGCGAAAGAGCCCGTCGTGCACCGAGCGCCGCGCAGCGACGGGGCTCGGTGCGTGCCCCACGTGCGTTGTGTGCGCAACGGGCATCCATCGGTCCCGTGTTGGTGGAGGGTGCGCAGCGTGACGCAACGAAGGACCGATGGACGCGATCAGTGCACAGTTTGTGGCGGGATGCTGCGCTCGCGGGCCTCAGGCCTCAAGCCCCACCCCCACGCGGTCGAGCACCCCGGCGATGAGCTGCTCGCGTGCCCCAGGGTCGGGCACGAAGTCGCGCAGAATTGCGGCGAGGCCGTGTGCGCTCGCCTGCGCGAGCATCATGCGGCTCGCCACGCGCCCCTCGTTGATGGCGCCGGGTGGCTCGAGTTCGAGCACGATGTCGCGCACCAGGTCGGCGGCGTTCGGATCATCGGGCCGGTCGGGAGGAGTCGTCATGGCCATCGACACGAGCGAGAACAGTTGCGGCTCGTTGAGCGCGAAGGCGATGTACGACTCGCCTACCTCGCGTAGCCGGTCGATCGTGGGGCGATCGGCCGCGGCATCGAGCCGCGCAAACATGTCGCGCGCCATGATCTCGCGTGCGCGCTGCGCCACGGCTGCGACCAGGTGGTCGCCGCTCGGAAAGTGCCGGTAGACGGCCGCGGCGCTGACCCCGCAGGCCGCCGCGGTACGCCGCACGGTGACGCCCTCGAGCCCGTCGATGCGCGCAAGGTCCTCGCCCGCATCAACAAGGGCCTCGCGCAATGCCCCGTGGTGGTAGCCACTGCGAGAGGCCGCAGCCGCGGGGGAATTCGCCGCCGTACGCACCGCAGCCGCCGTACGCACCGGACGCACTGCACGCGCCGGGCTCGCCGCCGCTCCTGCAGTTACCTCCGCCATGTTGACAGTGTACACATTCGTCGTGTAGATGTTAACACCGTCAACACGAATCGGGCGGTGCCGCACACGGCGGCCAACCCCAGCGAAAGGAAACCGCACCATGGCGACGCGAGAGCAGCGCATCCAGAGTCTGATCGAAAAGAGCGCCACTGACAGCCGCACTGGCGAGGTGTTGTGGCGCGTTGTTGGCCCGACCGCGGCCGACGGCACCAACGGCACCAACCGCACCAACGGCACGCCCGCTCTCGACGTGGTCCACGGCGACCTCGACCGGCCGTTCTTCGTCGCGAGCGTCAGCAAGTTGTTCACGGTCGTGTGTCTCGCACAGTTGCGGGTTGAGGGGCGACTCGACTGGGATGCCCCCATCGCCGGCTATCTGCCCAACCTCGACCTCACGGGTCTCGCCGTTGAGAACGGCCGTGACGTCAGCGGCGAGATCACCGTGCGCGAGGTCATGGGTCACACCGCCGGGCTCGCCGACTACCTCGAGGGCCCGCGTACCGACGGGCCGACGACCCTTGATCGCGCTCTCGCCTCCGATTTTTCGTGGGATGCCCGAGACGCCGTCGGGTGGACTCGCGCCATGACGCCCGGGCGCCGAGGCCGCGGTCTGTACAGCGACACCGGATTCCAGTTGCTCGGCGCCGTCGTCGAGCACCTCGACGGCCGTCCGTTCGCCGAGTCGATGCGGGTGCGTATCACCGAGCCGCTCGGGCTCGCTGGAACCTTCATATTCACGCTCGATAACCTCGACCGGTTCGACGAGCTGGCAGTCATTCGTTCGGGCAACCGTGACCTTCGTGCGCCGAAGTTGCTCGCTTCGGCCGGCGCCGATGGCGGCGTCGTGTCGACTCTGCGTGACGGCGTGGTGTTTCTGCAAGCGTTCTTCGATGGCCGCCTATTCGATGCGGTCTTGCTCGACGAGATGCTCACCGACTGGCACCGCATCTTCTCGCCGCTCGAATACGGCACCGGCGTCATGCGTTTTCGCATGCCGGCCGTGTTCACCGGCTTTCGCCAGTTCTCTTTCGAAGGGCACTCGGGCGCATCCGGTGTCGTCTTTTTTCGGGATGCTCGCAGCGGCGTCATCGTCGTCGGCACGGTCAACCAGCTCGCGCAGCGGGCGTTGCCCTACCAACTGATGATACGCACGGCGGCGGTCGCGGCATCCACCGCCCGCTAGCTGCCCGTGCCGCGCCCGTGCCGCGCCCGTGCCGTGCCCGTGCCGTGCCCGTGCCGCGCCCGCCCAGCTGCCGTCACTAAACGTCGCTCCTGCGGTCGCAATCGACATCCAGTGACGACACCGCGCGTGATCGAGCGGTGTCGCCGAATCACTCGCGCAAGCCGGGGCTCACACGGCGCGGGCCGGCGCGGCCGGTGTGGCCGGTGCGGCCGGGGCTGCGGGGGCTGTCGAGAGGCGGCGGGGGTAGCGTGAGCGTGTGACCCGCCCTCTCGCCGTCGTCGACACCGCTGACCCGCTCGCCTGCCTCGCCGCCCTGCGCGATGCGCTCGACAGCCACGGCCCGGCCGTTCTGTTTCGCGGCGGCGGCGTCAACCCCGTGCACACTGCTCCGCTCGAGGTCGAGAAGCGCGTCGCGCTCGTGGTCGAGACGAGCGGCACCACCGGGCGCCCCAAGCGCGTTGCCCTTGGCGCCGACGCGGTGCTCGCGAGCGTGGCCGCGAGCGAGAGTGCCCTCGGGGGCCCTGGCCAGTGGCTGCTCGCCCTACCCGTGCAGTACATCGCGGGCAGCAACGTGCTGGCGCGCTCGCTCGCGGCGGGCACGACGCCCGTGCCGGTGCCCCCCGGTCGCCTCAGCAGTGATCGAGTGCTCGAGGCCGTCGCGGCGATGGATGACCCGGTGAAGTACACCGCACTCGTTCCGGCGCAGCTCAGCCGACTGGTTGACGAGGCGGAGGCCGACGACACCTTGCGACGCGCGCTCGCTGGCTTCTCACGAATCCTCGTTGGCGGCCAGGCGACGCCCGCGCCCCTCATCGAGCGGGCGGCTGCGTTGGGCTGGCACCTCACGCGCACCTACGGCTCCAGCGAGACGTGCGGCGGCGTCGTCTATGACGGGGTGGCCATCGGCCAGACCGAGGTGCGGACCGTCGACGGACGCGTGGAGCTGGGTGGGCCGACGCTCGCCGAGTACTACCTGGATGATGCCGAGCGCACGGCAGCGACGTTCGTCGAGCATGACGGCGCGCGCTGGTACCGCACCGATGACGCGGGCGAGCTCGTCGATGGCGTGTTGCGTGTGCTCGGCCGGCTCGACGACACCATCGTCACGGGCGGACTCAAGGTGCGCCTCGGCGACGTCGAGCGCATCGTGCGTGAGCAGCCCGGCCTCGCCGACGCCGTGGTGGTCGCGGGCCACGACCCCGAGTGGGGCGAGGTGCCCGTAGTCGTGACGACCGCCCGCCCCGCGCTTGATGAGCTTCGCCGAGCCGTCGGTGCCGTGATGCCGCCCGAGGCGCGTCCTGACCGCATCGTGACGCTGGATGCCCTGCCTCTGTTGCCCAGCGGCAAGCCCGACCGGCTCGCGGCGACCCGCCGCGCGAACGAAGGTCACTAAACTCTCGCTCGTGGCCACGACGAATAAGGCGCGCGCGAAGAAGCCCGCCCAGAAGATCAGCAAGCGAACGAACCCTGCCAAGGCGAGCGCGGCATCCGGCAACCCTGCCAAGGTACGGCGGGCCACGGCGCGCGATTGGATCGCCGGAGCGCGACTGCGCACGCTGAGCCTGGCAGTTGCCCCCGTGGCAATGGGCACGGCGGTGGCCTACGTCACCGAGGGTTACAACCTGGCCCTGGCGCTGCTGTGCCTGGGTGTCGCGGTCTTCTTGCAGATTGGCGTGAACTACGCCAACGACTATTCTGACGGCGTGCGCGGGACCGACGCACTCCGCGTGGGCCCGAGCCGTCTGACCGGCTCGGGTGGGGCCCGCCCGCGCGCGGTTCTGACCGTGGCTCTCGTGTTTTTTGGCATCGGCGCCGCGGCGGGCCTCGCCATCGTGGTGCTTACGGGGATCTGGTGGCTACTTGCCGTCGGTGCCGTGGCGTTAGTCGCCGCGTGGTTCTACACGGGCGGAAAACTGCCATACGGCTACATCGGCCTCGGCGAGCTCGTGGCCTTCGTGTTCTTCGGCCTCGTCGCCACCGCCGGCACCACGTACGTGCAGATTGAGCAGGTGCCGTTCGAGGCATATCTTGCCGGCGCGCTCGCCGGCTTCTTCGCCTCAGCCATCTTGCTCGTCAACAATATTCGAGATCGTGAACAGGATGCCCGGGTCGGCAAGAAGACCTTGGCTGTGCGCATTGGCGATCTGCCTGCCCGCATCGTCTTCGTGGTGGTGCTCGCGGGCGCCTACGGCATGCTGGTACCGTTCGCGTTGATCTACGAGTGGGCACCGCTGGTCTTCTTCACGCTGCTCATCTCGGCGCCGGTCGCCCTGATCGTGTTGCTGGCGAAGACGTCGGGCGAGTTGGTGTTGGCGCTCAAGCTCACGTCGCTCGCCGCGCTCGTCACGGGGCTGGGGCTGGGGGCGGCGATCGCGTTTTAGTGTTTGGGCGAGGGCGCGACGGCGCGACCGCCCGACCGCGCGAGCTCAGGCGCGGCCCGTAAGTTTACGCGCGCGGAACGCGCAGCCGCACCTCGGCGCCGCCGCCGGTGTCGCGTGCACTCGCCTCACCGCCGTGGGCCTCGACGATGGCGCGCGTGATCGCGAGACCGAGGCC
>JBBRWT010000104.1:0-7662 GCA_038249035.1 Actinomycetales bacterium
AGGCCAGTTCGACATCAGATGCACCAGTTCGATTGGACGCGGTGACGATGGAAGGTTGATCACTCGTAACGGCTCCATCACTCGAAGCGGGAATGAGGTAAGCCCGGACAAACTCAAGATCGGCGAGAGAGAGAGGTTCCCCGACGGAGTACTCCAGGGCCAAGTCCTCAGCACGTTCCTCGATTTCAGCCTCGTCCAGAGCCATGTTCTCGGAGAACTCGACGGTTTCGGGATCGATCGGCCTCGAGTTCTCTCGGAACTCGTCACTCGCCTTCGAGTCGAGAATCTGACCCCCGACGGTCACGATCCCAACACCCGACAGCTCTGTTCCAACGACCGAGTTGGTTGGTGCAGAACACGCAGCCAAGGAGACCACCAGCCCCACACCGACGGTGATCGTGAACGCTCTTCTCATGAGGAAACAACCTTTCAATACCGGGTGGAACGGTCGTTCTACCCCGAATGCTCACGCTAGAGACGTCTCCGCCAACTGTCAATGACTTATTCTCGATCAGTGAACACTCAGGTTAGCTCTCTCTGAATGCTCGTTCCCGCCCCGGACTCGTCTAAGGAGCGCACAGCGTCAGATGTATTGCTGGCGCACTGGGGAGAAGCGGACTGTGAGGGGACTGACCAGAAAGGTCAGGGGACGAATCGTCGATTCGAGTGCGCCATCGATTGCAGTCACTGCCGTCTGCGCGAGCATCAGTCGAACACTTGGCCCGCACTACGCTGAAAGGGCGCGGCCACGAGCCGCGCATCCCGATTCCCGTGCCCATCGGCACACTGCCCCAAGGAGGCCACCGCCGTGCCCGCAGAGAACCTGACCCGCGTCGAAGCACATGAGCGCAAAACGCTCGTTGAGACCGAGAGCTACGCTGTCAAGCTCGACCTGACGACCGGCGCCGAGGTGTTTCGCTCAACGTCGACCATCTCGTTTACCGCTGACGCGGGCGCGAGCACGTTTCTCGACGCGATCACCCGCACGGTGCACAGCGTCACGCTCAACGGCGCCGAGCTCGACGTGGCCGCAGTGGCCGACGGCACGCGCATCCAGCTCGACGGTCTCGCCGAGCACAATGTTGTCACCGTCGTCGCCGACCACGAGTACACGAACTCGGGCGAGGGCCTGCACCGTTTCGTTGACCCGGTCGACGGCGAGGTCTACCTCTACTCGCAGTTCGAGGTGCCCGACAGTCGCCGCGTGTTCGCCGTATTTGAGCAGCCCGACCTCAAGGCGACCTTTCAGTTCACAGTGACGGCACCCGCCAGTTGGGTCGTCGTCTCGAACGCGCCGGTGCTCAAGCGAACCGAGACCGACGACCGTGCGATCACCGCGTTCGCACCCACGAAGCGCATCTCGAGCTACATCACCGCGATCATCGCGGGCCCGTACCAGAGCGTGCACAGCGAACTGACGAGTAGCGACGGCCGCAGCATCCCGCTCGGCATCTACGCCCGCGCGAGCCTCTTTGAGTTCCTCGACGCCGACTACATCTTCGACATCACGCGCAAGGGTTTCGAGTACTTCGAGTCGAAGTTTGGTGTCGCGTACCCGTTCGAGAAGTACGACCAGCTCTTCGTGCCCGAGTTCAACGCTGGCGCCATGGAAAACGCGGGTGCCGTGACCTTCACCGAGGTCTACATCTTCCGCAGCAAGGTGACCGACGCCGTCAAAGAGCGCCGCGTCGTCACGATTCTGCACGAGCTCGCCCACATGTGGTTCGGCGACCTCGTGACGATGAAGTGGTGGAACGACCTGTGGCTCAACGAGTCGTTCGCTGAGTGGGCGTCGACGATCGCCACCGCCGAGGCCACCGAGTGGCACGAGGCCTGGACGACTTTTCAGGCCATGGAGAAGAGCTGGGCCTACCGGCAAGATCAGCTACCGAGTACGCACCCGGTCGTCGCGACGATCAACGATCTCGAAGATGTGCAGGTCAACTTCGACGGCATCACCTATGCCAAGGGCGGCAGTGTTCTCAAGCAACTCGTCGCCTGGGTCGGTCAAGACGCCTTCTTCGCCGGCGTCAGCCAGTACTTTCAGAAGCACGCCTGGGGCAACACCGAACTGCACGACCTGCTCAGCAAGCTCGAGGCCACGAGCGGTCGTGAACTCACGACGTGGTCGAAGCTCTGGCTCGAGACTGCGGGCGTCAACACGCTGCGCCCCGAACTGACGGTCGACGACGCCGGTGTCATCACGAGCTTCGCCGTGCTGCAAAGCGCCCACCCCGACTACCCGACCATTCGACCGCACCGTATGGCGATCGGCTTCTACGACATGGTGGATGGTGCGCTCACGCGCACTCACCGCCTCGAGCTCGACGTCGACGGCACCCGCACCGACGTGCCCGAGCTGCTGGGTATGGAGCGCCCAGCGCTCATTCTGCTCAACGACGACGACCTCGCCTACGCCAAGATTCGTCTCGATGACACTTCGCTGGCTATCGCGATTAAGCACCTATCGAAGATCGAGAACCCGCTCGCGCGCTCGCTCGTGTGGGGCTCGGCCTGGGATTCGACGCGTGACGCCGAGACTGCCCCGCGCGACTACGTGCGGCTCGTACTCGGCAACATCGCGACCGAGACTGAGTCGACCACCGTGCGCACGACCCTCATGCAACTACTCACCGTGGCGCGCGTGTACGTCGACCCGCCCGCACGACCCGGCACGATTGCCGAGATCGGCGACGCGCTGTGGTCTCTCGCGCAGCAGGCCGAGGCGGGTAGCGACAGCCAGTTCCAGTTCGTGAAGTTCTTCGCCAACGTTGCGAGCACTCCGGCCCACGTCGACACGCTGCGTGGCCTGCGCGACGGTTCAATCGCCCTCCCCGGCGTCGAGATTGACACCGACCTCGAGTGGGAGTTGCTCGAGGGCCTGGCGCTCAACGGCGCAGCATCCCGCACCGAGATTGATACCGCGCTCGCCCGCGACAACACCTCGAACGGCCAACAAGCTGCCGCCCGCAGCGCCGCCGCCCTACCCACGGCCGATGACAAGCGGTCCGCGTTCGACTCGCTCGTCGAAAGCGATGAGCTACCGAACGTCGTTGTGCGCATGACCACGATGGGCTACACGCACGTCAACGATCCGGCCTCACTCGAACACCTGGTTCAGCCGTACTTCGACGCGCTCATCGAGGTGTGGTCGAGCCGCACGCACGCGATCTCTGAGTACATCGTGCTGGGCTTGTACCCCGCGCCGCTCGCCTCGCAACAGCTCGTGGATGCGACGCGCGCGTGGCTCGACGCCAACGGCGACGCGGCCCCCGCGCTGCGGCGCCTCGTCACCGAGAACCTCGCAGGCGTCGAGCGCGCCCTGGCCGCGCAGGCGCGCGATCGGGCGTAGCACGCTGATGCCTGCGCGGCGTCAGTAGGCTGGCCGCAATGGAGACTTTCGATTGGGCCGCGCTGTGGGCAAGCATCGGCAGCTTTTTCACGACCTACGAGGCACCGTTTCGTATTGTCGGCGTGGTGATCGGCGCAGTCCTGCTTCGCTGGGTCCTCGTCGTGACGATCCACCGCGTAGTTGACCGCGTCGTGTCGGGCGTGAAGAAGTCCCAGAACGTCGACGACACGGTCGAGCTCAACGCTTCACCGTTGCACGCCGTACGCGTCGTGCAGCGCACCCGCACGATGGGCACAGTGCTCAACAATCTGGTTACCTGGGCGATCGTGTCCGTCGCGTTCGTGCTCGTGCTGGGCGAGCTCAACTTTTCGGTGACCGCTCTGATCGCCTCCGCCGGAATTCTCGGCGCCGCACTGGGTTTCGGCGCGCAGAACGTCGTCAAAGACATGCTCAATGGGCTCTTCATGGTCTTTGAAGACCAACTCGGTGTCGGCGACATCGTCGAACTGCAGTCGACGCAGGGGCCCGTCAGTGGCGTCGTCGAAACCGTCGGTGTTCGGGTCACCCAGGTGCGCGACGTTGGCGGGGTGCTCTGGTACGTGCGCAACGGTGAGATCATCAATGTTGGCAATAAGTCGCAGGGCTGGGCGCGCGTCATCATCGACCTGCCCGCGCCGTACACCTCAAACGTCGACGAGGTGCAAGAGGTCATGCTGGCCACGGCCAACGCCCTCGCGAATGAGCCCGAGTACAAGCGCAAGGTGCTTGAGCCGCCCGAGATCTGGGGCATCGAGTCGATTTCGGCCGAAGCCCTCGTCATCCGCCTTGTCATGAAGGTGCGCACGGCCGACCAGTTTGATCTCGCGCGCGTGCTGCGTTTGCGGCTCAAACTCGCCCTCGACCAGTTGGGTGTCGCAGTGCCGTCGCTCAACCGCATCGTCATGGACGGCATCGACGCGCGTGATGCCGCGCGCGGTAGCCGGCGCCCGGTGACCCCACCCGAAGACAGCGACCTATGACCGAGACGCCGAGCTTCTACGACCAGGTCGGCGGCCACGAGACGTTCGAGCGACTCGTACGTCGGTTTTACGAGGGTGTCGCGGCCGACCCCGTGCTGAGGCCGATGTACCCAGACGACGAGCTCGAGGGCGCGATCTGGCGCCTCACTGCCTTTCTCGAGCAGTACTGGGGCGGGCCAGGAACGTACAGCGAGCAGCGTGGGCATCCGCGACTGCGCATGCGCCACGCGGCATTTCATGTGAATCCGGATGCCCGCGACCGCTGGCTGGGCCACATGCGCGCCGCCGTGGAGAGTCTCACCCTTGCTCCCCTGCTCGAGGCGACCCTGTGGGACTACCTGGAGCGCGCCGCCCTTTCTATGGTTAATACGTTTGAGGAGACCCCATGACCGACCCTGCACCGTACTCGTCTGACCCGTACTCGCCTGCACCGTACTCGTCTGACCCTTGCTCGTCTGACCCTTACTCGCGTGCCACGCCTGCGGCCGCGCTCCGCGCTCCCGAGGGCACCGACCCGTACACGATCTGGATCTGGCTCATCGTCGCACTACCGATCGTGCAAGCCATTCCGATCTTCTTCATCGACTGGACGGCGTTCGTCAACGCCTCACTAGCCGACCCGACTGGTCTTGGTGCCTACTCGGTGTTGTTCTCGCCCGCCTACATCGCCCTCATCGCACTGAGCTGGGTCGGCGCCGGACTCACGATCTGGTTCGCGTACCTCGACTGGCGCGAACTGAAACAACGCGGGGTTCCGCAACCGTTCCACTGGGCCTGGAGCTTCTTGGTGTTCGCTGTCAGCTACGCGGTCTACACGATCGGCCGCTCGGTCGTCGTGAAGCGCCGCACCGGCAGCGGCTACGCCCCCCTGTGGATCACGATCGCGACGATTGTCGGCGGATTAGTGGTCGGCATCTGGATCACCGTCGTACTCACCCAGCTGATCTTCGAGGCGGTGTTGTCGACCTCATTCGCCCCGTAGCGGGCCAGTGGCTCAACCCCCGAGCGACCAGGCGCTCTGCTTGATGAGCACGTGCCCGCGGGCGGTGCTCAAGCGAATCCAGGGGCCTGTCGAGAACTGGTGCACCAGGTCGTCGCCGAGAAAACCCAGGCTCTCGACCGCAAAGGCCGTGCCCGCCGGAAGGTGCTCGGCCTCTGGGAGCGGGCGACCCCACACTTCACTGCGCACGCGATGCACAATCTGCTCACCCGTGCCTTCGGGAATCGCCGCAGCAACCTCTTCGATGCCCGCGCGCGCAGCGGCGGCGAAGCACGTGGGCGTGAGTGGTGCCATGCGTTGCCATCCTCCTCGGGGCGGCGAGATGCCCGCCCACACGATGGTGCTCACCGAGGCAGGCAAGCCGATCGTGACGGGGCCGATCGCGACGGGGCCGATCGCGACAGGGCCGATCGCGACAGGGGCGGCCGCGACTGACGCGAGCGCAGCATCCACTCGTACCTGAAGGGAACGGATCGGCACCACGACGTCGAACGAACCCTCATTGAGGGCGAGCGTGCGCAACCCCAGTACCGTCGGGCCGCGGTCGAGCAGGCCCTTCGGCGTGAGCACGGCCACGTAGACGGCGAGCACGCCGCTGTCGGCGATCAGCCGCACGGCACCGGCCTCGTCGAGGCGCAGGGCGCGCCCCAGCAGCACCGAGAGATCCTGCGCGGTGGCCAGAGATGGGAGGGTGAACGTGGCGTTCATCGCTCTCTAGACTACGCGTGTGACTGATGCCCCTCTCGACCCCGTCGCCGACATGCTCGCCGCCCTCACGCTGACCGATACCGGAGCCCGCACGCAGGAGGACATCTTCACGGCACCGAGCCTGTGGACCCCCCAGCGGAGAGTGTTTGGTGGTCAAGTTGCCGCGCAGTCCGTGCTCGCGGCAATGCGCACGGTTGAACCTGACCGCTTCATCCACTCGATGCACGGCTACTTTCTGCGACCCGGCGACGATGAGCAGCCCATCACTTTCTCGGTCGACCGCATTCACGACGGCCGATCATTCTCGACTCGGCGCACGCAGGCGTACCAAAATGGCGCTCCGATCCTGTCGATGATCGCGAGCTTTCAAGACGTCGACCCCGGGGTCGAACACCAGGCCGAAATGCCCGCCGGTATACCGCAACCCGAAGACCTCCCGAGCGCGCGCGAGATTCTCAGCCCCGTCGACCACCCGGTCGCCCAGTACTGGGCGACCAGCCGACCGTTCGACCTGCGGCACGTGGATGCCCCCATCTACTTCGCCCCAGACCCCGAGCCCGTGGCGCACCAGTCCGTCTGGTTTCGCAGCACCTCGCCCCTGCCCGACGACGAGAACCTGCACCGTGCGGCCCTTGCCTACGCGAGCGACTACACAATTCTCGAGCCCCTCTTGCGACGGCACGGCGCCACGTGGGCGACCCCCGGTCTCAAAATGGCGAGTCTCGACCACGCAATGTGGTGGCACCGCTTCGCGCGCGTCGACGACTGGCTGCTCTATGTGCAAGAGTCGCCGACCGCGATGGGCGGACGCGGTCTCTCGCAGGGGCGCATCTACACCCGCGATGGCATGCTCGTGGCGAGCGTCGCACAAGAGGGCATGGTGCGCATTCCCGTCGACGAGAGATAAGCGATGCTAACTACTGCTGGCGAAACTCCAACGGCGCCTCAACGTAAGGCTCCCACGCCGCGCGCTCTTCGTCCGTGATTCGGCGCGGCGCCCCCGACTCGCGGTCGGCAAGCACGATGGTTGTCGCCGCGCGAGCGAACAGCTCGCGCGGCTCGGTCCCGATCGGGCTGAACACCTCATAGCAGACCTGCAGGCTCGCTCCCCCGAGCTTGCCGATCCAGAGTTCTACGTCGAGCGGCTCCCGATGAAACGGAATCTGAGCGCGATACTCGATTTGCTGGCTCGCGATGAGGGTGATGGATGCTGCGCCCGGACCCGTCGTGAGCACCGCAGTCGGCGCACCGTCGGTACCGCCGCCCCAGAACGCCGCGATGCGCGCCTCTTCGAGCAGGGTGAACATGCGTGCGTTATTCACGTGCGCGTACGCGTCAAGGTCGCTCCACCGCACAGGCACGGCGACGTGCAGGCGGGTCATCGAATGATCTCCTGAGTGTCAATCGCGGAGCGAGCGGCGCGCACGCGGTCCATATCGAACACGGATGCTCCGCTAGCAACAAAGTCGCCAACAAAGCGATCGGCCGCGCTGAGAAGCTCCGCACGTACTTCGTTGTGGGGCGCCCGAGCCACTACACGCCGAACGAGGAGAAGGGCACGGCAGGTCACGAGGGTGTGGGCA
>JBBRWT010000105.1:0-7536 GCA_038249035.1 Actinomycetales bacterium
GTTATTCCCTCCCTTTGCGGGCCTGTGGGAGCGTTACTTAGGCGTCCACCGGCTAAGTCTGTCGGTGGGGGGTGGCGGCGTAAACGGCGCCCCAACCCCACGACGTCGGTGGAGAGCTATTACGAGCTGATCGCGTCGATCGCGGCGCTCACACGCTCGAAGAGCGTGGCCGAGATCGGAGCCGAGCCGGCGCCGGCAGCAGCGTCAGCCTGGCCCGCGGGGCTCGCGAGGTAGGTGATGTATGCCTTCACCAGTTCGACGTTCGCCGAGTCGGCGTAGGTCTCGCACGCGATGGTGTACGACACGAGCACGATCGGGTAGGCGGCCGAGTCAGGCGTGCGGTCGAGCTCGATGCTCAGGTCAACATCGGCACGGCCCTCGACGAACGGCGAAGCGTCGACGATGGCCGCAGCGGCCTCGGGCGAGAACGGCACAAACTCGTCGCCGATCTGCACCGCGACGGTACCGAGGTCACCGGCGCGCGAGGCGTCGGCGTAGCCGATGGTGCCGGTGCCGTTGGTGACGGCGTCGACAACACCCGAGGTGCCCTGGGCTGCCTCACCGGATTCGAACGGCCACACGCCATCCGGCTCAGCGGTCCAGATCGACGGCGCGGCCTGGAAGAGGTAGTCGGTGAAGTTCTCGGTGGTGCCCGAGTCGTCCGAGCGGTGCACAGCGGTGATGGCGAGGTCGGGCAGTGCGACGCCCTCGTTCAACGCGGCGATGGCCGGGTCGTTCCAGTTGGTGATCGTCTCGGCGAAGATGCTGGCGATGACGTCGGCGCTCATGTTGAGCGAGTCGATGCCCTCGAGCTGGAAGATGACCGCGATGGGCGAGATGTACAGCGGAAGCTGCACGATAGCCGAGTCGGGCGCGCAGGCAGTGAACTCGACACCACCCGCCAGTTCCTCGTCGTTGAAAGCGCGGTCGGAGCCAGCAAAGTCAGAACCGCCACCGGCGAAGGTCTCGCGGCCAGCGCCCGAGCCGGTCGGGTCGTAGGTGACCGTGACGTCGGGGTTGGCGGTCTGGAAGGCAGCGATCCAGGTCTCTTGGGCGGCACCCATCGACGACGCGCCCGCGCCGACAAGGGTTCCCGAGAGCGTCATGGGCTCGTCGGTAGGGGTTTCGTTCTCGTTGGTGGCGCAGGCGCTCAGAACGAGCGCTGCGGCAACGCTCAAGGCAGCGAAGCTGCCGACACGCGTGATGTTCACTGTGTTGTTCCCTTCGGGGATCGGTATCAGGAATGCATGCACGACACAGGAGGCCGTGCGAGTTCACGCTAAAGAGTGACGGTGTCTAGGCTCGGGCGCTCGGGTGAACGGGAGGTTAACGGGCCGCGAACCCCATCACGCGTCGACGACCGGTGCGTGCGTCTCGATAGCGACCAAGCGCGGATGCTCACCCTCACGGGTGAAGTGGAGCACTGTGTACTCGCCGGTGGAAAGGGCAGCGCTACGGCGCAACTGTGGCGTCACGACAGCCCCGGTCAGGTCGGCTGCCACAGCGATGACCTGCGGGATGACGGGCCCGTGACTGCACAGCACCACTCCCACCCGTCGATTAAGCCGCTTCTCGACCTGTCGCCGCACGCGCGCTGCATCGCCCGTGTAGGCGTCTTGGCTGATACCGCGCGAGTGCTTGACCTCGCGGCCGAGAAGCTCGGCGACGGGCGCGATCGTGGCGACGCAGCGTGCCGCCGTGCTCGACACCAGCACCTCGGGCCCGAAGGCCGCGATGCCGCCGGCTACCGATCGCGATTGCTCGAGCCCACGGTGCAACAGAGGCCGGGTGTGGTCGGGGCCGTCCCACTGCTCGTGGGGCATGGCCTTGCCATGGCGCAACACGATGAGGGCGAAGGTGCGAGCAAGCCCCGCATCCATCTGTGCGGCGAAGCGCTCGACCACGTCAGCGTCGTGGGCGTAGGTGAGGTGCTTGGCGGCTTTCGCGAGAGGCACCCACTCGAGTGCGAAGATCTCTCCGTTCGCCTCGTAGCTGTGCCGTTCGGCCTGGCCCGCATCCACCTCAGCTGACCAGTAGTGCACGATCTTGTCGCGTCCGTTCGGAAGGCGGTATTCGACCGTACCGAGGGGCGCTCCGAGCACGACGACGAATCCGGTCTCTTCGGCGATCTCGCGCACGGCGGTGTGCGGCAGAGTCTCGCCGGGGTCGACCTTGCCCTTCGGCAGCGACACGTCTTTGTGTTGCGTGCGGTGCACGAGCAGAATGCGGGCCTTGCCGTCGACCATTTTCCAAACGACCGCGCCAGCCGCCTCGACAGTGTCAGCGGTAGTATCTGTAGCGGTCGTCGGGGATGCGGGGCTCATGGGTGCGTCACTCCCCCGCGCCGCCGGCTGGCGATCGCTGTCATGACGACATTCTGCAGGTCGGCGAGCGGTCGACCGTGCTCATCACGGTGAACGCGCTGCCAGTCGCCGTTCGGTTGCAAGTGCCACGAGGCGGTGCGGTCACTCATCGTGGTCTCGAAGAGTGCATCAATCTGCGCGAGATGGGCGGGCTCGACGAGGCGAATGAGTGCCTCAATGCGCCGATCGAGGTTGCGGTGCATCATGTCGGCGCTGCCGATGTAGATCTGCGGGTCGCCAGCGTTGTGAAACGCGAAGATGCGCGAGTGCTCGAGATAGCGGCCGAGAACGCTGCGTACGCGGATGTTCTCGCTGAGGCCTTCGCGTTGCGGAACCAGCGCGCACACGCCCCGAACGACGATGTCAACCTGCACCCCCGCGGCACTCGCCCGGTAGAGCGCGTCGATGATGGCCTCGTCGACCAACGAATTCACCTTGATGCGGATACCCGTTGGCTGGCCCGCGCGCGCGTTCTCGGTTTCGGTGTTGATGAGCTTGAGGAGCCCACGCCGCAGGTAACGCGGGGCCACGAGCAGGCGCTTAAACTTCTTCTCGATCGCATAGCCCGAAAGTTCGTTGAACAAGCGAGTGAGGTCTTTGCCCACTTGGTCATCGGCCGTGAACAGCCCCAGGTCTTCGTAGATGCGGCTGGTTTTGGGGTTGTAGTTTCCGGTGCCGATGTGGGCGTAGTACTTGAGCGCTCCACCTTTCTCTTGGCGCACCACGAGCGCGAGCTTGCAGTGCGTCTTTAGGCCAACGAGGCCGTAGACCACGTGCACGCCAGACTTCTCAAGCTTGCGGGCCCAGTCGATGTTGTTTTGCTCGTCGAAGCGCGCCTTGATTTCCACGAGCGCGAGTACGGCCTTACCCGACTCCGCTGCGTAGATAAGCGCCTGGATGATGGGGCTGTCGCCGCTCGTGCGGTACAGCGTCTGCTTGATGGCAAGCACGTTCGGATCACGGGCTGCCTGCTCGAGAAAGGCCTGCACACTCGTGGCGAACGACTCATAGGGGTGGTGCACGAGGATGTCGCCGCGCGAGATCGACGCAAAAACGTCGGGTGCGGCGTTGGGTTCTGCGGGCTGCAACTGCACGGGCGTCACCGGCACGTGCTTCGGGTACTTGAGGCGCGGGCGATCAAGCTTCGAGATCTCGAATAGGCCCGCCAGATCGAGCGGTGCGGGCAGCCGGTAAACCTCTTGCTGAGTGATGCCGAGCTCGCGCACGAGCAGGCCGAGCGTGACGTCATCCATGTCATCGGTGATTTCGAGGCGAATGGGCGGGCCAAAGCGACGACGGAGCAATTCGCGCTCGAGGGCCTGGATGAGGTTCTCGGTTTCGTCTTCATCGACCTCGACGTCTTCGTTGCGCGTGACGCGAAACTCGTGGTGCTCGAGAATCTCCATACCCGGAAAGAGCTCTTCAAGGTGATTGCTGATGAGATCTTCCAGAGTCAGAAAGCGCACGCGACCTGAGCCGTCATCCGGTAGCTGTACGAATCGCGGCAATACTTGCGGCACCTTGAGGCGGGCGAACTCGACGCGATCACTCTTGGGGTTTCGAACGCGCACCGACAGGTTGAGCGAGAGCCCTGAGATGTACGGGAACGGATGAGCGGGGTCTACCGCGAGGGGCATGAGCACGGGAAAAATCTGCGCAGAGAAGATCTCGTCGACCCTCGAACGATCAGACTCGCTGAGATCGGCCCACGATTCGACGTGAATACCGGCCTCATCCAGCGCAGGCTTGACGTGGTCGTGAAAGGCTCGCGCGTGCCGAAATTGCAGTTCGAGGGCCAGTGCGTTGATGTCGGCCAACACGTCGGCAGGTGCCCGCCCGGTATTGGTGGGAACGGCGAGACCGGTGACAATGCGGCGCTTGAGACCTGCCACGCGCACCATAAAGAACTCGTCAAGGTTGCTGGCGAAGATCGCGAGAAAGTTGGCGCGCTCGAGCAACGGCACCGATTCATCTTCGGCAAGCTCGAGAACTCGCTGATTGAAGCGCAGCCAGCTCGATTCGCGGTCGAGGTATCGATCGAGCGGCAGCGTACCGTCGTCGACGCTCGTCGACTCGTCATAGTCGTCGAGAAAGTCGCCCCCGACGCCGCCGTCGACCTGGTACCCGGAGTCGGTCATTGCCTCGTCGTGCATTGCGCCATTGTGCCAGCAATCTCGTGTGATGCTCGCGGTGGTCGTGCTGCGTTCACCACCCGTTCACGGCACGCGCGTTTGCTGGGCCCATGCGGATGATGGCGCGCCGGGTTATTGCACCCGCCGAAATGGCAGTGTTGTGAGTCTGCGGGCGCCCGAAGCGATCGGGATCGCCGAACGCATCACGGACCGTCTGATCGGGCGCGGCAGTGGACGTGTCGACGACGAGACCGTGCGAGAGATCGTGCTTGACAGCATGCGGCGCTACCGGCACCTCGATCATCCGGCCAGCCACGTCCGGGCGCTCGCCGCGCAACTCGCCCGCGACCGGATCGATGCCTTGGAGTGGAGCGAGCAGCCCAGGCGACTCAAGCTTCCGGCCTCTTTTTTGTTCATCTGCGCGGGCAACGCTGGGCGATCCCAGATCGCCGCGGCTGTGATGAGGGCGATCGCGCCCCGCGCCACGCGGACGGTCAGCGCCGGAGACCACCCGGCGCCCCGCATCCTGCCCGCGGTTATCGACGCGCTCGACGAGATCGGCGTGCCCGCGTTCGGGGAGTACCCGAAGCCGCTGACGCCCGAGTTCGTCGCGGCGGCGCAACACATCGTGGTGCTCGACTGCGACGATGCCCTCGAGCTTCTCAACGGTCGCGCGAGACTTCGGTGGAGCATCCCCCTCGACAGCCACAGCGGCAAGCAGGCGGTGCGACACATGCGCGACCAAATCGCGAAGCAGGTGCGTCACCTTGCCCGCGATGTTGGCCTCGACGTGGGCCCGCTTTAGTGGAATCTTCGCGTTTCACGTTCGGCGAGCACGAACCGCACCACGAGCACTCCGAGCGCCGCCCCGACGAGTTGCGCGGCCAAGAACGGCAATACGCTTTCGGGCGCGATGCCGGCGAAGGTGTCGCTGAACATTCGGCCGATGGTGATACCGGGGTTAGCAAAACTGGTCGAGCTCGTGACGAAGTACGCGCTGCCGATGTACAGGCCGACCGCCGCCGGCACCCAGCCCTGTTGGCCGCGGAGCACAAGAGTCAGGATGACCGCGACAAGCCCCGCCGTCGCCACCACTTCACCCAGCAGCAGTCCGAGGTCGCCACGCACGGTGGTGCTGATGGAGACGACTGCCCCGCCATACATCAGGTTGGCCAGCATGGCCCCGAGCACGAAACCGACGATCTGGGCGAGCACAGTGGGCAGGATCTCTCGCAGGGGAACGAGACGCTGGGCCGCGAGCGCGGCCGTCACCGCGGGGTTGAGTTGGGCGCCGCTCACGGGCGCGAGCACCACGATCAGCACGACGAGAGCCGCCGCCGTGGCGAGTGCGTTGATGAGCAGCTGCACCCCGATGTCGTCGGTCAGGCGGGTGGCCATGATTCCCGAGCCCACTACGGCGGTGATGAGACCCGCGCTGCCGAGGGCTTCGGCGAGCATCCGGATCATCAGGGAGCGGGGGGCGGCGGGCGCGGCGGGCTCGCCGGGCTCGTCGGTTACGTCGGTCACGCAGTCACTGTAGGGCATCGCATAGACTCGGGTCTATGAGACCGCGCGGTACGGTGCGACCACGCGGCACGGTGCGACCACGCAGCACGGTGGCTCCCGAGCTCGCCGCTCTCGGCGACGCCACGCGGGGAACGATTGCGCGGTTGTTGCTCGACGCCCCCGATCACGCTTTGACCGTCGGCCGACTCACCGAAGCCCTCGACCTGCGTCAACCCACGGTCTCGCACCACCTGCGCGTGCTGCACGAGGCGGGGCTCGTCGAGCGCACGCCGCGCGGTCGCGAGGTCTGGTACTCGTTGCCCGAGACAGTGGCGGCCCGACTTGAAGAGTGGGGGCCGACCACGACCGATGCGGGCTTGAGCGGAGCGCTGCTCAGCCGCATCATCGACGACCTCGGAACGCGCTTCGCCGGTACGTTTTCGCGCGAGACCGTGCAACGCGTCGTGCTCGACAGCTACGACCGGTTGCGGGCGCGCGATGGCGGGCGCGCTCTGCCGTCGGCGACGGCCCAGTTCGCCGCCGAGAGGCTGAGCGCGCAAGACTCCGTCTCGCTTCGGTCGGCCGGCTCGCGCGCGAAGGGGGCTCCCCTTGAGGTGCTCTTCGTGTGCGTGCAGAATGCCGGGCGCTCACAACTCGCCGCGGCCATCATGCGCCACCTCGGCGGTGATCGCGTGCGCGTACGCACGGCCGGCTCGGCTCCGATCGACGCCATCCGCCCCGCCGTCGTCACCGCGCTCGACGAAATCGGGGTGCCCCTCGGTGGCGAGTTTCCGAAGCCACTCACTGACGACGTGGTGCGAGCCGCCGACGTCGTCGTCACGATGGGCTGTGGCGACGCGTGCCCGGTCTTTCCCGGCCGGCGCTACCTCGACTGGGCGGTCGCTGATCCAGCCGGGCAGCCCCTCGAACGGGTGCGCGAGATTCGCGACGACGTTGACGTGCGGGTGCGCGGGCTACTCGCCGAACTCGTTGGCGTCACCACCTAGCCGGCACCAGCTCGCCATCAACGTATAGATTTGTGTCTATACTTCTGGCATGAAGCGAGTCCATGACCCCGCCCCCCTCCCCTCCGTGCTCTTCGTGTGCGTGCACAATGCCGGCCGCTCGCAGATGGCCGCCGGCTATCTGCAGCACCTCGCCGGCGACCGTGTCACCGTGCTCTCTGCCGGCTCCGAGCCGAAAGACCAGATCAACCCGATCGCAATCGAAGCGATGGCCGAAGAAGGCATCGACATTGCCAACAACGTTCCCAAGATATTGACGGTGCAGTCGGTCGTCGACTCCGACGTCGTCATCACCATGGGGTGCGGCGACGTATGCCCCATCTACCCCGGCAAGCGCTATGAAGACTGGGCGCTTGATGACCCGGCCGGCCAGGGCATTGACTCTGTACGCGTGATCCGCGACGAGATTCGCGGCCGGATCGAAGCATTGATTGCCGAGATCGCCCCCGCTCCCTGAGTGACTAGGTGCGGTCGGACTCGCGGAGCGCGAGCAGGGTCGCACCGGCGAAC
>JBBRWT010000106.1:0-7444 GCA_038249035.1 Actinomycetales bacterium
CAAGGCACCGGCATCGTCAACTCGACCCAGCTCGGCTGGACCAATGTGCCGATCGGCTCGACCCTGCGCCGAGAGCTCGGCCTGCCCGTGCTCGTCGAGAATAACGTCAACGCCGTCGCCATGGCCGAGAGGCTCTATGGCCTCGGTCGTCATCACCGCAACTTCTTAGTCGTCACGATCGGCACCGGCATCGGCGCAGCGATCGTGATCGACGGTGTGATCGTGCGCGGCACGCGCGGCGGAGCCGGCGAAGTGGGCCACATTCCCGTGCGCGACGACGGGCCGGTCTGCAGTTGCGGCAACCGCGGGTGCCTCGAGACATTCATCAGCGAAGCGGCACTCGTGCGCATCGCTCGTGAGCGCGGGGTCATCGCGGCCGACGCTCAACTCGGTGCCCTGCGCGATGCGGCGGCGGCGGGCGACGCGTCGGCAGCCGAGATCTTCAGCGAGGCGGGTCACCTGCTCGGCCGCACCCTCGCTGGCCTGGTGCACGCGCTCGACCCCGAAATCATCATCGTGCTCGGCGAGGGCACGACCGACTGGGCCCACTGGTCGTTCGGATTCGAGCCCGCCTTCCGGGCCGCGCTCATGCCCTCGCGCCGCGGTGTCGCGGTCGCGGTGGAGAGCTGGCAAGACGACAGTTGGGCTCAGGGGGCCGCGACCCTCGTGCTCGCGACGCCCTTCGACGCCGACGGCGTCGCGGGTGAGCAGGGCGATCTCGTGCGTCAGCGTCTCGTCGAGCAGGCGGCGCCGCACGGGGACCGCGCATGAGCGTCTCGACGTTGCAGACGAGCCTCGTCGATCGTGCCGACGTCGCGCGATTGACGACACCGGTGCGCGCACCGAAGAACCGCGGGTGGCGCTACGGTCTCACCGTCGCGGCCTTCCTGCTGCCGAGCGCCCTTCCGCTGACGCTCTTCGTCCTGGTGCCCATGGTGTCGGCGGCGTGGATCAGTCTCAATGACTGGAACCTCATCACGCCGATGCAGTTCGTCGGCCTCGACAACTTCGCCGAGTTGCTCGCCGACCCGCGCACAGCTGCAGTCTTCGGCAACACGCTGTACTACATCGTCGGCTACCTGCCGCTCGTCTACATCGGCGGCCTGATTCTCGCCCTCGCCCTCAACCGGGCTCTCAAGGGCAGGTCGTTCTGGCGCGGCATCTACTTCTTGCCGGTCGTCACAAGCTGGATCGCCGTGGCCGTGGTTTGGCGCTGGTTGCTCAACCCGAGCAACGGTGTGGTCAACACCGTGCTCGGCTGGGTCGGGATCGATGGCCCGGGCTGGTGGGCCGACCCCGCGTGGTCGATGCCGTCGATCATTCTTGCGAGCGCATGGAAAGACCTCGGCTTCGTCATGGTCATCCTGCTCGCGGGCCTGCAGGCCATCAATCCTGACCTCTACGACGCAGCCAAGGTCGACGGAGCGGGCGCCTGGGCGCGATTCCGTCACGTGACGCTTCCGATGTTGAGCCCGAGCACGTTCTTCGTGATCGTGATCTCGCTCATCAATGGATTCCAGGTCTTCGACCAGGTGTACGCCATGACCGGTGGTGGGCCAGCCGGCTCAAGCCAGGTGGTCGTGCAGCAGATCTATGACCTAACCTTCCGCTATGGGGCCGCCGGTGAGGCCGCGGCGCTGTCATGGATGCTGTTCGCCGTCATTCTCGGCGTGACCGTCGTGCAGATCGTGGGCCAGAAGCGGTGGGTCCACTATGCGTGAGAACACGACGAGTCGCACGAGCTGGGTCGTGCTACACATCGTCATCATCCTCGGCGCGCTGGCGATGTTCTTTCCGTTTTTGTGGACCTTCATCACGTCGATCACGCCGGGCGCGGGCTTCTCGATTACGCCTAGGCTGTGGCCCGAGAACCCATCGTTCGCGGCGTACGAGACCCTGTTCACCGAGCGGCCGTTCGCACGCGTGGTGCTCAACAGCCTCATTCTCGCGGTCATCACGACGATCGTGCAGCTCTTCACGAGCGCGACTGCCGCCTACGCCTTCAGCCGGTTGCCCTTCCGCGGTCGAGGCGTCGTCTTCGCTGTCTACCTTGCGACGATGATGATTCCCCTGCAGGTTCTCGTCGTGCCGCTGTTCGCCCAACTGAAGACCTTCGGCCTGCTCAACACCTACCTCGGCGCGCTGCTGCCGACCTTCGCGAGCGCCTTCGGCATCTTCCTACTCCGGCAGGCCGTGAACCAGGTGCCGCGCGAACTCGACGAGGCGGCGACGCTCGATGGCGCGGGGCACTTCCGCATCTTCTTCTCGGTCATCCTGCCCAATATCAAGCCTGCTCTTGCGACACTCACCGTTTTCGCGTTCATGGGCAGCTGGAACAGTTTCTTGTGGCCCCTGATCGTGCTGCGATCGCCCGAGCTGCAGACGCTGCCGATCGCGCTCGCGGGCCTGCAGGGGCAGTACACGACGGCATGGGACGTCGTGATGGCCGGCTCTATCATCAGCGTGCTGCCCATGCTCGCGCTCTATATCTTCGCCCAGAAGTACATCATTCAGGGCGTCGCCAGCTCGGGGATCAAGTAGTCCTCGGGAATCCACCCATCCGAAAGATCCGCACCACCGGTACCCAATATCAAAGGAGATAGCACTCACATGAAGCGTTCACTCATCGCAGCCGTCGGTCTCGCCGGCGTCTCAGCACTCGTGCTCGGCGGCTGTGCCGCCGAGCCGGCCGCGCCGGAAGGCCCGGTCACCATCACCTATAGCAACTTCATCTCAAACGATGGCAACTAGGAGAACCTCGCCACCATCATCGACGCGTTCGAGGCCGAGAACCCGAACATCACGGTCGAGGTGACGACGCTGCCCTACGGCGACTACTTCACGGCGCTGCAGACCGACCTGGCGGCCGGCTCGATCGCCGATGTTGTCGACACCGACTTCGGGTTCTTCCAGACGCTCGCCGATTCGGGCGCCCTGGCCCCGCTTGAGGTGGCCAACCCCGAGGCCTACCGCGAATCGCTCATCGAGGCGTACTCGCGCGACGGCGTGAGCTACGGTCTGCCGAGCTCGTTCTCGGCCGTTGTGCTCTATTACAACGCCGACCTGTTCGATCAGGCCGGTCTCGACTACCCCACGTCTGACTGGACCTGGGCAGACGAGCAGGCGGCCGCCGAGGCGATCACCGCGTTGGGCGACGACGTGTGGGGCAGCCACCAGCCGGTGTCGTTCTTCGAGTACTACAAGGTGCTCGCGCAAAACGGCGAGTCGCTCTTGAACGACGACCGCACCGCTGTGGCCTTCAACACCCCGGGCGGCATCGAGGCGGCCGAGTGGCTCGTCAATAAGAGCGGCACCGTCATGCCGACGATCGAGCAGGGCCAGGGCACGCCTGACTTCGACACGAACCTGTTCGTCGACGGCAAGCTCGGCATGCTCCACACCGGCATCTGGGTGTTCGGAGCTGTCGCCGACGTTCCGTTCTCGTGGGACATCGCGGTCGAGCCGGGCAGCACGCAGCAGGCCAGCGGCGTGTTCTCGAACGCTGTGGGAGTCTCGGCGACCTCGGAGAACATCGAGGCCGCCACGCTCTTCGCCGAGTTCTTGACCTCGTCGCAGACCATGGTCGACGTACGTCTCGACTCGGGCTGGGAGCTGCCGCCCATCAGCGACGAGGCGCAGCTTGGTGTCTACCTGACGAAAGACAACCCGGCGAACCGCCAGGCCGTCTTCGACTCGCTCGACGGCATCGCGATCCAGCCGATCGTGGCCACCGGTCAGCAGGAGATGCAAGACATCATGAACGAAGAGCTCATCGAGGCCCAGGCCGGTCGCAAGACCGTCGCCGAGGCTCTCGCGAGCGCTGAGGAGCGCATCAACGCCGTCATCGGCGGCTGATCGACCACCACATCCTCAGGCGGGGTTCCGGCGGCTCAGGTCGCCGGAACCCCTCCCCGGCCACGCCCTGGAGGGCTCACGCGCATGACCATCATGACCCCGAGCGATCTCGATCAGCTCGCCGACCTCGCCGCACGCAGCGTGGCCCTCGTCGAGAGCCTGCAGCACGAGGGCGGTGCTTACCCGGCGAGCCCGACATTTTCGGCATACCAGGGCTACAGCTGGTTCCGCGATGGCGCATTCATCGCCGACGGCATGTCGGCGGCGGGCGCCATCGACTCCGCCTCACGATTCTTCGACTGGTGCAGCCGGATGCTCGTCGAGCGCCGCGATCAGATCGCTGAGATCGTCGCCGCTGAAGCCGCCGGCACCCCGCTGCCCGACGAGCACATGCTCGCTACCCGTTTCACACTCGACGGAGTCGAGGGTGACGACGACTGGTGGGACTTCCAGACCGACGGCTACGGCACCTGGGTGTGGTCGTGCATTGCGCACTCCGAACGCCACAGCCTGTCTCTCGATCGCTGGGCTGAGGGCATTCGCCTGAGCGTCGACTACCTGCTCGCGACCTGGTCTCGGCCCTGCTACGACTGGTGGGAGGAGAACGCCGGCGAGACGCACGTCTCCACTCTGGGCTGTGTCATCGCAGGGCTCGAATCTGCCGCGCGCTCCGACGTGCTGACGTCGGTAGCCGCCGCAGGGGCACGCAGCGCAGCAACGGCGGCGCGCGCGATGATCTCCGACCGCGGCACGCACGAAGGGCATCTCAGCAAGTGGCTCGGATCGCCAGCGGTCGACGGCTCGCTTGCCGCCGTGATCGCACCGCTTGGCGTCGTCGAGGCGAAGAGCCCGCTCGGCGTCGCGAGCATCCGCGCGATCGAGAACGATCTCAGTGTCGACGGCGGGGTCCATCGCTACCTGCTCGACACGTTCTTCGGGGGCGGCCAGTGGCCCCTGCTCAGTTGCTTCCTCGGCCTCGCTCACGCCCGCGCGGGCGACCGCGACGCGGCGCTGCGTCTGCTGCGCTGGGCCGCGGCAACCGAGACCGGCGACGGGTTCCTTCCCGAGCAGGTGCCTGATCACCTGCTCGCCCCCACCCGCCGCGATGAGTGGATCGAACGGTGGGGCCCGGTCGCGACGCCCCTGCTGTGGAGCCATGCCATGTTCGTGCGCCTCGCCGTCGAGCTCGACGTGCTGCAGCCCGCGGAGGTGCGGGCGTGATCCGGCATGCTCCGTTCGGGTCGGGCCACCCCTACTCGGTCGACACCGAGCAGCGTGACCCCGTCGACCCGGTCGCGGGCGAGCCGCTGACGCTCGGAGTGCGGGTGTCGGCCGAAGTCGACGCCGTGGTGCTGCAGTGGGATGACCGCGGCACGGTCACCGAACACAGACTCGAGCGCGCCGCGCGCCGATCGCGGGGCCAGTCGGTCGATGGGGGCCACCTCGCGAGCGCGCAAGCCCGACTGGCTCGCGCGGCGACCGGGTTCTCGATCACGCTGCTCGATCTCGCCCCGCACCGCGCGTACCGCTACCGGTTCGTCGGTGGACCCTCGAGCGCCCCCGGGTCGCAGAGCACGCGCTGGTTCGACGTGCGCGTGGCGGCCTGGCGCGCAGCACCCGATGACGCGGTGTTGGCGGATGCTGCTGCCGGCCTCCTGCCGGGCAGTGTCGATGTGCTCGACGACGGTGAGCGGCTGCTGCGTGCCCGCTTCGCACTCGCACTCGCGCCCCATGAGCGCGTGAGCGGATTCGGCGAGCGGTTCGACGCGCTCGACCACCGCGGCAGCTCGCTCGACTCCGTGGTGTTCGAGCAGTACACGTCGCAGGGCGCCGAGCGCAAGACCTACCTCCCGATGCCGTTCGCGCACGTCGTGGGCGGGCGCGGCTGGGGCTTCCACGTGCGCACGAGTCGCCGTGTCTGGTTCGACGTCGGGGCGAGCGACTCCGACCGGCTGGCCGTCGAGGTCGAGGTGCACTCCGCGAGCGTGAGCGCAGCATCCGTCGCCTCGAAGATTTCCCCGGTGATCGAGGTCGCAGCGTATGAAGGCACTCCGCACGAGGTGCTCGACGCGTTTCTCGCCGAGGTCGGCCGCCCCGAACAGCTACCCGACTGGGTACTACGGCTGTGGGCAAGCGGCAACGAGTGGAACACCCAGGCCGAGGTCATGCGCCAGGCCGAACTTCATCGCGAGCACGGCATCCCCGTGGGCAGCATCGTCATTGAAGCGTGGAGCGACGAAAGCACGTTCCATGTCTGGCGCGACGCCCAGTACACGCCGCGCGTCGACGGCGGGCCAATGCGCCTCGCCGACTTTACCTTCCCGGCCGAGGGCGCGTGGCCTGACCCGAAGGCAATGGTTGACGAGCTGCACTCCCGTGACATCGCACTGTTGCTGTGGCAGATTCCCCTCATCAAGATGCGACCGCACCCGCAAGGCCAGACGCGGCATGATGCCGATGCGGCCATGCGCGAGGGTGTTGTAATTCAGGAGCCCGGCCCTGATGGCCGTCTGCGCCCGTATCGCAACCGCGGCTGGTGGTTTCCGCTCGGGCTCATGCCCGACCTCACCGATGAGCGGGCCGCACACTGGTGGACCGAGAAGCGCCGGTACCTCGTCGACGAGCTCGGCATCGACGGCTTCAAGACCGACGGCGGCGAGCATGCCTGGGGGCGCGAGCTGCGCTACCTCGACGGTCGCCGCGGAGACGAGGCGAACAACACCTACCCCGTCGCTTATGCGAAGGCCTACGGCGACCTCCTGCGCCGGGCCGATAAGGCACCCGTGACCTTCTCGCGCGCGGGGTTCACAGGGTCACAGGCGCACGGCGCCGTCTGGGCCGGCGACGAGAATTCCACGTGGCAGGCGTTCCGCTGGTCGCTCTTTGCCGGCCTCAACGCAACGGCAAGCGGCATGCTCTATTGGGGTTGGGATATCGCGGGTTTCAGTGGCGATATTCCGACGGCCGAGCTCTATCTGCGCTCGATGGCGGCGGCCGCATTCGTGCCGATCATGCAGTACCACTCTGAGTTCAATCACCATCGAACGCCCAGCCGCGACCGCACGCCCTGGAACATCGCCGAGCGCACCGGCGACGACCGCGTACTGCCGGGGGTGCGCCGCCTCGTGCAGCTTCGCGAGCGCCTCGTTCACTACCTCTCGACCGAGAGCTCGTGGGCCATCGAGCATGGCACGTCGCTCATGCGGCCGCTGTTCTTTGATTGGCCCGGCGACGAGCGGCTGTGGGGTGCGCCCCTGCAGTGGATGCTCGGTCGCGACATCCTCGTCTCGCCGGTCACAGAGGAAGGAGCCCTCCACCACGGCACGACGCTTCCCGCGGGGGAGTGGGTGCACGCCTTTAGCGGCACAGCGGTGGCCGGAGGCGGTCTCGACACGCGCCCCGTGCCGTGGGATGAAGTGCCGGTGTACGTGCGAGCCCAGGCGTGGCCGGGTCTCTGCGAGGTCTTCGCTGCGGGCTGAACGGGGCCGTACTCTCACAGCCGGCTCATGGTTGGCGCAGTGAGTCTCCATATACCTCCAGGGGTATTCTTCGTAACGGAAGGGAGACATCATGACCATCTCCACCCGCA
>JBBRWT010000107.1:0-7293 GCA_038249035.1 Actinomycetales bacterium
GATCAGGGCGACGGCCGCAATACCAGGCAGCCAGCGGGTACCGCGGCGGCGGCGGCGTGATGACATAGTGGCCATGGTTGATTCCCCCCGGGTGTCGCCTCGGCGAGGGAGGTGCGGGTATCTCGCCTTGGTGACGTGAAAACTGTTCGCGTATGCGTGAACTAACATCACGATACCGGGAATACCCGCAATCGCGCGTACCCCGGCCGGGGGTCACTCGTGTCCCAGTTCGGGGGGTAGTAAGACCTACGGCAGCACGCCCACCGAGGCCAGCCCGGCCCGCAGGAGGGCCCCGCGCCCACCCTCGAGTTCGTCGGCAACGCGCTGCGACGCCGCCTCGTCGGGGGTCATCCAGGTGAGCTCGAGCGCATCTTGACGCGGCTCGCACGTGCCCGTCACAGGCACCACGTAGGCGAGCGCCACAGCGTGTTGACGATCGTCACTGAACCGCGTCGGGCTGGGAAACGGAAAGTACTCGGCGACCGAGAATGGCGTCGGTGAGGCGGGCAGCTGCGGAAAGGCCATCGGCCCCAGGTCTTTCTCGAGGTGGCGAAACAGCGCGTCACGCAGCGTCTCGCCGTACATCACTCGGCCGCTCACCAGTGTGCGCGTCATGCTGCCCGCCGGGTTCACCCGCAGCAGCACACCCACCTCAGTGACCGTGCCCATGCCGTCGACGCGCACGGGAATCGCCTCAACGTAGACCAGCGGCAGCCGCTGGCGCATCTGCTCGAGCTCTTCGTCAGAGAGCCAGCCCGGATTCGGATCGGGAGTGCGTACGGTGGCCATGCTCCATTGTGTCTGGTGCGGCACCCTCGCGGGCGCACCTGACACGATGGAGATCATGAGCGCGATGCAACTGATCGACGAGTCCGCCATCGTGTGGTCGGCGCCGACGGCCGAACGCGCCGGCCGCCCCCTGCTCGTGCTGCTGCACGGCTATGGCTCGAAAGAGGGCGACCTGTTCGGGCTTGCGCCACACCTGCCGCTGCAGCCCGTCATCGCCTCACTGCGCGCGCCCCTGCGCGCGGGCCCGGGCTACGCCTGGTACGACCTGCAAGGGGCGACGACCGAGAGTAGATCCGAGGGCGCCGACGCCGCGGCGCGCGGCCTGTTGCACTGGCTTGACGGGGTGCAGGCCACGTCGGTGGTGTTGCTCGGGTTTTCGCAGGGCGGGGCGATGAGCATCCATCTCATGCGGCACGCGCCCGAGCGGTTCGCGTTCGCCGTCTCGCTGGCGGGCTTCGTGGTCGCGGGCGATGCGCCGGCGGATGCCCGGCTCGCCGCCATCGCCCCGCCCGTGTTTTGGGGGCGCGGCACGCACGACACTGTCGTTCCCGACGCGTTCGTCGAGCTCACCCAACGCTGGCTGCCGCAGCACGTCACTCTCACCGAACGCATCTACGAGGGCCTCGGCCACTCGGTCAGCGAGGCCGAGCTGACCGACGTGCTCGCCTTTCTGCGCGAACAGTACGCCTGAGCCCTCTCAAGCTCTGGCTCCGGCTGCCCTGCCCTGCCCTGTCACAAATCACGGAACTTTCGGGTGCTGACTCTCGCGTGAGCAGTGGATCGTTAGCCAGCTGGCCAAGAGTTCCGTGATTTGTGACGCGAGACCTCGGGGTGGGCGGGGTGTCAGCGAGCCGGGCCAGAATGAGGGGATGACCGCGCTCGATCCCGCCGCCGTGCTGGGCCGGTTCGCGCCCGCAACGCGCGAGTGGTTCACCGGGGCGTTTCCCGCGCCGACTCCAGCACAGCTCGGCGCGTGGGAGGCAATCTCGACGGGGCGCCACGCGCTCGTGGTGGCACCGACCGGCTCGGGTAAGACGCTCGCCGCCTTTCTGTGGTCGATCGACCGGCTGGCCACCGAGCCGGGGCCGGATGACCCCCGCCGGCGCACGCGTGTGCTGTACATCAGCCCCCTCAAGGCCCTCGGCGTCGACGTTGAGCGCAACCTGCGCTCGCCGCTCATCGGCGTCACTCAGACCGCGTTGCGGCTCGGTCAGCCCGTAACCCCCATCACGGTCGGCGTGCGCAGCGGAGACACCCCGAGCGCAGATCGTCGCGCACTTCAGAAGTCGCCCCCCGACATTCTCATCACGACCCCCGAAAGCCTGTACCTCATGCTGACGGCGAGCGCCCGCGAGACGCTCGACGGCGTGACGACCGTAATCATCGACGAGGTGCATGCGGTCGCCGGCAGCAAACGCGGCGCGCACCTCGCTCTCACTCTCGAACGACTGGATGCCCGACTCACGAAGCCCGCTCAACGCATCGGCCTCTCAGCCACCGTGCGTCCGCCTGAAGAAATGGCGCGTTTTCTGGGCGGAGCCCAGCCCGTGACGGTCGTTCAACCGCCAGCCGCAAAGACGTTCGACCTCAGCGTGGTCGTTCCGGTGGACGACATGACACAGCCTCCCATCATCGGTGCGACCGGTGGCACCGACCAGAACGGTAGGCCCGCGGACGCCTCGGGCGCGCCGCAGACGCCGTCGATCTGGCCCCACGTCGAAGAAGACATCGTCGACCGGGTATTGCAGCACCGTTCGACGATCGTATTTGCCAACTCACGCCGCCTTGCCGAGCGGCTCACTGCGCGGCTAAACGAGATTTACGCAGTGAGAACCGAGAGCGACGAACAGCTGGCTCGGGCCCACCATGGATCGGTCAGCAAAGAGCAGCGCGGCGAGATCGAAGACGCGCTCAAGACGGGCAAGTTGCGCTGCGTCGTGGCCACGAGCAGCCTCGAGCTCGGTATCGACATGGGTGCGGTCGATCTCGTGATTCAGGTCGAGGCGCCGCCGAGCGTGGCGAGCGGCCTTCAGCGCGTCGGCCGGGCGGGGCACCAGGTGGGTGAAATCAGCCGCGGCGTGCTCGTGCCCAAGCACCGACTCGACGTATTGCACGCCACTGTGACAAGCGAACGCATGACCGCGGGGCTCATCGAAGAGTTGCGCGTGCTCGCCAACCCGCTCGATGTGCTCGCCCAACAGACCGTGGCGCATGTCGCCCTCGAGCCGTGCGACGTCGAAGAATGGTTCGAGCAGGTCAGGCGCAGCGCCCCGTTCGCCACCCTCCCCCGGTCGGCATACGACGCCGTGCTCGACCTGCTGAGCGGGCGCTACCCAAGCGACCGCTTCAGCGAACTGCGCCCGCGCATCATCTGGGACCGCGTCAACGGCACCCTCACTGGCCGCCCCGGCGCACAGCGACTCGCGGTGACGAGCGGCGGCACGATTCCTGACCGCGGGCTGTTCGGCGTCTTCATCGCGGGCGAGGGTGTCGGTCGGCGAGTCGGTGAGCTGGATGAAGAAATGGTCTACGAGTCGCGGGTGGGCGACGTGTTCGCGCTCGGGGCAACGAGCTGGCGAATCCAAGAAATCACGCACGACCGCGTGATCGTGACGCCCGCGTTCGGCCAGCCCGGCAAGGTGCCGTTCTGGAAGGGCGATGGGCTCGGGCGCCCGGCCGAACTAGGACGCGCGCTGGGGCAGACCACGCGCGAACTGGGCGCCGCGACACCGGATGCCCGCCACAAGCGCCTCGTCGCCGCCGGCCTCGACCCTCGCGCCATCAGCAACCTCGACGCCCTCTTGCTCGAGCAAGCCGCGGCCACCGGGCAACTGCCCAGCGAGCAGACGCTCATTGTTGAACGCTTTCGTGATGAGCTGGGCGATTGGCGCGTCGTGCTGCACTCGCCCTACGGCGTGGCCGTGCACGCGCCGTGGGCGCTGGCGATCACGGCGCGCATCCGCGAACGGCACGGCTACGACGGTGCCGCGATTGCGGCCGATGACGGCATCGTGGTGCGACTGCCCGACACCGAAGCCCAGCCGCCCGGGGCTGAGCTCTTTCTCTTCGAGGCCGACGAGCTCGAGACCATCGTCACGGCCGAGGTCGGCGGCTCGGCCGTCTTCGCCGCACGGTTTCGTGAGTGCGCGGCCCGCGCCTTGCTGCTTCCCCGCCGCGACCCCGGGCGGCGCAGCCCGCTCTGGCAGCAACGGCAGCGGGCAAGTCAGCTGCTCGAAGTGGCGCGCGAGTTTCCGGACTTTCCGATCGTGCTCGAGACGGTGCGTGAAGTGTTGCAAGACGTCTACGACCTCCCGTCCCTCACGGCGCTCGCCGCGGGTATCGCGCAGCGCAGCATCCGCATCGTCGAGGTCGAGACGCCAAGCCCGTCGCCGTTTGCGCGCAGCCTGCTGTTCGGCTACGTCGCCGCGTTTCTCTACGAAGGCGATAGCCCGCTCGCCGAACGACGCGCTGCGGCACTCAGCATCGACCCGACACTGCTCGCCGAACTGCTGGGTCGCGCCGAACTGCGTGAAGTTCTCGACCCCGCCGTCATCACACAACTCGAGGCTGAGGTGCAGCGCCTCGCCCCTGACCGGCGCGCACGCGATGCCGAGGGTGTCATTGATCTGCTGCGCATCCTCGGTCCGCTGTCAATCAGCGAGGTCGATGACCGCACGCTCGACGAGGTCGACGTGACGGCGGCCCTCGAGCAGCTTGCCCGCACCAATCGCGTCTTCACCGCGGCGATCGCGGGCGACGCACGCTGGGCAATCGTCGAAGACGCTGCTCGGCTTCGTGATGCCCTCGGCACGCCCATTCCGCACGGAGTGCCGAGCGCGTTTCTCGACCCCGTACCCGACCCGATCGGCGATCTCGTCGCCCGCTTCGCTCGCACCCACACACCCTTCGCCGCGGCCGACGTCGCAACCCGGTATGGCCTCGGCGTCGCTGTGGCTACGGATGCTCTGCGCCGGCTCGCCGCAGACCGACGCATCATCGAGGGCGAGTTTCGCCCGGGTGCCTCGGGCACCGAGTGGGTCGACGCCGAAGTGCTGCGTCGCTTGCGCTCGCGCAGTCTTGCGGCGCTGCGCAAAGAGATCGAGCCAGTCAGCCCGGGCACGCTCGGCCGCTTTCTGCCGACGTGGCAGCACGCGGGCTCGGCGGGTACGGGGGCGGGCACCGGCACGGCGGGTGCTGCGTCAGCACGCCCCGGACTACACAGCATCGACGGCGTACTGCACGCGATCGAGCAACTGCAGGGCGTCGCCCTGCCAGCGAGCGCGTGGGAGACCCTCGTGTTGCCGAGCCGAGTTCGCGACTACTCCCCCGCCTGGCTCGACGAGCTGTGTGCGAGCGGTGAAGTGGTCTGGGCCGGCGGCGGCAGTTTGCCGGGCAGCGACGGCTGGGTGAGCCTGCACCTTGCGGGGGCCGCGCCCCTGAGCTTGGCCGACCCCGACGACATCGACCTCACCGTGCGCCAGCATCGCATCCTCGATGCACTCGCGGGCGGGGGCGGCTTCTTCTTCCGGCAGCTCGCAGCAGCGGTGACTGAGACCGGCTCGGGCTTGGGCGGGGCCGGCGTGGGTGGCGCAGGCGGTGACGATGCTGCCCTGGTCACCGAACTGTGGCAACTGGTGTGGGCCGGGTACCTCACGAACGACACCCTGGCGCCACTGCGAGCGACGCTCGGCGGCGGCTCAACGACGCGACGGCCGGCGCCGCGAGCGCGCACGTATCGGGGGTACGCGCGCCCAGCATCCGTCACCCAGGCAGGCCCGCCCACCGCGGCCGGCCGCTGGTCGCTGCTGCCCTCCCGCGAACCCGACCCCACGCGCCGCACGGCGTTCGCGGTCGACCGGCTGCTCGAACGGCACGGCATTGTCACGCGCGGCGCCGTGCAGGCCGAGGGGCTGCGTGGCGGCTTCGCGCTCGCGTACTCGGTGCTGGCACGCATGGAAGAAGCGGGCTCGGTGCGCCGCGGCTATTTCGTCGAAGGCCTCGGGGCGGCCCAGTTCGCCACGCCCGCCACCGTCGACCGCGTGCGCACCTTCACCCGAGACGCGGATGCAGCCCCGGCCCTCGCCCCCCTCGTTCTTGCCGCGACAGACCCGGCCAACCCGTGCGGCGCGGCCTTGCCGTGGCCGTCGAGTCTGCCCGACGCGGCCGCGGGCGCGACGGCTCACCGGCCCGGGCGCAAAGCCGGAGCCCTCGTGGTGCTCGTCGACGGCCACCTCGCGGTCTACCTCGAGCGCGGTGGCAAGAGCGTGCTGACCTTCACCGATGAGCCTGCGGTGCTCGAGTCGGCCGCGGGCGAGCTCGCCACCGTGGTGCGCGCACGCCTGCGGTCGCTGCGCGTCGAGCGCGTGAACGGTGCGAGCGCTTTCGGCACCCCGCTCGCCGATGCCTTGCTCGCCGCCGGGTTCGTGGCCACGCCTCAAGGCCTGCGCATCAGGGTCTGAGAGATAAAGCCATGCCCGAGGGCGACACCATTCACCGAGCGGCGGCGCGCCTGCATGCCGCGCTCGCCGGCCAGACCGTGCTGCGCAGCGACGTGCGCGTGCCGCGCTTCGCGACGGCTGATCTGAGTGGCGAAAAGGTCGATGAAGTGGTCGCGCGTGGCAAGCACCTGCTCATGCGCATCGGTGAGGTCACGGTGCACTCGCACCTCAAGATGGAAGGCGTCTGGCATCTTCACCGTCTCGGCGAACGATGGCGGCGGCCCGCCTTCGAGGCGCGCATGGTGCTCGAAACGACAGCGACCGAGGGCACGCCGTGGCAGGCCGTGGGCTTCGCGCTCGGCGAGCTCGAACTTGTGGCGCGCGGTGCTGAGCACGAGGTCATCGGTTACCTCGGCCCCGACCCGCTGGGCCCCGACTTCGACCGCGACGAAGCGCTGCGCCGACTCACCGCCGACCCCGAACGGCCCATCGGGCTCGCTCTGCTCGACCAGCGGAATGTCGCCGGCTTCGGAAACGACTACCGCAATGAATTGCTGTTCTTGCGGGGCGTGCTGCCCGAAACCCCCGTAGCTGCGGTGGATGCCGCGGCAGCCCTCGACCTCGGCGTTCGCCTCATTCGCGCCAACCGCGATCGCGACGAACGCACCACGACCGGTAACACCCGGCGTGGTGAACGCCTCTGGGTCGCGCACCGCGACGGGAGGCCGTGCCGTCGCTGTGGCACGCGCATCCAGCGTGGTCTGCTCGGCGACGACCCTCTCACCGAGCGCATCACGTGGTTCTGCCCGAGCTGTCAGCGTTGAGCACCAGTGCCCACTGCGCGCGGCCTGGGCCGTAGGCGCCTACCGCTCGGCGATAACGGCAGTCACCCGGCTCGGCCGCCAGGCGACGATGCGCAAGGCGGTCGCGGCCACGAGGGCGATGACTCCGGCGATCACCAGCGGTTGCGCCACCGCTTCGGCGATGCGCGGCACAACGTAAACGCTCGGGTCGTAGATGCCCGATGAGGGCGGCACGCTGAAGGCGAACTCGGCATAGACCGTGA
>JBBRWT010000108.1:0-7234 GCA_038249035.1 Actinomycetales bacterium
GACAACGTGGCACCCGCGCTGTTCGGGGGGCTGACGATCGCCTGGATGACCCCCGAGGGTCCGAAACACAAGCGCCTCACTGTGCACCGTGGAGTTTCATTGCTCGTTGCAGTGCCCGAGAGCAGCACGATGTCGACCGCGCTCGCGCGCTCGCTACAGCCCGAATCGGTACCGCACGAAGACGCGATTTTCAACGTCTCGCGTTCGGCGCTTCTCATTGCCGCGCTCATTCAAAGCCCTGAGCTGTTGTTCGCCGCGACTGAAGACAAGCTGCACCAGAACTACCGCGCCAGCGCGATGCCTGAGACGAACTCCCTCATCACCATTTTGCGCGAGCATGGCCTCGCCGCCGTGGTGTCGGGCGCCGGACCGTCGGTGCTCGTGCTGTGCAGCGACCCCGCCCAGCGACTACAGGCTGCTGAGCTCATCGAGCAGCACTCCACCACGCCGTGGGTGGCCCACATGCTCGCGGTCGATTTCAAGGGTGCTACAGTGAACTCGCATCCGGCCGAGGCCGCGGCCTAGCCCGTTCTCAGCCCGAGCAATCACCAGCAGCCCCGCTGCTTCCACTCGCGCCACCCAGCATTCGCGCGGTCGACACCGCATCACGTCGGTCTCCGCTCCGCGCTGGCGTCGCGATCACGAGGCACCAGGCATGCTCTGAGGCGCATCTCGCCCGGAGCCGAAAGGAACAATTCCGTGACTGACCCCACCGTCCGCGCTACGAGCGTGAACGTCCCTACCAACCTAAGCGCCCTCAAGCTGGCCGAGCTCCAACAGCTCGCCACCGCGCTGGGCGTCGCCGGCGTATCCAAACTCCGCAAGGGAGAGCTTGTCGACGCCATCAACAAGAACCAGATCGACCAGAGCCAGAACGCGGCCTCATCCGAGGCCACTGTCGCGCCCGTCGCCAAGGTTGCTGACGGTGCTGACGGTGCTGAAGGTGCTGACGGCACCGAGGCCTCTCCGCGCCGCCGCGGGTCGCGTCGCGTGACGAGCGACACCCTCACCGCGCTCCCGAGCACCGACGCCGCGCCGACCACCGAGGCAAGCGCTGACGCGCAGGCCACCGCCTCCACTGCGGCCACCGCCTCCACTGCGGTCACCGAGGGCGACGCCCCTACTTCTGCGGGCGAGCAACCCGACGGCGACGACGCCGGTACCGCCGGCGGCCGCAACCGCAGTCGTAACCGCAACCGCCGCGGCGGCGACCGTGCTGAGAACGGCGAGGCGGGTGCCCGACAGAGCGGTGCCCAGCAGAGCGCCGGCCAGCAGGGCGCCGGCCAGCAGAGCGGCGGCCAGCAGAACGGCCAGCAGGGCGCGGGCCAGCAGAGCGGCGGTCGCGGTGCTGATCGCTCCGAGGCCCCCGCTCGGGGTGAGCGCACCGACAACGTGCGCGGCACCGAGCAGAACCGTGGCCCGCAGAACGATCGAGCCGAGCAAGACGTCGATGGGCGCAACCGCAACCGCGGTCGCGACCGCAAGCGCGGCCCCGGCGGCGACGATCTCGAGCCCGAGATCAGCGACGATGACGTGTTGATTCCCGTGGCGGGCATTCTCGACGTGCTCGACAACTACGCCTTCGTGCGCACGACCGGCTACCTGCCGGGCCCGAGCGACGTCTATGTCTCGCTCGGACAAGTCAAGAAGTACGCGCTGCGCAAGGGCGACGCTGTTGTGGGCGCGATTCGCCAGCCGCGTGAGGGCGAGAACCAGGGCCGCCAGAAGTACAACGCGCTTCTTCGCGTCGACTCGATCAACGGCCAAACCATCGACGAGGCCGCTGCGCGCGTCGAATTCAGCAAGCTCACCGCGCTCTACCCGACCGAGCGCTTGCGCCTCGAAACCGAGTCTGGCGCGTTGTCGACGCGAATCATCGACCTCGCAGCGCCGATCGGCAAGGGCCAGCGTGGCCTGATCGTCTCGCCGCCCAAGGCCGGAAAGACACTCATACTGCAGGCCATCGCTGATGCGATCGCCAAGAACAACCCCGAGGTACACCTGATGGTCGTGCTCGTCGACGAGCGCCCTGAAGAGGTCACCGACATGCAGCGCTCGGTCAAGGGTGAGGTCATCGCCTCGACCTTCGACCGCCCGGCCGAAGACCACACGACAGTCGCCGAACTTGCCATCGAGCGCGCGAAGCGCCTCGTCGAGCTCGGGCACGATGTCGTTGTGCTGCTCGATTCGATTACTCGACTGGGCCGCGCGTACGCGGTGACGGCGCCGACCGGCGGGCGCATCCTGTCGGGCGGTATCGACACGACCGCGTTGCACGCACCGAAGCGTTTCTTCAGTGCGGCGTGCAACATCGAAGACGGTGGCTCGCTCACCATTCTCGCCACGGCTCTCGTTGAGACCGGTTCGTCGCTCGACGCAGCGATTTTCGACGAGTTCTCCGGCACGAGCAACATGGAGCTCCGTCTCTCTCGCGAGCTCGCTGACAAGCGCATCTTCCCGGCCGTCGACTTCTCGGCCTCGGGCACGCGCCGCGAAGAGATGCTGCTTGGTGCCGACGAGGTGCGCGTCACTGCGCAGTTGCGTCGCGTCCTTGCAGACCTCGATACCCAGAATGCGCTCGAGCTGGTGACCGGCAAACTCATCGAGACCGCGTCTAACGCTGAGTTCTTGGTGGCCGTTCAGAAGTCGCTGCCGCAGGCAGGGTCTGCGCGCACTGGAGCCTGAGGCTGCCGCCCGCGATCCCTCGTGGGCGATTTGAGGGAAGTGGTTCATGTTCGAATCGGTCGGCGCACTCAGCGCTGAGCTCGAGACGCTGCAAGAGCAGCTCGGCGACCCCGCCGTGCACGCCGATGCCGCGCGTGCCAAGAAGCTCAATCGGCGCTATGCCGAACTGAGCCGAATCACGGATGCTCACAGCAAGTGGCAGCAGTCAGAAGAAGACTTAGCTGCCGCGCGTGAGCTCGCAAAAGACGACGAGGCCTTTGCTGAAGAGGTGCCCGCGCTCGAGCAGACCGTCACTGAGCGCGCCGAAAAGCTGCGGCGCCTGCTGATTCCGCGCGACCCCGACGACGGGCGCGACGTGATCATGGAGATCAAGGGCGGCGAAGGCGGTGAAGAGTCGGCGCTGTTCGCTGCCGACCTGTTGCGCATGTACTCGTACTACGCCGAATCGCGCGGCTGGAAGGTCGAGTTGCTCGACGCCACTCGCAGCGACATGGGCGGGTACAAAGATGTGCAGCTGGCCATTAAGGGCACCTCGAGTGATCCCGCTCAGGGTGTGTGGGCCAGCCTCAAGTACGAGGGCGGCGTGCATCGCGTGCAGCGCGTGCCGGCGACGGAGTCGCAGGGGCGCATCCACACCTCGACGACGGGTGTGCTCGTCTTTCCTGAGGTCGACGAGCCCGACGAGGTCGAGATCAACCAGAACGATCTCAAGATCGACGTCTACCGTTCGAGCGGCCCCGGTGGCCAGTCGGTCAACACCACCGACTCGGCCGTGCGCATCACCCACCTGCCCACGGGTGTTGTCGTCGCGATGCAGAACGAGAAGAGCCAGTTGCAAAACCGCGAGGCAGCGATGCGGGTCTTGCGTGCTCGCATCCTGGCCAAGCAACAAGAGGAACGGGATGCTGTCGCCAGCGATGCTCGCAAGAGCCAGATTCGCGGCATGGATCGCTCAGAGCGCATCCGCACCTACAACTTTCCCGAAAACCGCATCGCCGACCACCGCACGGGCTACAAGTCGTACAACCTTGACGCCGTCTTGAACGGAGCCCTCGCACCGGTGGTCGAGTCGTGCATCACGTTCGACGAAGAGGCGCGACTCGCCGCGCTCGGCGACACCGAGGCGTGAGCGCGTGACGATGCTGCGCATGAGCGCGATCCAGCGCGTGCGCGCGTGACCCTGCACCGCGCTCGATCGTGAGCCTGCCTGATCTGGCGGCGCTGCGTGACCACGCCATCCGTGTGTTGGCGACGGCCGGCGTGCCGACGCCCGAAGCCGACACCGACCTGCTGATCGGCCACGTGCTCGGCATGAGCCGCGGCCAGGTGCAGGCGAAGGCGCTGATCGGCGCCGTCGTCGACGTCGAGCAGCTCATGACCGTGACCGAGTTCGTTGAGCGCCGAGCGCTGCGCGAACCCGTGCAGCACATCACTGGCATCGCACCCTTTCGCACTCTTGAACTCGCCGTCGGCCCGGGAGTCTTCGTTCCGCGTCCCGAGACCGAACTCGTCGTGCAGTTCGCGATCGACGCGCTTGCGGCTGTTCCGAGCCCGTCACCGCTCGCCGTCGACCTGGGCAGCGGCAGCGGAGCCATGGCTCTCGCGATGGCCGTCGAAGTGCCCCACGCGCAGGTAGTCGCGGTCGAGAACTCACCACCGGCATTCGTCTGGACGACCCGCAACGTGCGCCGCTACGGCGACGACCGCGTGCGGCTCGTCTTCGCCGATCTGGCGGATGCCCTGCCCGACCTCAATGGAACCGTCGACGTCGTCGCCTCTAACCCGCCGTACATTCCTGTCGACGCCGTGCCGCGCGACCCCGAGGTGCGCCTGTTCGACCCGCCCCACGCGCTATACGGGGGAGTGGACGGCCTGGATGCCGTGCGCGCGCTCGCGCTCACCGCCCACCGTTTGCTGCGCCCGGGCGGCACCCTCGTCATCGAACACGGCGAGCTGCAGGCCGAGCCCATCGCCGCCATCGTGCGCGCGGCCGGCTTCACCGCGGTCTCGGGCCACCGCGACCTGCTCGGCCGCGACCGCGCGACCACCGCCCACCGCTGAGCGACGTGCCGCAGACATTTCACAGCACCACTCAGGCCGACGCGTCCTTCGACAGGTACGGGTACTCGGCCGACCGGCCCTGAAACGTCAGGATCGCCTCGTTGCGAATGCGGCCATCCTCGATCTCGATTGCCCGTTGGATGGTGTCAGATCCTTCCCACGAGGCAGGGCCCTCCATCACGGTGCGCACAAACGGCATCAGCGCCTCGCTGATCTCCCACGTCGCCGAATTCCAGAGCCATGACGGGCTGTGGTCAACCGCGTAATAGTTCGTCGATTCGCCGACGGTGAACATCGGGTCGGCGAATGAGGTCGGGCGCGCCCAACTAAAGCCCATGCCTTCATCGACCGACACGTCGATGATGAGACTGCCCGGGCGAAATGCGTCGAGGTCGTCCAGGTCCAGGTAGGTCAGGGGAGCGTTCGGGTCTTGCAGCGTGCAGTTCACGACGATGTCGTTCTCGGCCAGGTACGGCGCGAGGGGCACCGGCCCGTCATCGGTGTTGACCGTGCTGTCGAATGGCGCTTCGTTGTCGTGCTCGAACTGAATGATGTCGACAGACGGGATGGGCGAGCTCACGGCGGCGATTCCGCGGTTTGTGAGCACCCGCACATCGTGGATGCCGTGAGCATTGAGCGCCGTCACCGCACCTCGCGCGGTCGCCCCGAATCCGATCACGACCGCGGTCAGTCGCCTGCCGTAGTCACCCGTTGACCCGCACAGCTGCAGGGCGTGAAGCACCGAGCAGTAGCCCGCCAGCTCGTTGTTCTTGTGAAAGACATGCAGGCCGAACCCGCCGTCGGCCTGCCAGTGGTTCATGGCCTCCCAGGCGATGAGGGTGAGGCTCTTGTCGATCGCGTGTTGAGTGATCTCGCGGTCTTGCACGCAGTGCGGCCACCCCCACAACACCTGGCCCTCACGAAGATCCTGCAGGTCAGAGGCCTGGGGCTTCGGCAGCAGAACGATGTCGGCGCGCGCGATGATCTCGGCGCGGTCGGCCATGGCGCCCACCAGGGGTTCGAGCTCAGCGTCGGCAATGCCAAAGCGCGCGCCGTAGCCGCGTTCGAGAATCATGTTCGCCCGCAGGTCGGCGTCGATTCGCTCGAAGTGAGCGGGGTGAATGGGCAAGCGTCGCTCGTTGGCTTTGCGCGACGTCGCCAGCACGCCGAGGCGCAGCAACTGAGGGCTGGATTCCGTTTCGCTCATACCCAATTCTACGCGGCGCGCACCTCGGCAGCGAAAGCCTCGATCGCGGCGAGCATGAGCGCAGCATCCGTGTAATGATGCCCGGTAATGCCGACCGATTCGGCGCCGGCGACGTTCTCGACGAGGTCATCGGCGAAGAACGTGTTCTCGGCGGTGGCGTCGTAGTGAGCCAGCACGCGCTCGAAGACGAGCGGGTCGGGCTTGCGTGCGCCGAAAGCGGCCGACGCGTGCATGTGCTCGCGCCCCATGATCGGCACGAGCTCGGGGGCGACCTCGTGCAGGTGCTCGTGAATGAGAATGCCGTTGTTGGTGAGCAACGCCACGCGGCCCAGTTCGGCGGCGCGTCGCACGGCGTCGAGGGCCGCGGGGCGCGCGCGTGTCGACTCGGCGCGAATTCGCACCCACTCAGAGCGCGAGACTTCGGCGCCGATGATGCTGGTCACCCCGGCGAGGTACTCGTCGGCGTCGGCCGGCTCGCCCGCCTCGGCCTTCCACTCCATGCCGCTGATCCACCAGCGGCGACGCAACTCCTGCAGGTCATGACCGGTGATCGCCGTCAGCGACTCCATGCGCTGGCGCCAGTCGTAGTCGTAGAGAACATCGTCCATGTCAAACACAAAGAGCAGGGTCACACCCCTCAGTCTGCCCCAGTACGATGAACGCATCATGACCGCCGTGTACGACTGCTCTATCGAGAGCGAGCTGCTCGAGGGTCTGCGGGCGGCTCGCGGCGCGATCGGCCGCGGAGAACTCGTGGTGATCCCTACCGACACTGTCTATGGGCTCGCTTCTGACGCGTTTCGGCCCGCTGCCGTGCAACGCTTGCTCGACGCGAAAGAGCGCGGGCGAGACGCCCCACCACCCGTGCTCATTCCGGGCATCCCGACCCTCGCGGCGCTCGCCGAAAGCGTGCCCGCACCCGTCGAGGCACTGGTCAAAGAGTTCTGGCCCGGCGGCCTGACCGTCATCGTTGAAGCTCGCGAATCGCTCGCCTGGGATCTCGGCGAGACCCGCGGCACCGTCGCCCTGCGCATGCCCAACAACAAGCACGCGCTGCACTTGCTCGCCGACACCGGCCCGCTCGCCGTCTCGAGTGCCAATATCAGCGGGATGCCCGCCGCCCGCACCGCGGCTGACGCGCTCGCGATGCTCGGAGACCGAGTGAGCGTGTACCTCGACGGCGGTGCCGTCGGCGTCTACCCCGACGGCGAACAGCCCGCCGGATCAGACCCCGGCTCCACGATCGTCGACGCCACGAGCTTGCACTTGCCCGAGGGCAAA
>JBBRWT010000109.1:0-7212 GCA_038249035.1 Actinomycetales bacterium
CACGCGGCGCGCGGGGGCCCGGCGGCGCCGGGGGGAGGTCCCGCGCGAGGGGGGCGGTGCGGCGCGCGGGGGGAGGTGCGGCGCGAAGTGGTGGGCGAGCAGGATGACGACGCAGGGCGGGCGTGGCGGGCGGCACTTGTTGGACACGTGATCGTGCTACCGTTCGCGCAGTTGCCCCAGACCTTGGCAGCGGACTGCACTCCGCCGAGACCAAGGAGCACGACCATGACGACACCTTCGACCGCCAGGCCCGAGACGAGCAACGCAAAGGCCCGGGTGACGACCGTCGCCGATAACGCTGCCGCCGCGAGCGCTGCTGTCGCCACGGCAGCGTCGGCCTCAGCACACGCTGACGACTCCTCCACCGGCGTACAGCCCGACGACCGGGTAGCGACCCAGCGCGATCTCGTGCGCGGAGTTGGCGGTCGCCGAGCCCTCGCCGTCCTTCGCCTTGCCACCGGCTTCATCTTTCTGTGGGCTTTCTTCGACAAAACCTTCGGGCTCGGGTTTTCGACACCCGCCGAGCGCGCGTGGATCAACGGCGGCACCCCTGCCCAAGGCTTTCTCAACAGTGACGCAGTTGTCGGGCCGCTGAAGCCCTTCTTCGCGTCGATCGCGAGCCCCGCATCCGACATTCTTTTCATGATCGGGATGCTCACCATCGGCCTCGCCGTCATGATCGGCATCGGGCTGCGGGTGAGTGCCGTCGTCGGCACCGTGCTCATGCTGGCGATGTACCTCGCCGAGTGGCCGTTCGGCGCTAACGCGGCGTCAAACAATCCGCTCGTCGACTACCACATCATCTACGCGCTCGCCCTGATCGTGATCGCGGCACTGTCAGCCGGAGACACGTGGGGTGCCGGGCGCGCGTGGAAGCGACTCGGCATCGTGCAGAAGATGCCCTGGCTGATCTAGCCCTGCGTTCTCCTTCGCGGCGGCGTTCACGTCAGAGAACTTGCCGCGCAAGAACAGCAGCGGCAGCAGCCAGCCGCCGAGCACGGTGACAAGCCAAGCAGTCAGGCCCGCGAGCACCCACGGCGGCCAATCTGCGCGCGAGATCTCGCGAAATTCACTTGGGGCGAGTATTCTTCGCGCCACAGAGAACCACTCGACATCTGCGAAGCCTGCTGTCTGCTTATCTCTCTGCCACCAGACGTCGACACGGAGCACGGCGGCCTACGGCGCGTCACTGACGCGGCTCGTAGCGATGGGGTGGGGTCAGAATGGCGAAATTAACAGAGCCGCCGGCGTCGATCGCGGGCGCCGCGGGCGCTGCGGGCGGCGCTGCGGGCGGCGCTGCGGGCGGCGCGGCGGGCCTGGCCAGTTGGGCTCCCTGGGCTGCGCTCGTCGTTGTCGGAGGCATCGCCGGTGGCGTGCTCGGAGTGAGCGGCGCCCTCGGCCGCCCAGCGACCGCCGCGCCGCCGGTCACCGCCGGAGTCGTGCAGACCACCGCGGGCTACGACTGCCCCGGCGGCACCCCGGTCACCTCGTTCACGCCCAACCAGCGCGTGCTCGTGCAAGAACGCAGCGACGACGGGTCGTGGGTGTCGGTCAGAGACCCGTTGAACGGCCTGCGCACGGTGTGGGTTCCGATCGGGGTCATCACCGTCGATGACGGCCAGGCGTCGCCCGAGTCGCTTGTCGTGGGCGGATGCCCTGAACCGGTTGTCGTTCTCACCGCACCCGAGCAGGCTCCCCCCCCGCCACCTCCGCCCCCTCCGCCCCCTCCGCCCCCTCCGCCCCCTCCGCCCCCTCCGCCACCTACCGGCGATACGATCGCGCCAACGATCGGCGGAGCCTCGTGGTCCAAGGCTCCGATTTACGACGACGAGCCGTCAACCTTGACCCTTGCGGCGAATGACAACACGGCCGTGACAGGGGTGTCGATCAGTTGGACCGGGGCCCAGTCGGGCTCTGCTCAGATGTCGGCCTCGGGCTCAGAGTGGCGCTACACCTTCATTCCATCTTCTACGCCATTCGGCACGATTACCTTCCGCGTACAAGCTCGTGACGCGGCGGGCAACCAGAGTGCGCCGGTACTGGTGCCCCTCAACTACATCCAGTTTGTATAGGCGGCCCGATCATGAAGCGCTTTCCCTGGCTTGTTCCCACAATCTCGATCCTGTTGACTCTGGCGGTCGCCGCCGTGGCGGCCATCGTCGGTATCCGCTTCGCCGCTCCCGAGCAGCTCGCGGCACAGGCACCGCAGGCGATCGAGACCGAGGTCGTGCCGATCATCGAGCCGATCGCGGTGGGCGCGCGCGATGACACACTCTCTGAGGCCGACGCTGACGCCGTCGCGTTCGACGTCAGCCCGGCGATCGGCGAGATCGAGGTGCCGGTTTCGGCATCCGTCGAAGGGGAAAGCACTGCCGCCGCTGACGCCGAAGCGGCGACCATCGCCGTGATCGAGGCGATGGGCGAGGCCGACGATCCGGTCGGGGTGTGGGATGGCGGGGTGACGCCGCCGGCCACAGCACCCACCGCTGTCGGCGACCCTTGCGCTGCGGCAGAGTCCAGCGACGAGTCAGCCGCCCCGGCTGGCTGCCCTGAGGGGCTGCGAAGCACGATCTTCGCCCTCACAACCCCGCCCGAACTGTACGTCATCGGGCTCGCGAACCCGCCGACTCGTGACGACATCATCGCCAGCGTGGCACTGGCCTACTGCCCCGTGGTCGACCTTGCCGCCGGAGAGGTCTCGTTCGCCGTCGGTACGAACGCGCCCGCCACGATCACGCTGCGATACTGGCCCGTCGCTAACCCGAGCGACGTGGGCGAGCGCGTGCTCATGACAAGCCCCGCGCGGGTTGCCGCGTGGGACGAGGGCTTCATGGTCGACCCGCCTGACTATCTCGGCGACTGGTATCGACCACAGCACTGCACCGTGCTCGACGGAGTACGTGACTACACGCCGTACCTCGCCGAACTTTTAGTGACCGACCAGTTTGGTCGAGAGGTGACCGAGACGGTCGGTTTCTCAAGCTCTGCACGACTGGGTATTCCTCCGCTGCGGGTGCTGCCGGTGGGCGATGACTCGTTGTTCGTGTCGGCGCCGCACACGGCGGATCAGGCGGTGCAAATTTCAGCGTACCGACTGCCGCCGGGAGTACCGACCGATCGGCGCACCTGTGCGGGAATGCCCTCATCAGGTCTGGCAGATCAAGCGGCCACCCCGGTCACTAGGACAACCGCCCCTGGTTACAACGAACGAAACGGTTTTCTGCCCCAGTATGACCGCCGCACGACATCCAGTGTGGGTCTGGGATACGGCCAGACGTTTCTTCTGTGCATCCGGTGGTTCGACGGCGACCGCCCGAGTTTCGAGACCGATATTCCGGTGCGCGAGTACACGCAGTTCGTGTCGACCCCTGACCCACTGCAGCCGATGATCTCCGTCGATCGACTCGACCTCGTTCGAGGCGTGAGTGATGGCGGTTTGTTGTTGACCGGGCGTGATCTTTCAGGCGGGTCGTGCGGCAGTTGGCGAGGGCCGACCGCGGGCGAGAGCTTTGCCGACGGTGCTGCCTTGCCCGCGGGCGACCGACCGACCGCGATCGTCTGTCAACCCGGCACAACCGCGAACCTCGTTGTGATCACCTCGCAAGTAACGTCGGTCGATGGGGCGCCCTCTGCCCCGTTCGCCATCGCGGTGCCGCCATCCGGATGCTCGGGCGCAGCCTGTGAAGCCCCCGAGCCGCTCTTCTACCGTGTGGCGCTTGCCGACGTCAGGGTGCCCAGCGGGCTGTGCGGTTCGTCGTTCGGATCGTGCGAACCGCCGACGCGACTGACGTCTGTGGGCTCATTGGTGTTACGTCTCGACTGGGTGCGTGGCACCGGCAACGGCCTGCCCGATTGGGTTCTCGAGGCACCGATCGATGGTCCGCCTGACGTGGAACGACCGGCCGCGCCGCAACTCGACACAAACCAGCGGGTGCGCGTGACCGACGGTGAGGCCCGCTACACCTCGGTGCTGTCCTTCAATCTCGTTGTCGATCGGCCAGCTGAGTATACGGTTCGGGTCGTCGGTGACTGCGTTCCAGATGGGCTCATTACCGAGCAGGTCGGGCGCGTCGAGAGTCGCACGGTCATCGACTTTCCGAACGCCTGCGTGGGCACGCGGTACCAATTCGAGGTGGTGCTCGTCGGCGACGACGGCACGACCTCGACGTGGAGCCCCGCCGCGGTCGAGAATCGCTGGGAGCGCGGGGTCGTTGACGTACCCGGTGTGGTGTCGCGACTGGTCGTCTCTCTCGAGGCAACGAGCAGTGCGCGCGGAAGTTTTTACTTCGCATCCCCAGTCGACCTTGAGGTCGCCGGTCGTCGAGTCGTGCTCGACCCGCAGATCGAGCGGTGCGTCGATGAGAGCGGAGTCGAGTTGAGCGACGCGATAATCGATGGGGTCGAGCTTGCCACGCTCAACACCATTACGCTCACCCTCGGGCTCTCCACCTCGTTCGGCCGCGATACCGGAAGCGTATTGACCTGCACCGAGATCGAAGAGCTCGGCGGCACCCTCGTGCTGTCGGCGCCCGACATTCCGATCAGCGAGCTCTATGCGCGCGACGGCATTGTCATGACCGCACCCGATGGTTCGGATTATGTCGTGCGGCTTGCCGTGGGGGCCGTGCCCGGCCTCTTTCCGTGAGTGCGATGACGCCGGCTCGGCTCGACTCGACGCCAGCTCGGCTCGACTCGAACTAGTTGCCGAGCAACACGAAGAGCAGCGTTGTGCCGCTGAGCGTGAGGCCCACGAGGCCCAAGATCAGCACCCAGGTGATGATCTTCATGCTGCGCAGGCGGCCGAGAAACCCGACCGGGCGGTCGTCGTAATCTGACATGCCGCGAGCCTATCGGGCAGTGAGTAGCCCGCCCCGACGAAGCGTCATGCCGCGGCTCGGCAAAGCTCAGCGAAGCTCGGCGAGTGCTGCGATTAGCTCGCCGACCGTGTGTCCGGCGTTCGAGGGGTGTCGTAGTGGCTGCGAGGGCACCACCACGTAGTGGTTGCGGCGCCCACGGCGCTCGCGCTCGAGGTAGCCGGTCGCGGCGAGGTCGCCCAGGATCGTCACGGTCGAGCGCGTAGAGATTCCGACCTCGTCGGCCAGCTGCTGCACCGTCGCATCGGGATTCTTCGCGACCTCCAGCAACACGTGCGAGTGGTGCGTGAGAAAGGTCCACGTCGACATAGCTTTATTCTGCCAGGCGGAGTCGCAACACAGCGCCGTCTGTCGAGACGTCACATATCGAGGTCAAAGCTCGAGACCCAAGGCCCTTCAGAGGTTCCCGCCTCGAAAGTGAACGACCCGTGCGAGATCAGCACCTGCGTCGCCGAGCTCACGAGAACGTCGTACGACCGCCCGTGCCAACCTTCTATGTGGACGAATGAGCCACCGGCGGCCACTGCGTTCATCATGTCGCCGATCAGATCGCGCAAGTCGGTCTCGTCGCTCAGCGGAATACGCTGGTCGTTGATCACCAGTGTTGCGTCGGTCATGGCTCATCGCCTCCGTTCGCCGTCAACGCTAACCCCGACGAGCAATTGCCGCAGGGGCCTTGCGCTTCTGAGCAAATGGGTCTAGCGGGCCCTTTTTACGACCTCAGCCGCCGAGTTACTCGACCGATGGAATTGACGGTTCATCGCTGAGGTGCACCCCGCCGGTCGCCGACGACGCGATCAACATTTCGATCCACTCACGGTTGATCTGGGGGGGCCGAGAGCCCGAATAGGTGATGTGAACGGGCACGCCGTTGTCGATCCAAAGCGCGTGGCGCCCGCTTCCGCCGTGAGCCGGCACCGACCAGGTGAGAAAGAAGTTCTCCCCTCGGCGCAGCTTGGTGCTGATGACGATCTGCATATGCGCGAGCAGGCGGTCATCGAACGAAAGCTCCTCATTCTGATATCGCAGTGTGCCCATCGTGCTTCTCCTTGCTGCTCGTGCTCGCGCTCGCGCGATGGCGATGAAACCGTGCGCGATTACAGTCTCATGCCCCCGAGCGGGGGGCAATACCGCGGTGGTCCCTTTTGCTTTGCGCATGGTTCGTGTGGTTTGCCTCGCGCCCGCGCCCTACCAGCAGATCACCCACTGTTCAAGGGGTCGGCCTGTGCATGAGCACTGTGGTTGTCTCTTGGCAGCCCTGAACGTCGGGGCCCGCACACACGAATCGACTCGGAGGTCGACATGACGATTATTGGATGGATCATTCTTGGGCTCATTGCTGGCGCAATCGCGAAGGCGATTCTGCCCGGAAGCCAGGGTGGCGGCTGGATCATCACCCTCGTGCTCGGCGTCGTTGGCGCACTGCTCGGCGGCTTCATTGGCAGCCAGCTCTTCGGGGTTGGCCTCGAGGGCTTCTTCGACATCACCACGTGGCTGCTCGCGATCGGCGGCGCGATCATCGTGTTGCTGATCTACGGCCTCGTCACTCGCGGCTCGCGCTCTCGCTCACGCTAGACGCGAGAGTCAACGGGGGGTCGGTGCCGGCGACGGCATCGGCCCCTTCGTCGTCACCTTCTTAGTCTCGGGCCGCCGTAGGGCAATCGTCAGTTCCCTCTCTATGCGGTGACGCGGTGTGCCCCGATCACTAAGCTCACAAGATGACCTGGAGCATGCCCGCCGAGACGGCCCCGCACGACCGCATCTGGATGGCTTTTCCGCGCGAAGGCGAGGTCATGGGCGACAGTTCGGCGGCCCGCGACGCGACCTACGGCGCGTGGACGAGCGTGGCCCACGCGATCCTGCCGTTCGAGCCCGTGACCATGGTTGTTGACCCGAGCGAGCGCGAGCGGGCCCGCCGCATGCTGAGCGCCGAGATCGAGATCGTCGAAGCGCCTCTCGATGACTTCTGGATGCGCGACATCGGCCCAACGTTCGTGATCGACGACGAGACCGGTGCCCTCGGCGGCGTCGACTGGGTGTTCAACGCGTGGGGCGACCAGGGCGGCAGTTTTGCGCGGGATGCTCTCATCGCCGAGGCCGTGATCGCTCAGGCCGCACCTGCGGTCACGCGTATTCCGTCGCTGCTCGTCAATGAGGGCGGGGCTATACATGTCGACGGCGCCGGCACCGTCATGGTGACCGAGACCGTGCAACTTGATCCAAGCCGCAATCGTTACGCGACAAAAGAGCGTGTCGAGGAAGTTGGTAAATGGCTGGACAAAAATGGCGAAAGCATTTACGGATCTGGATCTTCCAGTCTGGCCAAACCCGATTGGGG
>JBBRWT010000110.1:0-7066 GCA_038249035.1 Actinomycetales bacterium
AGTGCCGGAGCCGGGCTTGCCGCCGCCTTCGCCCTGCTGGTGCGCGATCGCGGCGAGTTCACGCTGGTCGGGCAGGTGCTGGCGTATCCGATGCTGGATGACCGCACCCCGATCGGCGACGGCCCCGACCCGCGTGGCCTCCGGTTGTGGAACGTGCCCAGCAATCGCCTCGGCTGGGGCCTCTACCTGGGCGCTGCCGCCCGCCCAGGGGTCTCCCCCGGCGACGCCGCGATCGAGGCCGGCGTGCTCGATGCCGAAGCGCTGCAAGTCGCCGTGCCCGCGCGCCGCGCCGAGCAGGGCCCAGCCGCTCTCGCCGGGCTGCCGCCCACCTGGATCGGCGTCGGAACCCTCGACCTGTTCCACGACGAAGACGTCGAGTATGCACGGCGCCTCAGCGAGGCGGGCGTGCCGTGCGAGCTGCACGTCATCGAAGGCGCGTACCACGCCTTCGACGTAGCAGAGCCGAAAGCCCCGGTCTCGCGCGACTTCCGAAAGCGCCAGACCGGGGCGTTGGGGCAGATGCTGGGCGTCACTATCCCGGTGAACTGATGCCGGCATCCGCCGCCTCGCAGGTTCGGGCCTGCGACTAACCGCACGTCCTCCGGGAGCGCGTGCGGCGTCAGTGGTGCAGCGTCAGGCGCGTCGGCCCGAGATGCTCCTGACGACGAACGCGATGACCGCGATGATCAGTAGAACGATGCCAACCCACAGCAAGAAGTTCAGAGACTCAACGAAGCCACCCGTGAAGAGCAAGATGACGGCGATGATGGCAGCGATGATGAGCAGGGTGTTCATGGTTACTACAGTCGGTATGCGAATGCAGCCGGGGTCTGGGGCAACAGGTTCACTCTACGCCTGAAGTGCCGGCCTGGTCAAGGCGTTATGAGGCATGTTCAGCTCGAGTCGAGCATCCGTTTGCACCCTCGCCTTCTCTTCCGCGCGCCCGAAAAGCCCCGTGGCTCTTCCCTTGAACGCCCGCAGGCAGCATGCTGTGTGCGAGCAAGTTCGGAAGCGTGTCAACCTTCCACGCCTCCCGCGCGTCGTAGTAGTGATGGGAGGGCTACCGTGATTCAGACACTCGTGGTCGACGTTGAACACTTCGTCACGTATGAATACCCCAAGGTCGTCGCCGCTGTCGGGCTCATTACCGGCAACCGGCAAGACGCCGCCGACGCCGTGCAAGACGCGATCGTCGGCCACCTGGCGTCGCCGCCCGCCCACGAGATCAGTAACCTTGCCGCCTGGATCACTGTCGTCGCGAGCAATCGCCTGCGCGATACGCAACGATCTCGAGCGGCTGAGGCGCGAGCGCTTGAGAAGGTTGGTCTCGCCGACGAAAGCGTCGGCGACGCGCTCACGAGTCTAGACATCGACGTGAAGCGGGCGCTCGGCGAACTACCGCCAAAGCAGCGCGAGGTGTGTGTGCTGCACTATCTGCTCGACCAGTCGATCGAGACCATCGCCGAAGCGCTCGGCGTCAGCACCGGCACGATCAAGACCCAGCTCTTCCGCGCCCGACAAGCACTCGCAACGACCCTCAGAAAGGAGGATCACCGTGGCTGACACCGACAACACCGGCGACATCGACCGGATGCTGCGCAACGCGTTCGAGCGCATCGCCGAGCCCGGCGCCTCCGACGGTGTGGCCGAGGCCATCCGTACTCGAGTCGCTGCCGGCGACACCGGCACCGCCGTCGCCACTGCCACCGCCCCAGGCTGGAGCGCGGGCCCCGGGCTGCTCGGTGCCCTCGGAATCCTGGGCGCATCTGCTCTCATCGTGGGCGGCGCCATCGGCGCTGGCGCCGCTCTGCTGGGCCCCGGCGCTGAGCCGGCGAGCGCCGCCATCGCGATCGACGCCGACACAGTCTCGGCGGGCCTGTGCCCCGGTGGGGCCGGAGCGGCCGAGTTTCTCGCCGGCGAGCACGTGCTCGTCATCGCCCGCAGCGACGACTCAAGTCATGTCGCCGTGCGCAGCTCGGCCGACTGGGCGACCACCGTGTGGCTGCCGGCCGCGGTCGTCGTCGTCGAACCCGACCAGGCCGACCTCGCCTCGCTGCCCGTCGCCGGGTGCCCGGTTGTTACCGCCGAGGCGATCGCGCCCGAGCCCGAGCCGGCACCCGAGCAGTCGACTGAACCCGGGCCAGGCCCCGCGCCTCAGCCGGGTCCGCCTGCACCACCGAGCGACACCGCCGCGCCGTCGATACTGCAGTACGGCGTGACTGACAATGACCTCTTCCAAGAAGAGACGGCCACGTTTGTGATCATCGCGTCAGACAACGTCGGTGTTACTAACGTGGCCGCCACCTGGTCGGGCGTGCGGTCGGGCACCGCGAACCTCACTAAGGTCGGCAACGAGTGGCGCCTGGTTTATGCGCGCCCCGTGCCGCTCGCGCCGAACGGCGTCGTGACCTTCACCTTCAGAGCCAAAGATGCCGCGGGCAACCAGAGTGCGCCTGTCGTCATCAACATCACACTGAACAGCCTGGACTGATCATGACGATTCCAAAATGGCTACTGCCCGTCATCGCTGGCTTCACGGCGATCGCCGTCGGTGTCGCGAGCGCCCTCGTCGCCTTCGTGCTCGTGGGTGGCACCGCTGCGCCCGCTGAACCCGAGGCCGCACTGGTCGTCGAGACCGAGGTCGTGCCCCTCATCGCGCCGGTCGGCTATGGCGACGTAGCGCCGCCGGTCGACCTCGACGGCGATCCCGAGACCGACGACGTCAGCCCCTACCTCGGCAGCGCGACCGTGCCGGTGTCGACCGCGAGCGGCGAGCCTCCGGTGCTCGACGAGGGTAGCGACGGTGCGATCATCGGCAGCGACCCTGGGTCGATCGCCGACCTGATCGACGCCGAGACGCTCGCGGCAATCGAGACGCTCGCGGCGGCGGATGATCCGGCTGCCCTGCCCGGCATCGTGACACTTTTCGACGGCGGAGACCCATGTGCGCTGCCCGATGCGCCGAGCGAGTCGTGCCCCGAGGGGCTGCGCTCGCGCATCCTGTCGTTGACCGGGTTGCCGCCGCTGTTCATGTTCGCCACCACGAGCCCCACGATCGGTGACCCAGCCGACCCCGATCTGCTCACGTGCGAGCCCTTCGAGCTCGCCGAGGGTGAGGTTCGCTTCGCCATCGGCACCAACATGCCCGCAGACGTCACGGTGACCTACTGGCCTCTGGGTAATCGGGCGGATGCTCGCGAGCTGTTTCTGCCGACCCCCGAGTCGCAGGTCGCCCTCTTCGAGGCCAACCCTTACCGCGCGGGTGAGCCGTTCGCCATTCTCAAGCACTGCCTCGTACTCTTCGGGCTTCAGCCCGACACCCGCTACCAGGTGAGCGTCGTGGCCGAGACCTCAGCCGGAGAGCGCGCCACCCGCACGCACTACGTGTCGCTCAATGTCAACCTCGGGCGCCCGCCAGCCCGCATCGTGCCTTTCGGCGACAACGTCGTGCTCGCCAGCGCGACGCACCGCTACGGCGAAACGTTGCTCATGCGCGGCGGTCTGCTGGGCGACGACGACGTGGCCAACTGCGCCAACATCGATCGACTGGCTGCACTTCAGTTCCTTGCCGAGCCCACGACGAGACGAACCTCGACCGAATGGCTTGAACGCAACGGGTACCTCAATGAGTTCACCGAACTCACGTCGGCAGCGTTCTTCGTGCCCGAAGGCCGCAATGCCCTGATCTGCCTCAGCAGCTACGACGATTCGCGACCCAGTTGGAACTGGGAAGTCGCCGACTACATCTCATCGGCCGTCGTGCAGGCACCCGATGTCACGATTCCGACGGTCACCTGGATCGGAGCGTCACTACGCGAGAGCGCAGGCATCCAGCAAGTCAACGTAGCTCTGACTCCGCGAGGGGCGCCTGAGTGCGGGTACCGCGCCCTCACCGTGCCCATCGCGCCAGACCGGTTCTCGCTCGAGCCGAGCGGAGGCATCGTGCTCTGCGAGAACCTGGCACTCGACGGCTACAACTTCGTCAACACCGGCAACTTCATCGTGCGAGCTTCGGCACGGCTCGCCGGTGGCTTCAAAGACGCGTCGGCCGGCTTGCCCCTCGGGCGCGACCGCTGCGTCGGCCTATGCGAGACGCTGCCGCCGACGAGCTACTACTCGATCGCCTTGCCGCTCGTCGAGGTCGCGAGTGGGCTGTGCGGTTCGTCGTTCGGAGTCTGCGAACCGCCGACAAGCGCGGTCTCAGGCGGCACCATTCAGTTGCGGGTCGACTGGGAACACGGCGCCCGCAATGGCGCCGAAGAGTGGAGCATGAGCCCCATCATCGAGGCGGCCGGCGTGCCCTGGCTGGTCGAAGAACCTCAGTTCGACACGACGGCACGCCCGCGGTACGTGTCAGATTCGAGCGGTGCGCGGCTCGAATTTGACCTGCGCAGCGACCGGCCGGTGAACTATCGCGCGACGCTGCTCGGCGACTGCATGTTGCCCGGAACGGTCACTGTCGTCGAGGGCAGATGGCAGAATCTGCTTGACTCGCGCGTCGCCTTTGCCAACCCGTGCCGCGGCGCAACCTACAACATTCTGGTTGAGCTCGTCGACGACGAAGGCCGCTCGGTCGCCTATGGCCCCCACACCTCGGGAACCATCTGGTGGAGCGCGATCGACATTCCTGGCACCGTCGCGAATGTGCAAGTCTCGTACCGACTCACCTTGCTCGATGACGACGGTCGAGCGACGAGCCTTGTCGAGCCGATCGCCGTAACCGTCGGTACCACACAGATGTTTCGCGCCTACTGGTTGCGCAATCGCTGTGTCTTCGGCGAGATCGCGACCGACCTCGCTGCCACGGGAAGGATTCCGTTCCCTGACGTCGTGCCGATCACCGCGACCTTCACGGTGCGCGACGGCCTCGGGCTCTCTGAAGACGACGACGCCGACGGGTTCGCCGACTGCTACCTGCACGCGCCGGGCGGTGACACCATCACGGTCGAATCGAGTGTGCTGCTCAGCGAGCTGCGCAGTACCGGGAGCTACTCATTCACCACTGAGAATGACGACCTACGCCTGCTCATGTACGTGACCCTGGTTGATTGATCGAAACCGAAGCTGACACCACGACCCATCGCACGCGCGTCATATTGGCCCTCGACCTGCTGGCCCCTCTCCCCCCTGCTCGGCGTGCGTGGCATCCGCGGCGTGCCCGGCACGAGCGGCATGAGCGGCATGAGCGCAGCATCCCGAATCGTCACGACGACGGGCCGATAGCCCCCTCGGTGCGCCCGCCCAACGAGCCGTCTTTGAGCTCGACGAAGATCACGCGCGTCTCGGTGTCGCCGATGTTCTTCGCGTGGTGTTCTTGCGCGTCGAGCCAGACCGCTTTGCCCGGCGGCATCTCGACCTCGCGCTCTGCACCGCCCGAGAACAGTCGACGCCGAAACCCGCTGACCGTGTACATGACGCTGTTCGGATGCTCGTGGGGCGTCGTCTCGTCGCCTGGAACGTCTCGATACTCGAGCACGCGCACGTGCTCGTTCTCGAAGATCGTCGTGTATTTGCCGGCATTGCTCACCACGGGGTCGAGGCTCATGGCGTCACTGTAGACCTCGATGGGCTTCAACGGGTCAGCAAGTTGTCTCACCACCGCCTTACGGTGTCATGGCCGCGGTGAGCGCCGAAGTGAAGGCTTGCAGCAATCCGGGCCCCCAGGCCGGGAAGGTCAGGCCAGCAACCACGAGCATCACGAGCTTGGCCAGATCTTCGCGTCGACGAGCCTGTCGATTCGCCTCGCGCTTCGACACGCGCGATGGCCGTGAATTCGTGTGGCCTCTGGATGCCCGCGGCGAGCGCCCCGTCGGCCGCGACCCCGATCGGTCCGTTTTTTGCGCGTCGCCCGCGTCCACTTGCGCGGGCGTGGGTGGGTTGAGGCCGACCGTGGCCACGAGTCGATTGAATCGCTGCATAACCCGAAACGTGTCAGCCGCGTCAGGGTCAACATGCCAGGACGCCGGATCTTCAGCCGCACGCCGCACCATCGCGAGCTGCTCCGCCGTCAGCTTCGAGCTCTGGCGCTCAAGTGCCGGCACGAGCGCATTCGCGTCGACGACGGCGGGCCAGGTGCGATTTTCGGTGCGAACGTCTTTGATCGATGCCGCCCGCACGAAGACGAGTACCGACATCACCGGAACATCGAATCCGACCCGCGAACTCAAGCGTTGTGCCGCGTTGGACGCTTCGCCTCTCGAGCGTGACAGGTACGGCGTGTTTTGGTTGTTCACGCGCAACACGTGGTCGCCCACCCAGACGCCTGAGCCAGCAGAATGTTTGGTGTTGAGGGCGAAGACGCCGCCTGGTCCGATGACAAGGTGATCGACATCCGCCGTGCCCTGCCCTATCGGCACGGCGTGCCGCACCATCCAGTCCGGGCCCAACGCGCCGAGTAGCACGCCCACCTCGATCTCGCCCAAGGCGCCCACGTACCATGGCCAGGCATTCGGATGCAGTCGCACCCTGTCGCTCTGCCGCAACAACGGATCCGCATTTTCGGCCTCGGCCTGAACCTCGAGGCACTTCTGCGCCACCGAATAGCCAGCTTCGCGCGACTGTAGCGCGGCTGCCCCTCGCGAAATCACCTGCTCAGAATATGGAACGGTCTCGTCGTGCATGAAGTCTCCTCAACTAGACACTACCCGCGAGGAAGCTCGTCAATAGCCCCCCATCCGGGTGCCCACCCGACGCGGGCTGATGTGTGCCCGTTGTCATGTGACAACGGGCACACATCAGCGAAGGGGCCCGGCCTGCTGCCGAACGTAAACCCGGGTTCTCTCATGTGGGCATCGCGGTGGGCAGGCGCGGAGGGAGGCGCGGAGGAAGCAATGTGCCTTTCGCGGCACATGCCGCGGGCGGCACACGGCACACGGCACACGGCACACGGTGATACTCGACCCCTGCGCTCTGCTCTCGTCGGGCATCCCGAACAGAGCCCAGCACACAGCACACAGCACACAGCACACAGAGATACTCGACCCGCGCGCTCAGCCCACAGCGAGCATCCCGAATCCAGTTCAGGCGGCCAGCGGCGCCAGGTACTCGTTCCAGTCGGGCTGGGGTC
>JBBRWT010000111.1:0-7006 GCA_038249035.1 Actinomycetales bacterium
CATCGAAGCTGGCCATGGTGCTCCCTTCCGGGGTCGGTGAGAGCAGTAGCGAGCTTTGCCAGGCCGTCGCTGAGGTAGCGCTTGACGGCCCCCGAGCTGATGCCGAGATCGGCGGCAATGTCGTCGACTTTCTGGTCGCCGTAGAACCGCAACACGACGCAGGCTCGCTCGCGCGGACTGAGCCCGTTGAGCTCGGCCTTGAGGTCGATGCGGCGATCAGTGGCGGAATCGGATGCCTCAACCTGGGCGGCGGCGACATGCAGGTGCGCCGTGGCACGCCAGCGTGAGGCCCGACGGCCGCGGTCGATGTGCGCCGTGGCAATCGCTCGCCGCACATAGGCCTCGGCCCGCTCGATGGCGAAGCCGTTGCGCAAGCGGCCAAACGTGGCCACGAGGCCGGCCTGCACGAGGTCGGCCGCGTCATCCGCATTGCCGCACAGTACGTAGGCGTAGCGCGTCAGAGCGTCACCGCGCTCGGCGACAAGCGTCACGAGCACCGACTCCCAGTCGTCGCGGGCCGTCTGCGTCACCGTGCCAGTCCCTTCCGGTCGGGTCGTGCGGGGCATGCGAAAAACTACTACTCTCACCCTCTCAGACGCGCACAGAGACAAGAACGTTGGGGGCGGCTGTTCCTTTATCGGTCGAACCCTGCCACGCTGTGGCCAGATGCCGGGGTAGTCGAACCGGCGCCGACCCCCCAAAGGAGCAGACCATGGCAACACGAGTTAATGAACGCACGGCGAACTGGCGCCTATTCGGAGGGGGTGGCCTGGTGCTCGGCGGTGTGCTGTGGCTGATCGCCACGATCGTGGGCACCGGCGGTGCCCTTGACACGTGGCTCCGCATCGTGGCCTTCATCGCGCTTGCGGTCGCCGGATTCATGCTGGCCTTCGGCCAAACCGGGTCAAACGGCGTGGTCGGCGGCTCGGTGCTCGGCAAGCTGGGCTTTGTCGCGTTCGGCATCGGCTTCGCACTTCTCGCGCTTGGCCCTCTGCTCGGCCTCGCGGGCACGACGTTGCCCGCAGGCTTCGAGACCGTGGGCATCGTGCTCATCGCCATCGGTGCAGTCGTGGGCGCGATCGTCGTCTACCAAAAGGGCATCGCGCGCGGCATCGCGCGGTGGATCTTCGCGGTTCCTGCCCTCTTGGCGGTGGTATGGATGCTCGTCACCATCGGCCTGATCGCGCTCACCGGCAACTTCTTGGTCATCTTGCTGTCGCTGGCGCTCGCCCTCGCGGGCGTCGCCTTCTTGCTCAACCGCCGCTGACGCGCACTACTGCTGCGCGGCCGCCAGCCGGTCGCGCAGCAGGGTGAGTTGGCGCGTGAGCTCGGGCGGAAGGCGGTCGCCGAACGTGGCGAAGAATGCCTCGACATCGTCAGCCTCGGCTTCGAAGGCGACCGGGTCGACACGGAACAGCTCGCTCAGCGCGGCCTCGTCGAGGTCGAGCCCCTCAACGTTGAGTGCTCCTGCGCCGGGAAGTGAACCGATTGGCGAGTCGACGGCACCCAGCTCGCCCTCGAGCCGACCGATCATCCATTCGAGCACGCGGGCGTTCTCACCGAATCCCGGCCACAAGAACGAGCCGTCGGCACCCTTGCGAAACCAGTTGACCTGAAAGACGCGCGGCACGCGGGCCGACCGGCGCAGTCGGCGACCGAAGTCGAGCCAGTGCGCGAAGTAGTCGGCCATGTTGTAGCCGGCGAACGGCAGCATCGCGAACGGGTCGCGGCGGAGTTCGCCGACCGTGCCTTCGGCGGCCGCCGTCTGCTCTGACGCGATCGTGGCGCCCATGAAGACACCGTGATCCCAGTCGCGCGCCTCTACCACCAAGGGCACGTTGCTGGCTCGGCGGCCGCCGAAGATGATGGCGTCGATGACGACGCCTTCCGGGTCGTCCCAGTCCTCGGCGATCGAGGGACACTGTCGAGCCGACACGGTAAATCGTGAATTAGGGTGCGCGGCAGAGCGCCCTGAGTTCGGGGTCCACGCTTCTCCGCGCCAGTCAGTGAGTCGGGCGGGCACCTCGTCGGTAAGCCCCTCCCACCACACATCGCCGTCATCGGTGCGGGCGACGTTCGTGAAGATCGTGTTGCCCCACAGTGAGTCGACAGCGGTGGGGTTGGTGCGCATCCCGGTACCTGGCGCTACACCAAAGAAGCCGGCCTCGGGGTTGATGGCGCGAAGGCGGCCGTCGGCTCCAATCCAGAGCCAGGCGATGTCGTCGCCGATGGTCTCGACCTTCCATCCGGGCAGGCTGGGCGTCATCATCGCCATGTTGGTCTTGCCACAGGCGCTCGGAAAAGCAGCCGCCAGGTGGTACGACTTGCCCGAGGGCGGCGTCACCTTGACGAGCAGCATGTGTTCAGCGAGCCAACCCTCTTCACGTGCCATGACCGAGGCGATGCGCAGGGCGTAGGCCTTCTTGGCGAGAATCGCGTTGCCGCCGTAGGCCGAGCCGTATGACCAGATCTCGCGCGTCGCCGGAAACTGCACGATGTATTTCGTGCCATTGCAGGGCCACGGCACGTCTTTCTCGCCGTCGGCGAGCGGGGCGCCAACGCTGTGAATGGCGGGTACCCAGGATGCTCCGCGCGCGATCACGTCGAGCGCGGCATCGCCCATGCGCGTCATCGTGCCGACGCTCACCACGACGTAGGGCGAGTCGGTGACCTGAACGCCAAAGCGAGTCATGGGCGACCCGATGGGGCCCATGGCGAAGGGGACGACGTACATCGTGCGCCCGCGCATTGCTCCCGCAAAGACGCCCCGCAGTTCGGCGCGCATGGCGCCAGGGGCACGCCAGTTGTTCGTCGGTCCGGCATCGTGGGGGTCGTCGGTGCAAATGAAAGTGCGGCTCTCGAGCCGGGCAACGTCGCTCTCGGCCGACCGGGCGAGGAACGAGTATGGCCGCAGGTCGGGGTTCAGCTGCTCAATGGTGCCGTTGGCGACCAGCAGCTGCAGTAGCTCGTGGCGCTCGCGCGTCGACCCGTCGACCCAGCGAATGTCGGCGGGTTCGAGCAGCTCGGCAATCTCGGTGACCCAAGCGACGACCTCTGCGGGGCGGTGCGATTCCGCAACTGCTGCGGGCGAAGTGGCGCCGGACGCGGTGACGGCAGGGGCGCTGGTGCGGTCGAGCAGGGTCATGGTCGTCTCCCTATATCGGGCGCACGGGTCGGGCGTTGAGCCGGTACGCGACCACCGCATCCGTGTAAGGAACCGGTGATATCTCCATCTTCGGGAGTCTCGATCGCATTTTGTGCCCTGATCCAGTCGAAAGAAGCGGTGTTCTTTCGATATCGTCAAGGCATGAGCGATCTCGTGACACTCGGCCAGCGAATCCGGCACTACCGCACGGCGGCCGGTCTGACCCTCGATCAACTCGGCGACCGCGTCGGCGTGGCCGGCAGTCAGCTCTCGCTCATGGAGAACGGCCGGCGTGAGCCGCGAGTCACGCTGCTCACGTCAATCGCCTCAGAACTCGGCGCGACGCTCGGCGATCTGCTCGACGCCGCCCCGCCCACCCCGCGCGCGGCGCTCGAAATCGAACTCGAACGATCGCAGCGAAGCCCGTACTATGCGGGCCTCGGGCTGCCAGTGGTGCGTGCCGGCCGATCGATGGCCGATGACGTGCTCGAATCGATCGTGGGGCTGCATCGCGCACTCACCGAGCGCGAACGTCAGGCCATTGCGACCCCCGAGGAGGCGCGTCGAGCCAATACCGCGCAGCGCCTGCACATGCGCACGCAGGACAACTACATTGCCGAGATCGAAGAGCTTGCCCAAGAAATGGTGCGTGAGACCGGACACATCAGTGGGGCACTCACCCACCGCGAGGTCGGCCTTATGGCGCAGAAGTTGGGCTTCGAGCTGGTGTACGTCAACGACTTGCCGCACTCGGCGCGGTCGGTCACCGATCTTGAGAATGGGCGCATCTATTTGCCGCCCGCATCCATTCCTGGCGGACACGGCCTGCGGTCGATGGCGTTGCAGGCGGTCGCGCACCGCCTGCTCGGCCACGAGGTGCCGGGCACGTACGCCGAGTTCTTGCGCCAGCGACTCGAGATCAACTATTTCGCGGCAGCATGCCTGATGCCGCGGGACCAGTCAGTGGCGTTTCTGTCGCAAGCGAAATCTGATCGCAACATCGCCGTCGAAGACTTTCGCGACGCCTTCGGAGTCACCCACGAGGCCGCCGCTTTGCGCTTCACCAACCTCGCCACATCGCATCTGGATCTCACCGTGCATTTTCTGCGCGTCGGCGACGACGGAGCCGTGTACAAGGCCTACGAGAACGACGGACTGCGACTGCCTGTCGATGTCACGGGTTCGACCGAGGGCCAGCTGGTGTGCCGCATGTGGAGCGCGCGGGCCGCGTTCACGCGAACAACCCGCACGACCGAGTACTACCAGTACACCGACACTCCCGAGGGCACCTTTTGGGAGTCGACGCAGACGGGAACGAGCTCGTCAGACGAGTTCTCGATCACTGTGGGCGTGCCGTTCGCCGACTCCAAGTGGTTTCGTGGCCGTGACACGGCCAACCGGCGCCGCTCGACGTGCCCCGACCCGGAGTGTTGTAAGCGCCCCGATGGCGAGCTCGCGGGTCGGTGGCAGGGCAAGGTGTGGACGAGCGCCAAGCTGCACGCGCACATCCTGTCTCCGCTCCCCAGCGGAACCTTCCCGGGAGTCGACGACCAAGAGCTATACCGCTTTCTTGAGATTCACGTCGAAGACACCACGGCCGAGTAGACCCCTGTTCACGTCTGTGGCGCGGCGCTCTTTGGTAGCTTGCGCACAGCAGCGCGCCGACGCCGGCGGCTGGGGGTCATAGCGCGCATCTCCTCCATGCGACCGAAGCACAGCAGCCGGTCTTCTGCTTGCAACATTTGCGAACGGCGCGGGTTCGGAATCACCGTGGTGCCGCGATTGAGCGTGAGCACAGTGATGTCGCGGTCGAGGATGCCCGAGTCGCCGAGCGTGCCCCCGACAATTTCGGCCCCGGCATGCACGAGGAGCTCGGCCACGCCGTACCCCGTCGACACCGCGAGGCGCTGCCGCACGTCGATGTCAGGAAACGCTACTTCGTGCGAGATGTAGTCGATGATCGCGCCCGCGACGTCGAGCTTGGTGGCGCGCTCGATGCCCTCCAGGCCGGGGGAGGAGTTGACCTCCATCACCAGCGGCCCCTCGTTGCCCTCGAGCATGTCGACCCCGGCCACGCGCAGGCCCATGATCTGAGCCGAACGAACGGCCGCGCGCTCATACTCGGGCGTGAGGGTGACGGCCTCGACAGAACCGCCGCGGTGCACGTTTGACCGAAATTCGTCGCCTTCGGCGGTGCGGCGCATCGCAGCGACGACGCGGTCGCCGACGACGAGGGCCCGGATGTCGCGGCCGCGACTTTCGGCGATGAACTGCTGAATGAGCACGTTCTGCTTGGTCGAGTGCAGCGTTTCGATGATGGCCTCGGCAACCTTGGCCTGGGGGGCGAGGATCACGCCAATGCCTTGCGTGCCCTCGAGCAGCTTGATCACGACGGGGGCACCGCCCACGCGTTCGATGGCGGGGCGCACGTCGGCGCGATTGCGCACGAAGGCCGTCGCGGGCATCCCGATGCCGTGTCTCGACAGAATCTGCGTGGCCCGCAGCTTGTCGCGGGCGTTGCTGATGCCGTTTGCGGTGTTGGGGGTGAAGACGTCCATCTGTTCGAACTGCCGCACGACGGCGGTGCCGAAGTAGGTGATCGAGTTGCCGATGCGGGGCAAAATCGCGTCGTAGCTCGACAACGGCTTGCCGCGGTAGTTGAGGTCGGGCTCGGGGCCCGTGAGGTCAACGGCGAAGCGCAACGTGTTAAGAACCTTCACGCGATGGCCGCGCTGCTCGGCGGCGGCGCGCAGTCGCTGGGTCGAGTACGACTGCGGGGCACGCGAGAGAATGGCGAGTTTCATGAGGTGCCCCTGACAAGATGATGGTGTGACTGCGCCCACCCATTCAACCACCATCGCCGGGTGGCGTGAGTGGGTCGGTTTGCCCTCAGCCGGGGTGCCCTGGATCAAAGCGAAGCTCGACACCGGCGCCCGCTCGTCGACCGTGCACGCCTTCGACATCGAGCCCGTGCCGCCGGATGCTGATGGCATCGAGCGCGTACGATTCCGGCTACGCCCGTGGCAACGATCCGACGCCGACACTGTCGTGGTCGAGTGCCCCGTGCACGACCGCCGCACGGTGCGCAGTTCGTCGGGCCACGCGGAACAGCGCATCGTCGTGCTCATGCCGATCACCCTGCTGGGCCGCACGGTCACGGCCGAGATGACCCTGAGCAATCGTGACGCGATGGGGTTCAGGATGCTCATCGGGCGTCAAGCACTGCGCCAAGGCTTCGTGGTCGACCCGGCGAGGTCGTTCCTCGGCGGCCGCGCGCCCAAGCCCGTACGCCGCCAAAACCGCGGCGGTTGACGCCGAACATTCCGGCCTCGCGCTGAGGGCTGATCAACGTCCCCCAAAGTGCGGACTATTGCTCGGCTCTCGGAGGTCGTACGTTCAGCGCAGAAGGGTTGCCACACAAGCGGCTTCCCACCCTGGTGAGTGTGGAGCTGCACATGGGTGCATCGACGTTGTCTTCGCGGTTGGCTGCGGTAGTGGCCAGTGCAGTGCTCGTTGTGGGTCTCGGGGTGATGCCCGGTAGCGAGGTTGCGGCGGCCCAGGCCGCGCCCGTTCAGGCCGACTTTGACCCCACGGTCGAACTACCCGCGCTGCAATCTTCGCCAGCCGAAGTCGCCACACCGAGCGTGCCTGCAGGTGACTTCTCTGCAGATCGGGTCGCGATCGTTGAGGCGCCGCTCATGGTGCGTTCTCGACTCGTGGGCACTCCGCTCGATCTGCAGAAGCTTGACCTTGATTCGTTGACGGTGAGCGATCGCGACGAGTTCAGTACCACCTACGACCTTTCTCGAGGGCCCGATGTTGCGGTGCTTGGTGAATCGCCACTCAACGTTCTGGTCGATG
>JBBRWT010000112.1:0-6836 GCA_038249035.1 Actinomycetales bacterium
ACGAGGCGCATCCGAACGCTGACGACGAGCGCGGCTTCATCGGCGACGCCGTCGACGTGGCCCTTGCTGTGTTGGCGCGCTCGCTCGAGGTGACGAGCGATGACGACGACGACGTGCCCGACCAAGTGGCGCACCTTCCTTACGAGCCCCACAATCGGTATGCGCAGTCGCTACGCCGGGGTGACCATGATGGTGCGGATGCCCCCCTCATGCTCTACGTGAAGGGTGCCCCCGAGCTGGTGCTCTCGATGTGTACTTCAGAGGCCGGGTCGACGACCCTCGACAGCGTGGCGCGTCAGCGGGTGCACGACGTGCATGACGAACTTGCTCGTGACGGGTATCGGGTGCTGGCGATTGCGCGCCGGATCGTCGCTGCCGACGAACTGATGGGGCCAGAACTGCCGCACCCTTCGGGCCTGCAGTTTCTGGGGCTCGTGGCGCTGACCGACCCCCCGCGCGCAGAGGCGCTCGAATCGATTGCGCTCTGTGTCGCCGCCGGCATTCGCGTCATCATGGTCACCGGCGATCACCCGTTGACCGCGACGACGATCGCGCACCGCCTGGGTATCGCCGACTGCGACATTGTGATCACGGGTGATGAACTCAACGACCTCGATGACGCGGCGCTGGCGACGCGGGTTGCCCGGGCCGGCGTGGTGGCGCGGGTTTCGCCCTCAGACAAGTTGCGTGTGGTGCAGGCGCTGCAGGCCAACGGTGACACGGTGGCCGTGACCGGCGATGGCGTCAATGACGCGCCGGCGCTCAAGGCAGCCTCGATCGGCGTCGCGATGGGAAAGGCGGGCACTGACGTCGCCCGTGAGGCGGCGGATGTCGTGCTCACCGACGACCGCTTCGCCACCGTCGTCGAGGCGGTGCGGCAGGGGCGCATTGTGTTCTCGGCGATTCGCAAGGCCACCTTCTTCTTGCTGTCGACGGGCTTCGGCATCATGCTTGCCGTCGCCATCAGCTTCTTCTTCGACCAGCCGCTCTTGCTCATCCCGGTACAGGTGCTGTGGATCAACGTCGTCACAAGCGGTCTGCAAGATGTGGCGCTCGCGTTCGAGCCCGCCGAGGGTGACGAGCTACGGCGGCCTCCGCGCGCCGCGAGTGAGGGCATCCTGTCGCGCGAACTGTGGGTGCGCACCGTGATCTCAGCGATGTGGATGGCGGCCGTGCTGCTCATCACCTTTCAATGGGCGCTCGCCGAAGGCTACGAACTCGAGCGCGTGCGCACGATCACCATGACGGTGTTCGTGATCATGAGCTTCTTCCAGTCGGGAAGCGCGCGCACCGAACGTCGCGCACTGTTCACCATCAGCCCGTTCAGCAATCCGTTTCTCATCGCCACCGCTGCGGGAGCCCTCGGGCTGCAGTGGCTCGTCATAACCTGGCCGGTCAGTGCCGGAGTGCTGGGGCTTGTGCCGCTGAGCTTTGCTGAGTGGGTGGGCTGCGCGCTTGCCGCCTCGACCGTGCTGGGGCTTATAGAGGCGGAGAAGTTTGTACGGCGCGCGATCGCGCGGCGCGGGGTGTATTCGCACAGCCGCGCCCGAGCGCTCGACGTGCCCTAGCGGCCTCCGCCGCCCCCGCCCCCGCCTCCGCCGCCCGAGGAGCCGCCGCCTGACGAGCCGCCCGAGAAGCTGCCGCCTCCGCTGCCCGACCACGATGAGCTCGAGGCGGGCGAGGTGGTCGTGGCAGATATCCCGCGCACTGCCGTCGTGAACATCCCGACCTCGAAACCGCTGCGACCCACGAACCAGTCGGGGGTCGTGTCGGTGGCGGCGACGCGAATCTCGAGCTCGCGCATCCATTGATCTTCGACCCCCCATAGCACCGCCCACGGCAGCAGCTTCTCGTAGAGCTTCACGAGCTCGAGGTTGTTGCCGACGTCGACGCGCTCGGCACCCTGCGGGCTCTGCAGCACGCGCAGGCGTTCTTCTTCAGCGACGGTCAAGTAGAGCTTCATGCCCTCGAGAAAGTCTTTGGCCTCGCGACCCTTCTCGGTGAGTTGCAGCGGGCGGATGGCGAGCCCAAAAGCGAAGAAGCCGCTGACGAAGGCAATCGTGATCGAGACGGACGCGAGGGGACTCACATCGGCGAAGACTCCGTCCGAGATGATCACCACGAGGCCGCCCAGCACCAAGATAAGCCACTGCGCGACCAGCATGAGTGCGCCGAATCCGCGACCCGTCGGTTTGCGCCGAAAGCCCTCGGGTATGAGCGAGGTCATCGCCGCGGTCGACAGGTCGGTCAGGCTCACAGTCAGAGCGGAGTCGTAGGTGCCGTACTCCTTGAGCGCTCCGGGCACGCGCGGGGGCCCGAACAGTGCGTCGAGCAGCGCGAGATCGAGGGCGTCGGCGCGATCATCGCCAAGGTATTGCAACGTGTAGGGCGCGCCATCCGCGTCGACCGCATAGGCGAGGATGCGCAGATTTTTGCGCACGGCCAGACGAACGATTGCGGCCGGAATCGCCGACGACGAGCGCCACACCAGCTGCGCCGACTGCAGAATGTCGATACCCTCGGGCTCGCTGTACTGGGGAATGATGACGCCCCGCCCCTTCGCCCCGCGGCCCGAGCGCACCCGCGAGACGATCGCCGCAATTAGTGCGCCAGCACTGGCGAGACCCAGGCCGCCCGAGACGAGGTGCATCCAGAGCGGAAGCGGCGGGGGAGGCGTTGGCAGAACCGGCTCGGGGGTGAGGAACGTGCCTGGCGCGAAGCCGATCGACACGGTCACCGTCTCGCCCGGGGCGAGGTCGGTTGCGCCCGCCGTGAAGGTCGAGCCGGTGTCAGCGGGCTCACTCTCGCTGGGCTCGCCTTCGATGGGCTCGCTCTCGATGGCGCACGTCTCGTCTTCGCCGAACGCCCCGACATAGCAGGCGGCGTTGCCGGTGAGGGATGCTGACACCTCGGCATCGAGGCGCACCGTTGCACTGACACGACCGAAGGGTTGCTGCCATCCGGTGCCGTTGACGTCCCAGTAGAACTCGTCAGAGGCCGTGTCGTCGAACGAGCGCACGACGTTCTGTTGCGTGTAAGTGATGACGTAGGTCTGCACGCCGCGCACGAAGTCGTCTGTGCCGAGGGCGAGCTCGACGAAGCCTGCCGATGTGAAGGACTCGAAGAAGACCGGGTCGCCGTTCTGGTCAGTCACGCCGTCGACGACCGTGTTGAGCGGCACCCCGTCGTAATCGTCGGGGATCGCGCGGATGATGCCGCGGTTCTGGTCAAAGTCAGGAAATCGGGCGACGATCGTCTCGACCACCTGCAGGGTCGCAGTGCCGTCGGCTTCGCGGCTGAGCGTGTAGTCGGCGTCGAACGAGTCGAACGTGAAGTCGCTCGTGTCGGCGGCAATGGCGGTCAGATGACCGAGTTGCTCGGCGACTGCGGCGGAAGAAGCGGTGAACGCGAGAGCTGCGGCGACGGTCACGGCGAGGGCGAGCCGATTGGGTGTGCGCATGCGGGCAACCCTAGCGAGCATCCGCCAGGCAATAGGGTGACGGCATGCGACCGCCCGCCTGCGCCGTCTGCGGGGATGAGTTCGATGCCCAGGACGGGAGGCTCGTCACGTTCGCCGAACGCGGCGGTGATCAGCAGTGGCGCGAGAGGGCGGTCGCGACGCGCATGGTCGGGAATCCGCCGAACGTCGAGTGGTTCTGCGGAGTGCACGCCGACGCGGCAGCGGCGCTCTCAGTCGACACGATCGATGTCGCCATGGCTGTACTGACGGCAACGGCCGCACCGACGCCCCTGGCTTTGCCCGACGTCGTGAAGGTCGCCATCGCGCCGCGCGAGATTGGGGAGCTGCTGCAGCTCCTGCGTGATCGGATGCCCGCGATCGTCGGCGACGATGACGCGACGGCGACCACGACGACCGAGCGCACGTGGAGCCCCACGGATGGCTCGCAGCCGCCGAACTGCCCCTATGAAGACCTCGACGTCACGACGATGTCGGGGCCGCTCGCCACGGCAGAGCTGCGCTGGGATCGCGCCATGTGGAATGACGATGACGCCGGGCGCCGAACGGCGACCATCATCGACGAGCTCGCTATCTAGCGCCCTCAGATCGCGCCTCGCCGTCGATTGTGCGCCCTAGCGCAGCCGCCAGGGCGCGATCGCGTGCAGCAGAGGTAGCGCTGAGGCACCGAGCAGCACCCAGCTGAGCACCTCATCACTGGGGCGCAGCAGGATGCCGCCGAGCAGGAGCGCTGCGAAGAGGATCGCTGAGGTGGTGCGGCGCACACTGCCATCGAGCACACGCAGGCGCTGCTCGACTTCGGGGCTGCGCACAGCGAGCTCGCCGTGGTCGATGCGGGTGGCGAGAGCATCCAGTCGTTGGGGCAATCGGGCGAGGGCCGAGAGAATCGAGACTGCTTCGCGGCCGACGCTGCGCAGGGTGCTCGCGCCACCGCCGCCGAGAAGGGTGCGGGCGAAGGGGTCGACGGCGTCCCACATGTTGAAGTCGCGGTTGAGGGAACTCGTCACACCCGAGATGAGCGAAACGGTGCGGATCAAGAGCAGGAAGCTTTCGGGCAACTGGAACGGCAGGGTGCGAATGACCTCGCTGAACTGGCGAGCGAACGCCTCGAGTTCGCGGGGGTCGATGCGGGTCAGCTCGGCGACTCCGACGCCGCCGAAGCGGTCGAACAGGGCGGTGATGGCACGTTCGAGTTCGACGGTGTCGGCAGAGGGAAGCAGTACTCCGAGGCGCTGGGTCGCGACGACCCAAGCACGTGCGTCGCGCGCGACGATGGCGAAGATGAACTGCTGCAGGCCGTCGCGCAGTTCGTTGGTTACCTCGCCCATCATGCCGAAGTCGATGTAGGTGAGGGCGAAGTTGCCCGGCTGCCCCGAGGGGTCGGGCGTCACGAAAATGTTGCCGGGGTGCGGGTCGGCGTGAAAGAAGCCGGCGACGAAGATCTGCTGAAAGGTGGCTCGGGCGAGTTCGGCCGCGACCGCGTTGGGGTCGATGCCGGCGGCAAGCAAGCCAGCGACGTCGGTGATCTTGATGGCCGTGACGTCGGCGAGGGTGAGCGTGCGGCGGGCGCTGCGCTCCCACACGATCGTCGGGGCTGCCACGCGCAGATCGTCGGCGAAGTCATCGGCGAAGCGTTCGGCGTTGCCAGCTTCGGTCAGGTAGTCGATCTCTTCAAGGCTCGTGGTGGCGAACTCTTCGACGAGCGCGGGGGCGTCGGTACGGCGGTTGATGAGTTTGACCCTCGCTAGCCAGCGCCCGACGCGACGCAGCGCAGCGAGGTCGACTTCGACGATCTGCTCGATGCCGGGGCGCAACACTTTGACCACGACGGCGGTGAATCCGAGGTCAGCGGCGATACCCGGCGAGAGGCGCGCGCGGTGCGCTTGGCCCAGCGAGGCTGCGGCGATCGGCACCGTCTCGAAGCTGGCGAAGGCGCGATCGAGCGGGATGCGCAGCTCGCGCTCGACCTCAGCCACGATGCTCTCGAACGACTCAGGAGCCACCTCGTCTTGCAGCCCTTCGAGCTCTCGCGTGATCTCGGGAGGCAAGATGTCTAGGCGCGACGACAAGAACTGCCCGACTTTGATCATGAGCCCGCCGAGATCGACCGCGAGGTCGTGAAAGCGTCGCGCCAGTTTCTGCAGACGACGGATGCGCCCGCGCGCCACGATACGGCTCAAGCCTAACCGCGGCAGTACGAGCTCGAACCACCAGGCTTGCGCGAGCGCGCGCGCCGCAAAGCGCATGATGCGGCGGTAGCGGGCCTTCAGCGCAGGGTCGTTCGTGGGGGCGCGGTTGATCGTCGAGGCGGAGTCGCTGCCGCTCTCGTGCGGCATCGCCCTAGTCTTCGGCGAGGATCGCGTAGAGACGCTTGCGGGTCTCGTCGAGAATCGCCGCGGCGCGTTCTTGCTGCTCGCGCGTGCCACTCTGCGTGACCTGGGCGGCGGCCTGTGCAAGCTTTGCTCCGGAGCGCGGCACGGCAGAGGTGCGCTCGTTCCAGTGGTCGTTGATACGGCCGCTCATGCGGTCACCCCACTCGGGCATGGTGAAGCCTTCGCCCATGCGAGGCATGCGCCACTCGCCTCGGCCGCTACTCGCCGAGCCATCATTCTGTGACGTGGAGCCCGCCGAGGCGGAGCCGGAGGACGCAGCGGCCATAACGGCGGCGGCCTCGCGTCCCGCGTCCGTCAGCGAGTAGACGATGCGCTCGCCGTTGTAGCCCGTGCTGACGAGGCCACTATCGGTGAGTAGTTGCAGTGCGGGGTAGACGATGCCGGCGCTGGGCATCCATGCGCCGCCGCTGTTGGTCGCGATCGTTTGGATCACCTGCTGGCCATTCTTGGACTCGCCGGCGAGAGCCTCGAGAATCGCAGCGCGGATGTCTCCCTGCGCACCGCGGCTGTTGCCGCTGCGAGGCGCGAACGCGTCACGAATGCTTTCGACGGCCTCCCGAATATCGAAGCCGGACGACGAGGACGAGGTGCGCATGACGATTCCCTTCAAGCGGTGGTGGGCGAGCGTCGAACGCCGACGATCTGCCCGAGAAAACGATACGGCGGTCACCTGTATGTGCGCCGACGCTACGGTCTGTGCGGGCTGAGGGTTGCATGGAGACGCCCGGGCGTGACCCCGCCCGGTGGGCTGAGCGTGCCCTGCTAGCCGCATGCGCCTGCTAGCCGCCTGCGCCTGCTGGCGAGCCCTGTCAGGCCCATGCCTCACACGCTTCCAGAAATGCGGAACAAAGCGACCTCAGTTCACGAAGTTCCGCATTTCTGGAAGCGGCGCGAGGGGGAAAGGCGGCGCGAGGGGGAAAGGCTGCGGGGGGGAAAGGTGGCGCAGGGGGGAGGTACCGCGCGAG
>JBBRWT010000113.1:0-6793 GCA_038249035.1 Actinomycetales bacterium
CAAACACCCGAACATCCTCGCCATCAAAGATGCGAAGGGCGATCTCAGTGAGATCAGCCGCGTGCTCAACCAGACCGACCTGATGTATTTTGCCGGCGACGACGCCAACGTGCTACCGACGCTCGCGATCGGCGGCACGGGACTCATCGGTGTCACAGCCAACATCGCTCCGGGGCCGTACCGCACGATCGTCGATGCCGTGAATGCCAACGACCTGGCGACGGCGACGGCCGAACACCAGCACCTTGAGCCGCTCGTGCGCGCCATCATGAACCATGTGCCCGGCACGGTCGCGGCAAAGTACGTACTGCACGGCCTCGGCCGCATCGGCACTCCGCGTGTGCGACTCCCGCTCGTTGGCCCGGAAGAGCACGAGGCTGCCGTCATCGAAGACGAGCTTGACCTTGTGAAGAACGTGGTCGGCGTCGACTTCAGCAACTTCCGACCCGACCGCAATGCCGCGGCCGGCGGCGCCCTGCCCAAGGTGGCCGGCACCACCCGATAGACCACATCAGGGGGCCACGGAGCCCCACCGAGCACGACGATCAGTCAGGCAAACAATGGCCACCGAACTCTTTGACCCGCCCGCCCTCAACCCCTCGACTCTGCGCGTTATCCCGCTCGGGGGGGTGGGCGAGATCGGCCGCAACATGACCGTGTATGAGATCGACGACAAGCTGCTGATCATCGACGCCGGGGTGCTCTTCCCCGAAGAAACGCAGCCGGGTGTCGACCTGATCTTGCCCGACTTCGAGCCCATTCGTGATCGTCTCCACGACGTGCTCGCGGTCGTATTGACGCACGGCCACGAAGACCACATTGGTGCGGTTCCGTACCTTCTGCGCATGCGTAACGACATCCCCATCCTCGGCTCGACCCTGACGCTCGCGTTCGTCGAGGCAAAGCTCAAAGAGCACCGCATCCAGCCCTACACGCACACCGTGAAAGAGGGGCAGGTCGAAAAGCTGGGCCCGTTTACCCTCGAGTTCATCGCCGTGAACCATTCGATTCCGGATGCTCTGGCCATCGTCGTGCAGACCGCCGCCGGTACCGTGCTGCACACCGGCGACTTCAAGATGGACCAGTTGCCGCTCGACGATCGCATCACTGACCTGCGCGCGGTGGCCCGCTGGGGCGAGAAGGGGGTCGATCTCGTGCTGAGCGACTCGACGAACGCCGACGTGCCCGGCTTCACGGCGCTCGAGCGCGAAATCGGGCCCGTTCTCGAAAGCGTCATCGCCCGCGCGCCCCGCCGCGTCATCGTGGCGAGTTTTTCGAGCCACGTGCATCGCGTGCAGCAAGTTCTTGACGCCGCGCACGCGAACGGCCGCAAAGTGGCGCTCATGGGTCGCAGCATGGTGCGCAACATGACGATTGCCGCCGACCTCGGGTTTCTGAATGTTCCGGAGGACATCCTGATAGACCACAAAAAGGCCGCAAATTTGCCTGACGACCAGATCGTCTACATGTCTACCGGAAGCCAGGGTGAGCCAATGGCTGTGCTTGCGCGTATGGCTAACCTCGAGCATCAGATCGAGATCGGCCCCGGCGATACGGTCATCCTTGCCTCGAGCCTGATCCCCGGCAACGAGAATGCTGTCTACCGCGTCATTAACGGCCTCATGAAGCTAGGCGCGAAGGTTGTGCACAAGGGAACCGCTCGTGTTCACGTCTCGGGCCACGCCTCGGCGGGCGAGTTGCTGTACTTCTACAACGTGCTCAAGCCCAAGAACGTGATGCCCGTGCACGGTGAGCAGCGTCACCTCGTCGCCAATGCCGAGCTCGCGATCGCTACGGGGGTTCCCGAGCAGAACGTGCTCGTGGCCGACAACGGCTCGGTCGTCGACCTTCGCGACGGGGTCGCCCGCGTCGTGGGCCAGCTCGACATCGGGTTCGTGTACGTCGATGGATCGACGGTCGGCGCGATCACCGACGCCGATCTGAAAGACCGCCGCATCCTCGCCGAAGAGGGTTTCATTTCGATCTTCGTTGCCATGGATGCTCAGACCGGCAAGGTCGTCGTTGGCCCCGAGATTCACGCGCGCGGGTTCGCACCCGACGAGGCGATCTTCGACGACGTCAAACCGCAGATCATCAAAGCGCTGGCGGATGCCGCAGCGAACGGCACTCGCGACACCCACGCCTTCACCCAGGTGGTGCGCCGCACGGTCGGGCGCTGGGTCAATACCCAGCACCGCCGCCGCCCGATGATCGTGCCGGTGGTGATCGAGGCGTAGGGGCTCGGCCTTACTCGTTTGGCTCGTTTCCCTCGATTTGCGCTTGTGTGCGAGTAGGTTTGCGCACATGAGGTTCTTGCAGCTACAGCGCGTCGTGCTGGTGGTCGCCAGTGCGGCATCTCTTCTGGTGTTGGCGGGGTGCACGCCGCCGACTGCCGACCCTTCGAGCTCGCCCAGCAGTTCTCCAGAGGCGACTGCGGCGTCTGCGGCGTCTGCCGAGCCCGCTCCGGCGACACGCCCAGCCCTTGCCGATCTCGAACTCAGCCCTGCCGGTCTCGGAACCCTGCTTTTCGGCGTGCCCCCCGAGACCGACCCAGAGCTCAGCATGATCTTCTATAACCTGACTGCCTGCATTGACGCCGAGACGGGGGAAAGTTTCGGCATTGTCGCCGGCGATCCGCTGGCCCCTGCCTGGCTGATCGACCCGTCGTATGAAGTGCCCCCGAGCCCCAACGACAGCGGCAAGCCTTTCGGAGTGGCGGTTGACGAGGCGGCTGGCAACGCTGTGTTCCGCATCGATCTCTATACCGACGACATACCGACGGACGCGGGCATTCGCCTCGGCGATACTCGTGCTGATGTCGTGGCCGCCTACCCCTCTGCCGTGGTGACCGAGAGCTATTTGACCGACATCTATGTGATCACTGGCCCCACCGGCCTGCTGCAGATTGAGGTCGTGTCGACGTCAACGACGGACAAGGCCCTGTACTGGGATGCGTCAGGCATCGCAGAAGGTCTCGTGCTCTACATTCACGCCGTGACGCCTGCAGCTGGGGTTTTTTCGGTGGCGGCGAGCGGTAACTCCGTCGGCGGCTGCAACTTCGGTTGACGCCGCGGGCGCGGCACTGCAGGCATATGGTCATACTGTGACAAATCCGCGTTTCGTGCCGTCGGCGGGCCTTTCGCTGGTTATCGCCGCGTGCGCTCCGGAGTTTGCACTGGCACTGCCCGAGACGATCGAATCACTGAGCTCGATGATTGCCCCGTGGGGTTCTGAGCGAGGCCTTAGTACCGGTCTGCACGCGAGCGACGACGAAACGCCTCACGACTAAGCTCGCGTGCGGATCGGCATGAGATTGCGATCGGACGATTCGCGGTCGCGTGTCGCCCCCCTGTCGAAGCGGCGCGCGGGTACCGTGGGGCCATGGCATCGAGTACCCGGTCGTCGTCGCGCCCGCGAGCGGCCACCTCGCGCTCGGGCTCGGGCAGCTCACGCACGCGGGCCACGAAGAAGCTTCCGGTGGCCGCTGAGGCAGAGCGAGGCATCCTGACCCGTTCGTGGATGGGCCTCGCCCACATGACCGGCGCGATGTTCCGGCTGCTGGGCCGAGAGACGCTCGCCAGAGACGAGCGCCGTGACGGCGTACCGTTTTTCATCGTCGGGCTCGCACTCGTCGGGTCTGTCGTCGAATGGTTCTTTGCCACAGATGCCGTGGCGGTCGCGCTGAATGCCTGGACCTTCGGCGGCTTGGTCGGTCGCGTCTCGTTTGCCCTGCCAATCATCATGGTCGTGTTCGCTGCCTGGCTGTTTCGACACCCGGCGAGCGTGCACGACAACACACGTATCGGCATCGGGCTCGGCCTGCTTATCGCGAGTGTGAGTGGCCTGTGCCACGTCGCGCTCGGAGCTCCGCAGCCCGCGCTGCCCCCTTTGGCGCTTGCCCAGGCGGGCGGCATCATCGGGTGGATCCTCGGCGGCGTGCTATTGCTCACCACGCTGTACGTGGCGATACCAGCCCTCGTGCTGCTCGCGGCGCTTTCTGTGCTCATCATGACCAAGACGCCGCCGAACCGCATAGGCGACCGCTTGCGCCAGCTCTACAGTTACCTGTTCGGTGCCGAGTTGGCTCCGCGCGAGCCCAAGCAGAAGTCTGAGACCGAGAGCGTCGAGTTCGGCTCGCTCACCGATCTGGGTCTCGACATGAACGACTCCAGTTCGATGCCGTGGTGGCGTAAGGGCAAGTCATCGCGCGACTCCGAGGCGTTTGAGAGCCCGGTCGAGCGCGCCGGGGTTACGGAAGTGATCGACCCCGCTCAGCGCGCCGCGGTCACCGAGAGTCTCGACGACGTGCTTTCGGCGGCCGAGCAGGCGGTGCGCCGCTTTACCGGCGAAGTGGATGCTACGCCCGGCGGGTTCTCACGCGATCAGGCCGCCCGAGCCGTGCTTCCGGGCTTCGCAACCGGTGCGAGCGAGAAGGGTGCGGCCGGTGAGTTTGTAGCCCCCGCCGCCGGACGCTCGACCGGGGCCCGGCCGTATCGCCTGCCTGCCGCCTCGCTCCTGGCCCCGGGCGACCCGCCCAAGTCGAAGTCGGCCGCGAACGACGTCATCGTCGCGGCGATTACCGAGGTACTCGCCCAATTTCAGGTCGACGCCCGCGTGACCGGGTTCAGTCGGGGCCCGAGCGTCACACGCTATGAGGTCGAGCTCGGCCCGGGCGTGAAGGTCGAGCGGTTCACGGCACTCACCAAGAACATTTCGTACGCCGTAGCGAGCAACGAGGTGAATATCCTGTCGCCTATCCCGGGTAAGAGCGCGATCGGCGTCGAGATTCCCAACATCGACCGCGAGATTGTCAGCCTCGGAGACGTGTTGCGATCCAGCGCGGCGGCAAAGGCTCTGCACCCGATGACGATCGGCGTCGGCAAAGACGTCGAGGGCGGATACCTCGTGGCGAACCTCGCCAAGATGCCGCATTTGCTCGTCGCCGGTTCGACTGGCTCGGGTAAGTCGAGTTTCGTGAACTCGATGATCACGAGTGTGCTCATGCGGGCCAAGCCCGCCGAGGTGCGCATGGTGCTCGTTGATCCGAAGCGGGTCGAGCTGGCCGCCTACCAGGGTGTGCCGCACCTCATCACTCCGATCATCACGAACCCGAAGAAGGCGGCCGAGGCGCTGCAGTGGGTCGTGAAAGAGATGGACATGCGGTACGACGACCTGGCCTCGTTCGGCTTCCGCCACATCGACGACTTTAACCGCGCGGTGCTGGCGAACGAGATCCAGTTGCCCGACGGCAGCAAGCGAGTGCTGCAGCCCTATCCGTATTTACTCGTTGTGGTCGACGAGCTCGCCGACCTCATGATGGTGGCCCCGCGCGATGTCGAAGATTCCATCGTGCGCATCACGCAGCTGGCTCGCGCCTCGGGTATTCACCTCGTGCTTGCCACGCAACGGCCAAGCGTTGATGTCGTGACGGGACTGATCAAGGCCAATGTGCCGAGCCGCCTGTCTTTCGCCGTGTCGAGCATGACCGATAGTCGCGTGATCCTTGACCAACCGGGCGCTGACAAGCTCATCGGGCAGGGCGATGCTCTGTTCCTTCCCATGGGTGCCTCGAAGGCGATCCGGGTGCAGGGCGCTTGGGTCACCGAAGCTGAGATCGCCGCGGTCGTCGAGCACGTGAAACGGCAGGCTCTTCCGGAGTACCGCTCCGACGTCGCCGCCGAAGCTCACAAGCGCGAGATCGATGCCGATATTGGGGATGACCTCGAAGTGCTCCTCGCGGCCGCCGAGCTCGTCATCAGCACCCAGTTCGGTTCGACGTCGATGCTGCAACGCAAGCTGCGCGTGGGTTTCGCCAAGGCCGGACGCCTCATGGACCTGCTCGAATCCCGCGAGATCGTCGGCCCCTCCGAGGGCTCCAAGGCGCGCGACGTGCTCGTGAGTCCCGACCAGCTGGCCGATGTGCTCGCCCAACTGCGAGGCGAGGATGCCGCGCCCAAGACGCGCGATGGCGACGCCGTGGCGCGCATGACCGAGGGGTATCCTGAGGTCGAGGCTCCGTCTGACGACGACGCCTGGCAGTTGACCGACCGCGAGTGAGGCGCCGCAGCCCCGAATCGCGTGCCATAGCCGGGAGGCCCGCGTGACCGAGTCCGAGGCGAACCCGCGGTCGTACTCACTTCGAGGGCGTGTGTTGCGCGCCGGTGAGACACCGGCGAGTAGCGGCAATCTGGCCAACATCATCACCGTGGTTCGCATCCTGCTCGCGCCCCTGTTCGTCGTGCTCCTCGTGCTCGATGGCGGGGCCGATGGCCCGCTGCGCATCGCGGCCGCCCTGCTATTTGTCGTCGCGATCGCGACCGACGGGGTCGACGGCATGCTGGCTCGACGCCGCAATCTCGTCACCAACCTCGGTATCTTGCTCGACCCGATCGCCGACAAGCTGCTCACCGGAGCCGCCCTCGTCATGCTTGCTGTGCTTGCGGAGCTGCCGTGGTGGGTGGTGATTGTGATTCTCGTGCGCGAGTGGGGAATCACCCTGTTCCGCTTCCTAATGCTGCGCGACAGGGTGATCCCGGCATCGCGTGGGGGCAAGCTCAAGACTGTCGTGCAAGCGGTCGCCATCTCAGTAGCACTGTTGCCGCTGTGGAATCTGTTCGGCGAGTGGGTGCACGTCGTCAACACGGTGCTCATGTCGGCGGCTGTCGTGCTCACGGTGGTCACGGGCATCGACTACCTCGTGCAGGCGCGCCGGAAGAACCGGGCCGCCACGTCGTGATCGCTGCCCCCGGGTCTCCCGACGCCGAGCGGCGCGGTGCCGATCAGTTCGGTGCCG
>JBBRWT010000114.1:0-6783 GCA_038249035.1 Actinomycetales bacterium
CACCACCCGCCCAAAGTCGGGATGGTGCTCATGCCGGTTCACGCCGCGCAGCTGCACGGGGGCGCCGTTGACCGTGAACACGCCGTCGACGATCGCGACCGACCGAAAGCCGATGCGCGCCTCGACCGTTTCGCCGCCAGTGCCCGCGGCACCGGCGCCGCCGCCAGCATCAGCAGCTCCACTCGACACCCGCAGCGTGTATAACTGGGGGCTCTCGGCTGACCACGGCAGAGCATCCGGAATCGACACTTCGACGCCTGGCGTCACAGTCAGCCCCAGCTCGATCACCTCGATCGCGATCGGGGCTGTCGATTCTGGGGCTCCGGATGCCACGCGCACGTCAACCCGCAGGCTCGCGCCGCTCGGCCCCCACGCCGCCACCGCGTGCACGTCGTCGATGGCGAGCTCGGGCCGCTCGCGCAAGGTGACGGAGCGGATGATGCCGGGGTTCCACCACGCGTCTTGGTCTTCGAGGTACGAGGCAGCGCTGAACGTATGCACACGCACGACGAGCACGTCGTCGCCGGTCAGCATGCCGCTCACGTCGAACACCGTCGGCAGGCGGCTGCCGCGGGTCGATCCCAGCAGGGTGCCGTTGAGCCACGCGTCTCCTGCGCCTTCGAGGCCCTCGAAGCGCAGGTGGGCGTGCGCCGGAGGGTCGTCAAGTATCAGGCGCAGCCGGTGGTCGCCGACGGGGTTCGCGTCGGGCGGAAAGGGCGGATCGACCGGAAACGGGTACTTTACGTTCGTGTACGCGGGGGCGCCGTGCGGCCCACCCACGGTCGCGTCGTGCACCGGCATCGTGAAACTCGACGGTACGGCGATCGTGCCCCACGCGCTGTCATCGAACTGTGGATGCTCGACTCCGGTCGGCGCCGCAGCAACGCTCGGCGACCAGCGAAACCGCCATTGCCCGCTCAGGTCGATGACCCGCGCGTCAGTGCGCAGGGTGGCGGTCGGCGCAAGGGCACCCGGCGCGGGCGCTGGATCGTCAAGGCTGTGGGGATGCGGGGGCCGGGTCATCGGGCAGTAACTCCTCGGAATCGGACAGTGCGCAATTGGAACGCGCGGAAGGGCAACTCGATGCTCTCACCCGCTGCACTCGGCTCCCCCTCAAGAGCGCGCTCGAGCAGGTCGGTCAACTCGATCACTTCGGCACTGCCGTCAAGGGTGAGCGTCGTGCGTGCGCGCCCGCCGCACGACTCATAGAGCCGCACGACAAGATCGCCCGAGCCGTCTTCGGCGAGCTTCACCGTCTCGATAACGACGGCGGGGTCGCTGCTGGTGACGATCGGCGTGATCGGCGCCGCGGCCCGCACCGCCCGCAGGGGCGTCGCAAGGTCGTAGCCGAGGGCCACGGCGTCGCCGATCGTTGCCCCGGGAGCGATACGAAAACGCATCAGGTGCTCGCCCTGGTCGCTCTCGGGGTCAGGAAATAGTGGCGCCCGCAACAGGGAGAACCGCACGGTCGTGGTCGTGCCACCGTCACCGCGCGTGTCGCGCGACACGTCGTAACCGTAGGTCGAGTCGTTGGCAATCGCAACGCCGTAGCCGGGCTCGGCGAGCTGCACGAACCGGTGCTGGCACGCTTCGAATCGCGCGGCATCCCAACTGGTGTTGGTGTGGGTGGCGCGAAACAGATGCCCGAACTGCGTCTCGGCCGCGATGCGGTCGGCGTGAACGTCGAGCGGCATGGCGAGCTTGAGAATCTTCTCGCGCTCGCGCCAGTCGACCCGGTTCTCGATCTCGAGGGCGTTCGCGCCGGCGCGCAGAATCAGTCTCTGCTCGATCGTCGACTGACCTACCCGGCGCACTGTGATGACGCTCACCTCAGCATCACTGGTGCCCTCGCCCTCGCTCGCCACCGTGGCGTGCCGCACGCGTCGCTCATCGACCTCGCTCAGCTCGGTGACCGTGCGTTGGTAGTGCGCGTCGAGATCCCACGCATCCCACAGGTTCGGCAGGTCGCGGTGCAAGCGCAGCAGGTTCGCTGGAGCCCCGGGCGCGATGGCGTCGCGCCCGTCAGCGTGAGCGCGCAGCGAGATCAGGTGACCCCGCGCATCCACGACCGCTCGAATAATTCCGTTGTCGAGAATCGTTGCGCCGTCGTCGGTATCGGTGGCGGTGGCCGCGGGATGCTCGACCGCGACTTCTGCCGCGCCCAGCGCCGGCACGCCCTCGCGCGCGAAGGGCGACGCGTTGACGACGCGAGCGACTTCAGGACCGTCAGCACCCCCGCCAGCCGGCAACCCGGCGAGCGCCGCCAGCGCCTCGCCGATGATGCGCTCAAGAGTCTCGGTGACAGTAGCGTGGCGCTGCTCGGCTTCGCGGTGCACCCACGCGATCGAACTGCCCGGCAGGATGTCGTGAAACTGCAGCAGCAGCACGGTCTGCCAGGCCAGGTTGAGCTCTGCCTGGGGGTAGACGTATCCGCCACCGCGACCGGCATTGCGACTGGCACTGCGCAGCGCCGCGGTCGCCGCCCACAGCTCGGCCTGCCGTAGCAACCCCTCATTGCGCCGGTTGCCCTGTTTGGTGCGCAGTTGCGAGGTGAAGACGCCGCGGTGAAGTTCGAGGTACATTTCGCCGCTCCAGACGGGAGCCTGCGGGTACTCGGCCTCAGCCGCGCTGAAGAAGTCGCGCGACGAGCCCATGGTCACGCGCGGCGAGCCCTCGAGGTCGGCGGTGCGGTGCGCGGCAGCGATCATCTCGCGCGTGGGCCCGCCACCGCCGTCACCCCAGCCGAAGGGTACGAGCGACATCGTGGCGCGACCCTTCTCGCGAAAGTTGCGCTCGGCGTGCGCCAACTCGCGGCCCGAGAGCTCGCTGATGTACGTGTCGGCGGGCGGAAAGTGCGTGAAGACGCGCGTGCCGTCGATACCCTCCCACCAAAAGGTGTGGTGTGGCATGGTGTTGATCTGGTTCCACGAGATCTTCTGGGTCAAGAACCAGCGCGACCCCGCCGCCGCGACAATCTGCGGTAGCGCGCCGGAGTACCCGAATGAGTCGGGCATCCACGCTTCTTCGCACTCGACACCGAACTCGTCGATGAAGAACTGCTTGCCCGCGATGAACTGCCGAGCCATCGCCTCACCGCCGGGCATGTTGCTGTCGCTCTCGACCCACATACCGCCGACGGGAACGAACTGCCCGGCCGCGACCTTCTCGACGATGCGGGCAAAAACCTGCGGGTGGTGCTCTTTCATCCACTGGTACTGCTGGGCCGACGAGCACGAGAACACGAAGTCAGGGTGCTCGTCCATGAGATCCATGACGTTCGTGAACGTGCGCGCGCACTTGCGCACCGTCTCGCGCAGAGGCCACAGCCAAGCAGAGTCGATGTGAGCGTGGCCGGTCGCGAGCACGCGGTGCGCGCTGGCATGGGCGGGCTTGGCAAGCACGTCAGCGATCGCGTCGCGACCGGCTTGAGCCGTGTTCGGGATGCCCTCCGGATCAAGCACGTCGAGCATGTCTTCCAGCGCACGCAGAATCTCATGGCGACGCTGCGAGCCCTCGGGCAGCTCGGCCATGAGGCCGCGCAGAGTCCAGATGTCTTGCAGTAGCTCCCACACGGTGACGTCGAGCAGCGCGACTTCGAGTTGCTTGAGCGAGTACAGCGGCTCGTCTGGCGCGGTCTCCCACTGCCCATAGGGCGTCGGGTCGAAGGTGTACTCGCCCGCCACATCGGGGTTAGCGGCGGCTTCGAGGTACACGTTGATCGCGCTCTCACCGGCAGCGACGGGCAACCACGAGTTGAGCGGAGCAATCGACTTGATGAGCGAACCGTCGGACCGATAGGCGAGCCCTTCGGCCTGAAACCCCGAGCGCGAGCGGTTGTAGCCGAAGTCGACGAGCACTTCGACGCGCGTGCCCGCGGGCGGGGCGGGCATCCACTCGGCGGGCAGGTCACCCGTCACGTGCAACCACACGGTTGACCACGCGCGGCCCCAGCGCCAGCCAAGCGGTACGGGCTCGAACTGCTGCTCGACCGCGCTCTCGAAGGGCACGGGCTCGCCCGGCACCTGCCAGGCGGTCGCGGCGAGCGGGCGGGCATCCCGATACAGCGCGGGCGTCAGGTGATCGCGCACGAAGCGATCGAGGCGGGCTTCGACGAGAGCGTGATCGTTGTGCATGGGGGCCTTCTCGATCTGGAGTACGCGGAGTCAGGAGGCGGGCGCGACGAGCAGCAACCACGACGTCACCGTCGAAGCCCCGACGAGCGGAATGCCGTGCGTGAGCAACTCAGCGCCAGTCGAGTTGTGCACCGCATCAGTGGCGAGGTCAGTCACGGTGTAGCTCGCGGCAGCATCGAGCCCACGAGGGTGCACGACGCTCGGTCGTGAGCCGCCATCCATGACGAAGGCGCCGACGACCACGCGGCCGTCGGGGTGTTCGAGTTGCATGACCGGCGCACGTTCGCCGAACCCGCCGCGCTCAGGGGTGCCTGTGAGGGGCTGCAGCACGCCGTCGCGCACGAGCGGCGCAAGCTCACGCTGAAAGAGCGCGACGTGCACGCGCAGTCGCTCGAGCAGGTCAGGCCGCAGCTCGATGAGTCGCAGACTCACGCCGAAGCGGTGCAGCATCGCGGCGCGCAACGTCGTATCAAATTCGTCGTCGGTGATGGCCTGCCAATCGCGTTGGGAAGCCTCATACCCGCTGCGCCACTGCGACCACGACCAGTGCAAAATGCCGATCGGCGGTAGCAGGTGCCGCACACCCCACAGCACTTCGAGGTGGTGTTCGGTGTAGTCAGGGTCGCTCAAGAAGAAGCCGTGCACGTGCCGGGCAAGGCCGAGGTCGATGCGCAGCCCACCCGACGAACACGACTCGAGCATGATGTCGGGGTGCCGCTCGCGCACGGTGTCGAGTACCGCGTACAGACCTTCGTAGTGTCTCAGCAGCCCGTCGCCGGCACCGTGCCCGTGGTCGGTGCGCGTGCAGCCGGCGTCGGGGTCGATATTGAAGTCGAGCTTGATCCAGCGCGCGCCCGTGGTCGAGATGAGCGCACTCATCGACTGAAGCACATGCTCGCGGCCGGCAGCAGAGCCAAGGCACACGTAGCCCAAGAACGTGGGGTCGTCGGCGTCGAGCGATTCGGTCATCAGTCGGTACGAGGGGTCGGGGCGTCGGCCCTCGACCGTGTGGGCCATCGCTTCGGGCTTGGCGGCACGCAGCAACGAGTGCGCTCCGACCGCTTCCGCTTCGATCCACATGCCTGGCAGCACGCCTGCCGAGCGAATCGAATCCCCGAGCGCCTCAAGCCCCGACGGAAACCTCGCCGTGTTGACGCTCGACCAGTCGCCGCGCTGCTCGCTCCACACGCTGGCCGGGTCGGCTGAGCCAAACCAGCCCGCGTCGACCGTAGCGATTTCGATACCCAGGTCGCGTGCGGCAAGGGCGTTATCGGCGATGATCCGCTCGGTCACTTCTTGGTCTTCGTACGGCCACCAGTGGTTCCACTCGACGGGCACGCTGTCGGTAAACGGCGTGCGGGGCAGCCAGTCGGCGGCGACGGCACGCTGCAGGGCGAGGCTGGCCGCATCCAGATCGGCGGCGACCGTCAGCACCACGCTGGGGGCCGTCACCGACTCGCCGGGCACCAGCTCAACCGCGAACTGCCACGGCGAAATACCCGCCGAGACGAAGCCGTGCGCCATGGCATGAATGTGCCAGTTGCCGCTGTAGGCAGGGGCCACGGTCATCGCGGCGGGCTCGGTGCTCGCGCCAGGCCCCGTGCTGCCGCCGCGCTCAAGACCGAGCCACGGAATCATGCCGTGCGAACTGCGGCCCGCCCGGCTCTCGAGCACGAAGTCGTGGCCGGCATGGCCGGCGATCGGCCGAAACTCGTCGCCCCACGCGCTGCGAAACGCGTGAGTACGCCAGGCCGGTCCGGCGCTGAGCACCAGCGGGTCCATTCGCGTGATGGTCACCGGATGCTCGCCGTCGTTGCGCAGCGTCATCGCGCACTCCCACACGGGCTGGTCAGCCACTCGGCGAGCGCTCCACGCAGCGTGCAACGTTGTGCCCTCGAGCTTGCCGTCGATCGTGATGACGTCGCTCGCTGAGCCGCCGATGACGGGGTCGGCGAAGGCCGCGGCGGGTCGGCGGTCGACCTCCACCATGACGGGCACGGCATCGCTGAGAATGGTGTCGGCGAGGGCGACAGTGACACGCCCTCCGTCGTCGGGGCGGGCGCGCAACACTGCGTCGGTCATTCTGTGGTCCTCACCTGTAGTCTTTACATCATACCTAAGGGGCTCCCGCCCGCCGTACCTCTCTCAAGGGATTCGTCTGTGGCATCCACCTCTCGCCCGCCTGCCGACGCAGCGCCCGCCGACGTGCTTCGCGTCGGAGTGGTCGGCCTCGGTTACGCGGGCACCACCCACCTCACCTCCTTCGCCGCAATTCCTCGCGTCGAAGTGATCGCTCTCGCCGGCAAAGAGGCCGATCGCCTCGCCGCGCTGGGTACCGAATACAATCTTCCTCATCTCTTTGCCGACTGGCACGAGCTTGTGGCCCTACCCGAGCTCGACGTTGTGAGCATCGCCACCCCCAACGCGCTGCACCACCCCATTGCGGTCGCAGCCCTTGCCGCCGGCAAGCACGTGTTCTGCGAAAAGCCACTCGCGCTCGACACGGCCCAGGCCGCAGAGATGGTGCAAGCGGCGAAAGACAACGACCGCGTGCTCGAGGTGGCCTTCAACCATCGACGCCGCGCCGACGTGCAGTTCGCTCGTCGCTACCTAGACGAAGTCGGTATCGGGCGTATTTACCACTCACGTG
>JBBRWT010000115.1:0-6781 GCA_038249035.1 Actinomycetales bacterium
CTGATCTCGACACGCTCGATCACCGGGGGGCTCGATCACCGGAGGTCAGACGTCTAGGTCGCCCTCGAAGACAAGCTCGGCTGGACCGCTCAACGAGACATGCTCGCCGTCTTCGGCAGGAAACATCCGCACACCTAAAGTGCCGCCGGGCAGCTCTACTCGCCACTGACTGGGGGCGCCGACGCCCGCCCAGTGGCGGATCGCCAAAGCGGCAGCAACTGCTCCCGTGCCGCACGACAAAGTCTCACCGCTGCCGCGTTCGTGAACGCGCATGCGAATGTGGCCCACTCCGTCGCGCACCATGGGCTCCGCGGGAACCACGAACTCGACATTCGCGCCGTCGGCGGGAGTCGGCTCGATGATCGGGATGTAGCTGAGGTCGGCACCTGCCAATTCCTCGTCGCTTGCTAGCGCGACCACGACGTGCGGGTTGCCGACATTAATGCCGAGCCCCGGACGGGCGACCGGAAGCTCGCGAGCTCGCACGAGCGGCTCGCCACCGTCGAGGCGCCAGCGCCCCAGGTCAGCCGCGAAACCGTCGAACAAACGGTGCACGTCGATCACTCCCGCGCGCGTGCCAATGGCGACCGTTTGGCCGGGAGCGAGCTCGATGAGCTGCTCGGCGAGAAGGTACCGAACGAACACGCGAATGCCGTTGCCGCACATTTCAGAGACGCTGCCGTCGGCGTTCGAGTAGTCCATAAACCACTCGGCCTCCGCGTCGCGCTCAAGCAGCACACGCCCCTCAGGGATGCTGTTCGAGCGCACCGCCCGAATCACCCCGTCGGCTCCCACACCGAACCGTCGGTCGGCAAGAGCCGCCCGCTGAGCCGCCGAGAGCGCGAGAGTGCCGTCAGGGTCAGACACGAGAACGAAGTCGTTGCCGGTGCCATGCCCCTTAGCGAATCGCAACGTCGTCACCCTTCCATGTTAGTCGCGAGCCCCTCGGCTACTCGGCGGTCAACCTGCTCAGCGAGATCGTCGGCCAGCGCATCCAGTGGCTCGATCGCGGTGTCGCGCCCGAACCAACTGACCTGCCTTCGGGCGTAGCGACGCGTGAGCGCCTGGGTCTGGTTGATCGCCTCAGACTCGTCAATCTCGCCGCGTAACTGCGAAATCGCTTGTGCATAGCCGATCGCTCGGCTAGCGGTTACGCCGCGCTCGAGCCCGAGCGGCAATAGTCGTTGAACCTCGTCGAGTAGGCCGTCGCGCCACATGCCACGCACGCGGTCATTGAGCCGACCCACGAGGGCCGCTCGGTCGAGTGTGAGGGCGAACTGCATCGACGGACGCCAGGGCCGCTCGCGGGCGACGAGGCCCGCGCTGAAGGGCTCGCCGGTGAGCTCACCCACCTCAAGGGCTCGCACGATGCGTCGTCCGTTGAAGGGTCCGATTGCCTCGGCCGCCCTTGGATCCCGCTCGACCAGTTCGGCATGCAGGGCAGCCGGGCCCAGGCGTTCGAGTTCGGCTTGCCAGTGCGCACGCAGCTCGGGATCGGTGCCCGGAAACCGGAAGTCGGTGAGTACGGCGGCGACATAGAGCCCTGAACCGCCGACCAGCACGGGAACCGCCCCACGCTCAAGGATGCCCTCGATCGCCGCCCGCGCATCCGCCTGATAGCGCGCCGCGCTCGCTTCATCGCCGACCTCAAGCACGTCGACAAGATGATGAGGCACGCCGCGCCGCTCGGTGGGCGGAAGCTTGGCGGTGCCGATATTCATTCCTCGGTAGAGCTGCATGGCGTCAGCATTGACGATCTCGGTGCGCACACCTCGCGCCGCCCAGCGCTCAGCGAGCTCAAGCGATAGAGCACTCTTGCCTGTGCCGGTCGCCCCGACGATGGCAATGATCATGGGGATGCGGGCGACGTCAGGCGACGGGGATGCGCAGGCCGGGCAGGCCGAGCGAGACGGCACGCACTGTCGGCCTACCCGCCGCGGGCGCCGGTACGCCGCAGCTCTCAGCTTCAACGCGATCCCAAGCGTCTCCGGCCCGTGTGCGGCGGATGCGCAACGGCTCGTCGTGATCGGCGATGAGGTGAAACGATGCGGCGTGCGTGATGGTCGACGTCACGATGTCGCCGGGGCGAGGTCGTTCACTCCCCGGCGAGACAGAGAGATGCACCAAGCGGCTGTCAGCGGCGCGGCCCGAAATGCGATCGTTCACGGCGTCTTTCTTGCCATCTGCAGCCGAGATCAGCACCTGCACCTCGCGACCAATCTGTGCCCGGTTCTCTTCGGCGCTGATGCGGTCTTGAAGATCGGCCAGTCGTTCGTAGCGTTCTTGCACGACCGCCTTCGGCACCTGATCGGGCATCGTCGCCGCGGGAGTGCCCGGGCGGATCGAATACTGGAAGGTGTAGGCGCTCGCGAAGCGAGCCTGCTCGACGACACGCATGGTCTCGGCGAAATCGTCTTCGGTTTCGCCCGGAAAGCCCACGATGATGTCGGTCGTGATCGCGGCATGAGGGATGCGATCGCGCACACGATCAAGAATTCCGAGGAATCGATCACTGCGATACGACCGCCGCATTGCCTTGAGGATGCGGTCGGAGCCCGATTGCAGCGGCATATGCAGCTGCGGCATCACTGTCGGGGTCTCGGCCATCGCGTCGATGACGTCATCGGTGAAGGCGGCGGGATGCGGACTCGTGAAGCGCAAACGCTCAAGCCCCTCGATACGCCCCGCGGCGCGCAAGAGCTTGCTGAAGGCGAGTCGGTCGCCGAACTCGACTCCGTACGAGTTGACGTTCTGACCAAGCAGCGTCACTTCAATGGCCCCGTCTTCGACGAGAGCATGAATCTCGGCCATGATGTCGCCTGGCCGCCGGTCTTTCTCTTTTCCGCGCAGAGCGGGAACGATGCAGAACGTGCAGGTGTTGTTGCACCCCACCGAGATACTGACCCAGCCGCTGTGGGTCGAGTCGCGGCGCGTGGGCAGCGTCGACGGAAACACCTCGAGCGACTCGAGAATCTCGAGCTGGGCCTCGCCGTTGTGTCGTGCGCGCTCGAGCAGTGCGGGCAGAGAGCCCATGTTGTGCGTGCCAAAGACAACGTCAACGTACGGAGCCCGGTCGAGGATGGTCGTCGTGTCTTTCTGCGCGAGGCACCCGCCTACGGCGATCTGCATTCCCTCGTGCTGCCTCTTGACGCTCGCAAGATGACCAAGCGTGCCATAGAGCTTGTTGTCGGCGTTCTCACGCACAGCGCACGTGTTAATGACCACGACGTCGGCCTGCCCGCTCGAGGCCCTTACGTATCCTGCGGCCTCTAAGGAGCCGCTCAGTCGCTCGGAGTCATGCACGTTCATCTGGCAGCCGAACGTGCGCACCTCGTATGTGCGTGCACGGTCGTCACCCACGTGGGTCGCTGACTCTGCCAAGACGGTGCTCATGATGCGCTCAGTCTACGGCGAGGCTGAGGGCGCTCCCGATGTGTGGCACCGGGTCGACCGTGCCGCTAGCGGAACTCCACGCGGTGCACGGGGGATCCAGACAAGCCGCGGTCGTCGTCTAGTTCACGATCCCGGTCGAGAAGCGCTCGGCGCGCGGCCTCGCGTGCGGTGCTACCGGAGTGTCCCTTTCGGGCGAGGTAGTCGATGAGTCGGCGTTCGGCCGTAGACCGGTCGAGCCCACCAAGCCGACGAGCGCGGTCGCGTGCAAGCTCGACGACGAGTTCGTCATCATCAGCTTGGTCTACGTTGCCCGCGAGAGCCTCGTCAATCGCAGCCCGGTCGATCTTGCGACGCATCAATTCGTTGCGCAGCGCCGACGTACCAAGCTTCTTGCGGCTACGCAAACGATCAACCAGGTCGAGCGCAAGCGCGCGGTCGTCGATGAGTCCCGCCGATTCAAGGCGGTTGAGCTCGGCTTCGGCGATCTGTGGTGCGATCTCGCGACGGCGTAGCAGGTCGGCCACCTCGCTGCGTGACTGACCTCGCCGAGTGATCGCGTGCATCGCAACATTCTCGGCGCGACGAACATCGGGTGACGTCGACGGCGACTCGCTCGACTCTGCAGTCGTCACTAGCTCGGGCTCTGGGGGCCCAAATAGCCAGGTTACGGGAGCGAGCGAGTCACCGTCGGTAGCCATTCGCTTACTCGCCGACTGCGACGAGCAACGGCTCTGCTTCGACGATTGCACCGGTGGATTCAGCGCCGCCGGCGATTGCGGGCCCAGCCTTGACGCTCTTTGCGGCCTTGGCATTGCTCACCTCAACCGCCGCGGCGGCAGCGGCGGCAACCTGCGCGTCTTTGGCCTGCTGGGCCTTGGCCTCAGCTCCAACGCCAAGCTTGAACATGATCTTCTGCTCAATCTCGGCGGCCATCTTCGGGTTTTCGATGAGGAAGTTGCGGGCATTCTCTTTGCCCTGGCCGAGTTGGTCGCCCTCGTAGGTGTACCAAGCGCCCGACTTGCGCACGATTTCGTGTTCGACACCGAAGTCAATGAGGCTACCCTCACGAGAGATTCCGATTCCGTACAGAATGTCGAACTCTGCCTGCTTGAACGGCGGCGCCATCTTGTTCTTGACGACCTTGACCCGCGTACGGTTGCCAATTGCGTCGGTACCGTCTTTCAGCGTCTCGATGCGACGGATGTCGAGGCGCACTGAGGCGTAAAACTTGAGAGCCTTACCCCCCGACGTGGTCTCGGGGCTGCCGAAAAAGACGCCGATTTTCTCGCGAAGCTGGTTGATGAAGATCATCGAGGTTTGCGTGCTGTTGAGGCCACCAGTGAGCTTGCGAAGCGCCTGCGACATGAGGCGCGCCTGTAGGCCGACGTGAGTGTCGCCCATCTCGCCCTCGATCTCCGCACGAGGTACGAGCGCGGCGACCGAGTCGATGACGACGAGATCGATGGAGCCGGAACGCACCAGCATGTCGGCAATCTCGAGCGCCTGCTCGCCGGTGTCGGGCTGCGAGACGAGCAACTGGTCGATATCAACGCCGAGCTTTTGGGCGTATTCGGGGTCGAGCGCGTGCTCGGCGTCGATAAACGCCGCAATGCCGCCGGCTTTCTGAACGTTGGCAATGGCGTGCAACGTCAGTGTGGTCTTGCCCGACGACTCGGGGCCGTAGATCTCGATGATGCGGCCACGGGGCAGGCCTCCGATGCCGAGCGCAACGTCCAGCGCAATCGAGCCGGTGGGGATCACCGCAACGGGGGCTCGTTCGTCAGAGCCCAGACGCATGACGCTGCCTTTGCCGAACTGTCGGTCAATTTGGGCGAGGGCCGTCTCGAGGGCTTTCTCGCGGTCTGCTGCAGAGGGCATTGCGGTCTCCGTTTCATCACGTGCGCGGTGTGCCTGTCTTCTGTCGCTCCTCGTCCGGCCGATGGAGCAGGGCCGGACTTATCACGACAAGGCGTGACGGCTATCGCCGACGAGACCGACGGTACGCCCCAGACCCGACATCGCCGGGTGTGACGCGCAATACGTGCAGTGACTCGTGTTCGAGTGCCGCTGGGAGGGAGTCTAAGCGAGAAGCGAACAGATGTTCGAATGCTGTGTGCGGCGTGTCGCGAAGACTCAGACCCGCTTGGGCTCGGGGCGGCCTGCACCGTACCAATGCTCGCGCGGAACATCCATCGCGGCACACAGCGCCAGCCACACGTCGCGCGGCGGCATCCCCGCCCCGAGAGCCTCGTCGGCAGTGCGCTCCCCGAGTGGGGTCAACACAAGATCGCGAACGAGGCTACGCCCGTAGGCCTCGCCGAACTGATCGGCGACAGCACGAACAAACTCGCTGCGAGTCACCGCGCTCCCCTACCGGCTCAATCGACGTTCAGTCGTCAGAGCAGCGCCGGCGTCAGCGCAACGCCAGATCGGCGTCGAACTGAGCAACCAGGTCGTCGGGCAGCGTGTCGGGAACCACACTCAAGCCTTCGATGACGGCGAGGCGGTCGCCCACTTCGCGCATGATGACAGATATGGGGGTATCGAGCGCGTACGCGACAGAAGCGAGAATCTCACTCGAGGCCTCTTTTTGACCGCGCTCAACTTCGCTCAGGTAGCCCAGGGCCACGCTTGCGCGGCCAGCCACCTGTCGCAACGTTCGACCTTTTTGCAGTCGGACGTCACGGAGGACCTCACCGATTTCTTGCCGAACCAGAACCATGGGGACCTCCTTCACTCGCCTCTCGGCCGTTGCTTCGCCGGGCCGGTAACACTACCGGAACCAGATGTCTCAACTGTAACCGCCGCTCCCTGAGCGAGGGTTGTCAGTCTGCTGTCTGTAACACGACTGTCACGTATGACATTCCCGATAGCCACCGATTCGTGTTCGGCCAGCAGCGCGAGAGCAGCGAGGGTGGCCTGTGCCCTGATGCTGGCGCGATCGCCCGAGAACTGGTGCTTGTGTACCGTCGTGCCCACAGCATCCGCCACCGCAACGTACACGAGGCCGACCGGCGCTTCGCCCTGCGAGTCAGGCCCAGCGACGCCCGTCGTCGCCACCCCGAGATCAGTGGGACGCCCGTTGACAGCCGTTGCCGAGCGCACCCCCGAGGCCATCGCCGCGGCGACCTCAGGGTGCACGGGGCCGTATGCGTCGAGCAACGCGAGCGGTACCGCCAAAAGACTGGCTTTCAGGGCCGTGTTGTACGCCACGATTCCGCCGCGAACCACGAGCGATGCGCCGGGGATGCGGATGAGTTCAGCTACTACTGATCCCCCCGTCAACGACTCGGCCACCGCGACCGTGCGGCCCGAGACCGTGAGTGACGCGACGATGCGCGCGGCAAGGTCGAGCTGCTCGGCACAAAACTGATCGGCACCGAACTGA
>JBBRWT010000116.1:0-6759 GCA_038249035.1 Actinomycetales bacterium
CTCCACGGGCGCTGCGCCGACGACCTCCCGCTCGGCCTCGACCGTGCGAGCCGTGCGTTGCGATCGACGGTCGAGTACGACGGCGATGATCGCACCCAGCAAGACTCCGGCCGTCACGCCGTACAGCGAGAAGTAGCCGAGCAACGCCGCGTAGCCGACGAGCGGGTCGGCGGGAAACAGGGTCGTCGCCACGAGGGTCGCGAGAAAGCCAAAGAGCCCTCCGACCACCATGAACGCAGAAATCTTCGGCGCTCTGCGCACCTGTACGGTCGTGCGATCGGGGGTTGGCTTTTCGGGACTGCTCACTCTGACATTCTGGCGCAGAGCGCTGAGAGCGAGGTCAGTACTGCAGAGAATTCAGGATTCGAGCTGATTCAGTACTGCAGAGGATTGGGTACTGCTACACATGGGGTACTGCTACACATTGGGTACTGCACCAGATTCAGTACTGCAGCGGGAACAGCTCCGAAAGATCTGACCGGGCTCCGGATGCCTGCACCCGGCCCGCTGCGGCCGCCTCGCCCCAGGCGAGACCCCCCGTCGCAATCGCGACGTAGGTCTGGGCATCGAGCTCGACCACGTTCGGTGGCGTTCCTCGCGTGTGCCGCGGGCCATCGACCGCCTGAACAGCGCCAAACGGCGGCACGCGCACTTCGACGCTGCGGCCCGGGCTGGTCTCGGCAAGCGCCTGCAGCAGGTAACGCACGGCCATGGCGAGGGTCGGGCGGTCGGCATCGTCGGTGAGTACTGCATGCACCGCGGCGCGGCCGGCAATCTCGTCGATGCGCGCTCGGGCCATGCATCGAGGCTACGCCCGCTGTCGTCACTAAACGTCGACCAGTCGACCAGAGCCGACGTTTTGTGACGACACCGCAACTCACACCGCCGCAGCGCGGCGCGCGGGCAGCCGCGCCGCGGGCCGCGAAGCGCTGCGGGCTGCGGGCTGCGGGCTGCGGGCTGCGGGCTGCGGGCTGCGGGCTGCGGGCAGCGCAGCACTGCGGGCCGCGAAGCGCAACCCGAGTAGGGCATCCGCCGCTCTCGATAGGCTGACCCGGTGAGAATTCTCGTCCTCGGTTCGGGTGCCCGCGAGCACGCCATCATCACGGCCCTGCTGCACGAGACCCGCCCTGCGGGCGCGGCACCCCACGAAATCACCGCCGCCCCCGGCAACGCGGGCATCGCCACCGTCGTGCCGACCGTCGCGCTCGATGCGACACGCGGCGACGTGGTAGCCGACTACGCGGTCGACAACGACATCGACCTGGTCATCATCGGCCCCGAGGCACCACTCGTCGCGGGCGTGGCCGACGCCGTTCGCCGCCGCGGTATCGCCGTGTTTGGCCCGAGCGCCGCGGCCGCCCAGCTTGAGGGGTCAAAGGCCTTCGCCAAGCGCATCATGCACGAAGCGAACGTGCCGACCGGCCGTGCCATCCGCGCCGGAACCCTCGCCGAGGCCGAGGCCGCGATCGACGCGCTCGGAGTCCCGTACGTCGTGAAGGCCGATGGCCTCGCCGCGGGAAAGGGCGTCATCGTCACTGACGATCGCACTGCCGCGGTCGCCCACGCCGCGCACTACCTTCAGCAGGGCGGCGTGCTCGTCGAGGAGTTTCTGGCCGGTCAAGAGATCAGCTTGTTCCTGCTGAGCGATGGCCACACCGTCGTACCGCTCAGCCCCGCGCAAGACTACAAGCGCATCGGCGATGGCGACGCGGGCCCCAACACCGGCGGAATGGGCGCTTACTCACCGCTGCCGTGGGCACCCGAGGGCTTAACCGACGAGGTGATCCGCACGGTTGCCGAGCCGACAGTGCGCCAACTCGAGCGCGAAAAGACCCCCTTCATCGGCCTGCTGTACTGCGGTCTGATTGTCACCGAGCAGGGCATCCGGGTCATCGAGTTCAACGCGCGCTTCGGTGACCCCGAAACGCAGGTGGTGTTGCCGCGCCTCATCACCCCGCTCAATGAACTACTGTTCGCGGCGAGCACGGGCCAGCTCGCAGCGAACAGCAGTTCAGCGAAGACGTGGCCGTCACGGTCGTGCTCGCGAGTGAGGGCTACCCCGACAATCCCATCACCGGTCGCGCCCTCACGGGGCTCGAGGAAGCCGCGGCGGTAGCGGGCGTCACCATCGCGCACGCCGCCACGGCCCGCACGGCCGACGGCTTCTGTGCCACGGGTGGCCGTGTGCTGAGCGTCGTCGCCACCGGATCCGACTTTGCCGAAGCCCGCGCCCGCGCCTACGAGGCCATCGGCCGCATCGGGCTCGAGGGCGGCCAATACCGCACCGACATCGCAGCGCGAGCGCTCTAATGTCGGCCACCTCATGACGGATGCCCTGTGATCGACGACGCTCCGGATGCTGCGCCCCCGCTCGGCTGGCGACACGTCTACTCGGGCAAAGTGCGCGACCTTTACGAGCACGACGACCACCCGGCACTCATGCTCGTCGTAGCCAGCGATCGGGTGAGTGCGTTCGATCACGTGCTCGAGCCGGGCATCCCGGGCAAAGGCCCCCTGCTGACGCAGTTGACCCGCTGGTGGTTCGCGCGGATCGCGGCGCCGAACCATCTGGCGATTCCCGAACCCGACGACGACGCCCTGCCCGCAGTGCCGCTCGAGTTCGCCGCCCGCGCCATGCTCGTGAAGCGCCTCGACATGCACCCGATCGAGTGCGTCGTGCGCGGCTACCTGACCGGATCCGGCTGGGCCGAGTACCGCGAGTCGGGCACGGTGTGCGGCATCGCGCTGCCCGCTGGCCTGCACGACGGCGATCGCCTGCCCGAGCCGCTCTACACGCCCGCCTTCAAAGCGCCTCTGGGCGAACACGACGAGAACATTACCTTCGAGCGTACGGTCGAGCTCGTGGGGGCCGAAACCGCGACGGCGCTGCGGGATGCATCACTCACGATCTTCGCTGCGGCGAGCGCCATCGCTGCCGAGCGCGGAGTGCTGCTCGCCGACACCAAGTTCGAGTTCGGCACCGACCCGGCCACGGGCGTGCTGACCCTCGCCGACGAGGTGCTCACGAGCGACAGCTCGCGCTACTGGGATTCGGTTCTGTACGCGGCCGGCGGCCCCGACCGGCTGTCGAGCTTCGACAAGCAGATTGTGCGCGACTGGCTCGCCGCCCACTGGGATCGCACCGGCACGCCCCCGGCCCTCCCAGCGGAGATCGTCGAGCGCACGGCCGCGCGCTACCGCGAGCTCATCGACCGGCTCTGCTCGTGACCGAGTTCCGACCCCCGCGCCGTTTGCGACTGAGCCGCGCCATCGCTGTCGCCCAAGCGCCCGTGCTGTTGCCGCAGGGGCGCCGGTTGCGACGCGACACTCCGAGGCTGCCGGATGCGCCATTGCCGTGGTCGGGTCGCGTTCTGGGCAGCGGTGACGGTGGCGAGCCCGGCGACCACGGAGACCACGGAGACCACGGCCGAGCATCCCGCCCGCTGCGCCTGCTCGTCATCGGCGACTCGACCGCCGCGGGGGTGGGCGTCGACCACGCCGACCTGGGGCTCGGCGGGCGACTCGCAGAAGCACTCGCGGCACGCACGGGTCGCTCGGTCGAGTGGGTGGCGGCAGGCCGCAACGGCGCCACGGCGCGCGATCTGCGTCGACGTTTTCTGCTGCCCGCGCTCGAGCATCCCACCGACCTGGTGTTCCTAACGGTCGGCGCCAACGACGCCCTGGCGATGCGATCAGCGCGGGCGTTCCGGCGCGACATTCGGTGGATCCTCGAGCACACGTTTTCGACCTACCCCAATGCCGCACTTCTCATGTCGTCGTTGCCGGCGTTCTTTCGATTTCAGCTGCTGCCCGACCCACTCAAGCGCAGCCTGTACCGGCACTCGCAGGCGCTCGAGCACGAGGCGCGAGCGCTCGTTGCCGCTCAACCCCGCGCCCATATGTCGCCGCCACCCCCGCCCTACACCGAAGGCTTCTTCGCCGTCGATGAGTTTCACCCGAGCGCGATCGGGTACAAAGACTGGGCCGACTTCGCTGTCGAGGAAGCCTGGAGCGTCGGCTTTGATCGCCTGCTCGATGACCACTGAACGCGGCACCTGCGGCACAGCCACGGGGCGCCCTGGGCGCACGCGCCTAGACTCGCGCGCATGACGTCGAGCCCCCGGCCGCTGCGCGGTCGCCGCCTGAGTCGAGCCGTCATGCTGGCCTTCGCGCCCATCCTCGTGCCCCAGACCGTCCACCTGCGTCACACCGTTCCGCTACTACCCGAGCCGCCGAAGCCGTGGCGGGGCGGCGACGGCGACGGCGACGGCCGCGACCCGATCCGCCTTCTCGTGCTGGGTGACTCGATGGCCGTGGGTGTCGGTGTCGACGACGCCGCCAAGGGGCTCGCTGGTCAGCTGGCCGACGCGCTGACCGTGCACACCGGACGACCGGTGCGCTGGCGGGCTCGAGGCCGCAACGGAGCGACAGCGCGCGATGTCATACGTGACTTCCTCGCCGACGCACTCGCCGAGCCGTCCGATGTCGTCATGATCAGCCTTGGCGCGAACGATGCGATGCAAGTGCGCTCCTACCGCGCCTTCCGACGTGACATCAAGCGCATTGTGCGCGCCGTATGCGCCGCACACCCACGAGCCATTGTGCTCGTCAGCGCTCTGCCCGCGTTCGACCGCTATGGCGTTCTGCCTGAGCCGCTGCGCAGTGCGCTGTACCTGCATGCCCAGTCGCTCGAGGTGGGTGCGCGCCGCGCGCTCGAACGCATTCCGCGCGCGCACATGACCCCGCCGCTTCCGCCCTACCCCAAAGGATTCTTCGCCAGCGACGACTTTCACCCCAGCGCCGAGGGCTACCAAAAGTGGGCGCAGTTCATCGTGCATGACGCCGTCGCGCACGGCATCGCGTCGCGCATCCTGGCGTGAGCGCAGCGCCGATCGCCCCCGTCGCCCTCGCCGAGATCGCCGAGATCGTTGAGCGGATGCGCGGCGCGCACCCCGCATCTGCCCGCCTCATCGTGGGGCTGGCCGGCGCTCCCGGCGCGGGCAAATCGACGGCCGCAGCCGCACTGGCCGCCCGACTACTCGACGCCGTGGTGTTGCCGATGGACGGATTCCACTTTCCGCAGGCCGAACTCGTGCGGCTCGGTCGCCGCGAGCGCATGGGCGCCCCCGACACGTTCGACGTCGACGCCTTCGTCACCCTGCTCGAGCACCTGCGTTCTGTTGCCGGTTCAGGAACGACGGTGCTCGCACCGGGGTTCGACCGGCGTGTCGAAGAGCCGGTGCCGGGTGCGATCGAGTTGCTTCCTGAACGGCGAACAGTGATCGTCGAGGGCAACTACCTACTGATGCGTGAGGGTGGCTGGCAGCGCGTCGCCCCGCTGCTCGACCTGAGCGTCGCGGTCGTGCTCGATGAGACCACGCGGCACGCCCGACTCATCGCTCGCCACATCGCCTTCGGCAAGACTCCGGATGCGGCGCGCGCCTGGGCACTCGGCCCCGACGAGCGCAACGCGGCCGCAATCGCGGCCACCCTTCAACACGCAGACCACTTTCTGGCGGCTCGGTAGACTGGGCTCATCCACCCGCTGACGCACCCCCGGGAGTCAATCGTGCCCACCATCGTCGTCGAGGTCATGCCCAAAGCCGAACTGCTCGACCCAGCCGGCAAGGCCGTCGCGGGGGCGCTGCACCGTCTCGGCCATGAGCGCATCCGCGACGTGCGCCTCGGCAAACGTTTTGAGCTACACGTTGACGGCGAGGTCGACTCGGCCATGCTGGCCACCATCGAACAACTCGCCGCTGACATGCTCAGCAACGGCGTGATCGAAGACGTCATCAGCGTGCACGTGAGCAATCACGACAACAGCGATACCGATGCAAGCAACCCCGAGACCAGCAACACAGGCGTCGCCGGAGAGACCCGCTAGTGCGCATCGGCGTCGTCACTTTTCCGGGCTCGCTCGACGACCGCGATGCGATGCGCGCCATTCGTCTGGCCGGCGGTGAGCCAGTTGCCCTGTGGCACGGCACGCACGACCTCGACGGTGTCGAAGCGATCGTGCTGCCCGGCGGCTTCAGCTACGGCGACTACCTACGCTGCGGTGCCATCGCAGCCCGCTCGCCGATCATGGCCGAGGTCATCGATGCGGCGAACAACGGGATGCCCGTGCTGGGCATCTGCAACGGCTTCCAGATTCTCGTCGAAGCGCGCCTGTTGCCCGGCGGCCTGATTCGCAACGACCACGGTGACTTCATCCGTCGCGACCAGCGTTTGCGCGTTGAGAGCACCGACAGCGCGTGGACCAACGGTTTCGAGCAGGGCCAAGAAATCACGATCCCGCTGAAAAACGGTGAAGGCGGTTTCATCGCCGACGAGGCCACGCTTGCCCGCCTAGAGGGTGAGGGCCTTGTCGCCTTCCGCTATCTCGATGTGAACCCGAACGGTTCGCTGCGCGACATCGCGGGCCTGCGCAACGAACGCGGCAATGTGGTCGGCCTCATGCCGCACCCCGAGCACGCCGTCGAGCCAGGGTTCGGCCCCACCACGCCCGCCGCCATGCGCTCGGGAATCGACGGCCTCACCTTTTTCACGTCGGTCATCTCCTCGAGCATGAGTTCGGCGTGACCCCGAAGAAGCTGTACCGCATCGTCGCGATCGCCGAGGCGATCACCTGGACGATTCTGATCTCGGCGCTGATCTACCGCGGCGTGGTCGGCGTCGATAGCGCCGGGCCCGCGGTCACCATCGGCGGCAGCATCCACGGATTCGTTTTTCTGACCTACGGCGCAACCGCTGTGC
>JBBRWT010000117.1:0-6686 GCA_038249035.1 Actinomycetales bacterium
AGCACACGGCATCCCGACCATCGCGGTGTCGTGGGGCTACGGCGAGCCCGCGGAGTTCGCCCACGCCCGCGCCGTGGCGCACGACGTCGACGAGTTGCGCGCCCTGATCGGCCTCTGAGCCCGCCGCCTCCGGCGCGGCGACCTGCGGCTGCAGCCCCGGCCCCGGCCCCGGCTGCTCACGGTGGTGTCACAAATCACGGAACAACGTCAGGCTCACGACCGGTTTGTCTACACAACGGCGGCACGATGCGATGAAGTTCCGTGATTTGTGACACGAGCGGGCGTGGGGCTGCGCGGGCGGCAGCGGTGTGGCCGACAGCGTGGTGGGCGGCTCAGTGCGCGAGGCGGTTTACGACCGCACCGAACACGCGGGGTAGTGCGGCGGCGGCCGGCACGATGAGCCCGCGGGCGGGAGAAGTTGCGGCGGCGAGCAGGCCAGCCGTCAGCAGGCGAAAGTCGCGCGTCGAGCGGCGCCAGGCACGCTCGTAGCCGGGCAGGTCACCGGCCGCGAGCTGAGCCACGAGCACCCGCGCTTGCGCGAGTCCGACGCGCAACCCTTCGCCGGTGAGCGCATCGACGTATCCCGAGGCGTCGCCGACGAGAGCAACGCGCCCACTCGTGCGCGACCGCGCGCGCTGAGCAAGGGCGCCCGCTCCGCGCAGCTCTGACGCCGGGGCCGCGCCTGCCAGTCGCTCGGCGAGCGCCGGCACGCGTGCGATCGACGCCTCAAGGTCGAGATGCCGACGGCCGAGCACAGCGATGCCCACGGTGTGCTCATCGACAGGGGTCACGTACAGCTCGACGTCATCGAGGTACGTCACTTCGACGAGATCGATCCAGGGTGCAACCGCAAAGTGTTGGCGCAGCCCGAACCGGCGCGAGTCGGGCTTCGCGCGCTGTGCCGCGGACCGCGGCCGGCCACGCTCGAGCCCGGCCGCCGAGCGAACGCTGGAGTGCAACCCGTCGGCACCGACGACCCAGTCGACAGCGCGGCCATTGACGACGCAGCCGGCTGACTCAACGACGAACTCGTCTACCTTCTCGTGCACGACTTCGATGCCCAACTCATCGACCCGCGCGCGCAGTGCTGCGTGCAGCACCAGTCGTCGAACCCCTCGCCCTTCGACCCCGGGCGGGTAGCGGTGGTCGACCACGCGGCGGGCATCCTGATACCGGATGCCCCTAATCGGGTGCCCCGGCGGGGTCACGCCCAGACGCGCGAGGTCGCCGACGGCGCCCGGCATGAGCCCTTCGCCACACGCTTTGTCGATCGGCCCGATGCGCGGCTCGAACACGATCGGGTCAAGCCCGGCGAGGCGCGCCTCGATGGCGGTGGCGAACCCGATGGGCCCACCGCCCACGATCGCGACGCGACCACTCGCAACCCGCCCACGTGCAGCTCGACTGTTCACAGCGGTCTCGCTCACGATGCGCCCACTGATGACGTGCGCAGAGCGGCGAGCGCGCGGTTCTCGGTGGGAATCCGAAAAGCGAGCAACAGCACGGCGTTGAGCACCGTGAACACGATGGCCGTGATCCAGGCCGAGTGCACGAGCGGGAGCGCAATGCCCTCGATCGCGACGATCCAGTAGTTGGGGTGGCGTAGCCAGTCGTAGCGGTATGGCCCGCGCCGCACGCGCGTCGCGCCGGGCACGACGATGACGCGTGTGTTCCATTGCCGGCCGAGCGAGGCGATCACCCAGTAGCGGCCCGCCTGGCACAGCAACGCGATGACGAGCATGGGCCAGCCGAGTGCGCCGATGAAGGGCCGGTCGAGCAGCACGACCTCGGCGATACAGGCCAGAAGAAGCCCGGTGTGCAGCACGACCATGAACGGAAAGTGGCGCTTGCCGTGCTCGACGCCACCCTGCGCAAAGGCATGCGTCGCGTTGCGCTTCGAGATAACGAGCTCAATCAGGCGCTCGATCCCGGTGGCGAGAACGAGAACGACATACAACACGACACTCATGACCACTCCAACAAGACGATTTCAGCGGTGACCCCTGGGCCGAGTGCGAAGAGCACCCCGCGGGTGCCGACGGGGCGGTCGCCCCCCTCGGCGAGCACGTGCAACACCGCGGCCGACGACATGTTGCCCGCGCGGGCGAGCACGGCCCAGCTGGTCGCGAGCGCTGCTGGTTCGAGATCGAGGGCGGTCGAGAACGACTCGAGCACGCGGGGCCCTCCCGGATGCGCGATCCAGTCATCGACGTCAGCGCGGGTCCATCCGGCCTCAGCCAGCAACTCATCGACAGCGTCGGCAAAGTGACCGTCGATGAGCGCCGGCACCCCGGCGGCGAGCATGAGCCGAAATCCTTCGGCGCCGATACGCCAGCCGATCATCTCGGAGCTTTCGGGGTACAACGCGCTCCGGCTGCCGACGACGCTGGCGCGCGGCCCCGGTGCGGCGAGCGCCGCGGGGTGGGCATCCCCCACCATGACAACCGCGGCGGCACCATCACCGAAGATTCCGGTGCCGACAACGTTGGCCATCGAGCGGTCGGACCACTGAAGTGTGAGCGAGCAGAGTTCGACCGAGACCAGCAGGGCGACCCCGGTCGGATGCCCGGCCAAGTAGTCGGCCACGCGCGCGAGCCCCGCGGCTCCGGCCACGCACCCGAGCCCGAAGCTCGGCACGCGACGTAAGTCAGATCGAAAGCCCATGCTGGTCGCGAGGAGCGCATCGAGTGAGGGCGCACCGAGCCCGGTCACGGTCGTGAAAAACACGTGGTCGACCTCATCGACGCGCAGGCCGGCCTCGGCGAGCGCCGCTGTCACCGCCTGTTCGGCAAGCGGCAAGGCCAATTCGGCGAACAGAGTGTTCGAGGCGGTGAAGCCGTCTATAGAGCGGTACTCCGAGATCGGCATCGCGAGGTGTCGCGTCTCGATGCCGCTAGCGGCATGGATGCGGTGCATGACCGCCCGCGCGGCAGGATCATCGGTCATTCCCTCGGCCAGCACCGCGGTGATCTCTTGCTGAGTGGTGGCGTGCTCGGGAAGAACCGGGGCAACCGAGAGAATCCGAGCCATGGCCGAATAATGGCACAGCACCCTGCGACAGTTCGCAGACTGCGAGTGCAGGTTCGGCGAGTACTCTCATCGGGTTGCATCGTTCACCGTAGAACCGCCACAGGAGGACCCGCGTGCCTGCCACGATCGCCGAGCTTGAGTCGTCGTTGCGCGCCCTCCGCGAGGGAGCGGAACGGTGGGTGCGCATGTCGCTCACTGAGCGCCGCATGCTGCTGCGCGAAGTGCGGGCGGCGACACTCGCGGCTGCCCCCGCCTGGGTCGACGCTGCCTGTGCCGTCAAAGACATTAACCCCCAATCTCCCGTCGCCGGAGAAGAGTGGTCGAGTGGGCCGTACTCGGTCATTACGGCCACGAGTGCGCTCGAAAAGACGCTACGCCTCGTCGAGAAGGGGCGCTCGCCGATCGATGACGTCGAGCTCGGTACGGCACCGGGTGGCCGCACGACCCTGAGAGTGTTTCCATACCTCACGAAAGACCTCGTCTTGCAAGGGTATGAGGCGCGGCTCTGGTTGCGCCCGGGGGTCTCGCTTGACCAAGCGCGGCGCGGCGTCGCGCGCGCACTCCGCGACCCGAACCGCGCAGCGCGCGTGACCCTCGTGCTCGGCGCCGGCAACATCACGGGTATTCCTGCGCTCGATGTGCTGACCGCGCTCTACCAAGAGGCCTCGGCGGTCGTCGTCAAACTCAACCCCGTCAATGCCAGTGTGGGCGAGGCAATGAGAGCCGCGTTCGCACCGTTCATAGAGCTCGGCGTGCTGCTCATCGTCGAGGGCGGGCATGAGCTCGGCGCGGCGCTCATGGAGCATGAGACGGTCGACGTCGTGCACCTCACGGGCAGCAGGCACACGCACGACGCGATCGTGTGGGGCGCCGATGGTCAGGCTGATGCGCGCCGAGCGGCCGGCACACCGCCGCTCACCAAGCCGATCACGAGCGAACTCGGCGGCGTTGGTCCGGCAATCGTCGTGCCCGAAGACGGCTGGACATCCGAGAACGTCGACGACGTTGCCCGCAACATTGTCACCCAACGGCTGCACAACAGCGGTTTCAATTGCGCCGGGACTCAGATCATCGTCATCCCTGCGGCTTGGCAGCGAGCCGACGAGTTCGTGGACGCCGTGCGCGCGCACATGGCGGCCGCGCCCGAGCGCCCCGCGTACTACCCGGGCGCATCCAGCCGTCAGCTCGCTGTCGTGACGATGCACCCCGATGCCGCGGTGTTGGGCGGCGACCCCAACGTGCCGCGCACCCTCGTCGACCACCTCGACCCCGACAAGTTTGATGAGCACATGTTTACTGTTGAGGCGTTCGCGCCCGTGCTCGGCATTGTGCGGCTGGCCGGCTCGCGTGAGCCCAGCGTGTTTCTGGATGCCGCAGTCGCCTTCGCGAACGACCGCCTCGACGGCACGCTCAGCGCTGGCATTCACATCCACCCCCGCACGCGAGAAGGGCTTGGCGAGCACTTCGACCGCGCCGTCGCCGAACTGAACTACGGCACCATCGGCATCAACGCCTGGGCCGGAACGATCTTCGGCATGCCCGGCGGCAGCTGGGGCGCCTACCCTGGCAACACCCTCGCCGACGTCGGCAGCGGTATCGGCGTCGTACACAACGCCCTTTTGATCGACCCAGAACACGTCGAGCGCACGGTAGGCACCGGCCCGTGGAAGCCCTCGCCGACCCCGCTCTGGTACGTCGACAACCGCACCGCGCATGTCACCGCCCGTCGTCTCACCCGATTCGCGGGCATCGACTCGTGGGTTATCGCGGCGCCCATCGGCGCTGCCGCGATCGACAGTTACCGAAAGGGCTGAGCATGAGCAGCACACGCAGCGCAGGTGGCACAGGCACCACGCCCGAGCACGTCGACGTGCTCGTCATCGGCTCGGGCTTCGGTGGCTCGGTGGCCGCGCTGCGCCTCGTCGAGAAGGGCTACAGCGTGGCCGTGCTCGAAGCGGGGCGCCGCTTTGCTGACGACGAGTTCGCAAAGAACTCGTGGAGCCTCAAGAAGTTTTTTTGGGCGCCCGCGCTCGGGCTGCTGGGTATTCAGCGCATCCACTTGCTCAACGACGTCATGATTCTGGCGGGCGCGGGGGTCGGCGGCGGCTCGCTCGTATACGCCAACACGCTCTACCGGCCGGCGAGCGATGCCTTCTTTAACGACCGGCAGTGGGCGCACATCACCGACTGGAAAGCCGAGCTCGACGCCTACTACGACCAGGCCTCTCGCATGCTGGGCGTGGCGATCAACCCCACCATCACGCCAGCCGATGAGATTTTGCAGAAGGTCGCCGCCGACATGGGCGTGTCCGAGAGCTTTCACCTCACACCGGTCGGCGTGTACTTCGGCGAGGGCGCCGGAATCGAGGCGCCCGACCCCTACTTCGGTGGCGTCGGCCCCGCCCGGCGCGGCTGCACGGAGTGCGGCGAATGCATGACGGGCTGTCGCCACAATGCCAAGAACACGCTCGTCAAGAACTACCTGCACCTCGCCGAGTCGGCGGGCGCGGTCGTGCACCCGTTGACGACGGTGACCCGCGTTGAGCCGCGACTCGGGCCCGACAGCGCTGCGGCATATGACACAACGACAGACAGCACTGTCGCCGACGGCACTGCTGCCAACGGCGCCCACGGCTACACGATCACCACCCGCCGCACCGGCAAGGGCCGCCGCACCGAGCGCACGTTCACCGCCGACCAGGTCGTCGTTGCGGCGGGCGCGTGGGGGACCCAACAGTTGCTGCACCGCATGAAGGCCGAAGGGCACTTGCCGGGCATCTCTGACCGGCTGGGCGAGCTGACCCGCACGAATTCTGAGGCGCTCGGCGGAGCATCCACTGCCCTCAAGCACTCACGCGGTGTCGACATGACGCGGGGCGTGGCGATCACCTCGTCGATTCACCCCGATGACCACACGCACGTCGAACCCTGCCGCTATGGGCACGGTTCGAACGCGCTCGCGCTTCTCGCGACCCTCGCTGTACCCGGCGGCGGCCGCACCCCGCGCTGGCTTCTCTGGATCGGCCAACTTCTGCGCCACCCCGGCCGCGTCGCATCGATGGTATTCGGCATTGGCAGCTGGTCGCGGCGCTCAATCGTCGGGCTCGTCATGCAAAACCGCGACAACTCGATCACCGTGCGGGCAGGGCGCGGGGCATTTGGCGGCTTTAAGCTGCGCTCGCAGCAGGGCCATGGCGCGCCGAACCCCACGTTCATTCCCGAAGCCAACGAGACGTACGAGCTCATGGCCAAACACATGAACGGATTCGCCCAGTCGGGCATCAGCGAAGTCTTCGACGTGCCGATGACGGCCCACTTCTTAGGCGGATGCCCGATCGGAGACTCGGCTGAAACCGGCGTCGTCGACCCCTATCACCGGCTGTACGGCCACGAGGGCCTGCACGTCGTCGACGGCGCGGCGATCTCGGCCAACCTCGGCGTCAACCCGTCGCTCACGATCACCGCACAGGCAGAGCGCGCCTTCGCGCTGTGGCCGAATCGTGGGCTTCCGGATGCCCGCCCCGCGCTCGGCGCCGCCTACGAACCCGTGCCGCCGATCGCCCCGGCGTCGCCCGTGGTGCCGGTCGGCGCGGTAGGCGAGTTGCGCCTGCCCGTGTCGCTGGGCTTGCCCCGCCTGCGCCGCGCGTAGCCCGCCC
>JBBRWT010000118.1:0-6675 GCA_038249035.1 Actinomycetales bacterium
CAACATCATCGCCCCGCACAACATCGTCGCTGCCGTCGCCACCGTCAGCCTCACGGGTCAGGAAGGGCGCGTGCTGCGCAGCACCGTGCCCACGGCGCTCATCGTCATCGCGCTCGGGGGAGTGCTGGCGCTGCTGCTCGTGCTGTAGGCCCGGTCTTCGCCGCGCAACGGCCGGAGTTCGCCGCTAGTGTTCGGGCATATCAGTGCAGCGGCCCACATGGATTCGCATCGTGATCGTGATCGCGATCGTGGTGATCATCGGCGGGATAGTTGGCATGGTGGCAGGGGCGTCGCAGTCTGCGTCGTTCGGTTGGTTTGCCCACGCGCCGCTCTCAGAGGCGACCAGGCCGAGCGGCGCGGTCATTGTCACGTGGACGGCGATTGTCGGGGCGATCCATATCGCCACCTCCGCTAAGAATTTTGATGTACAGGTCAATTCCCGCGATGTACAATTTGGTCATGTCGAATGTCAGCATTGCCGATGCGCGTAAGCACTTCTCGAACGTCATCGCCCGCGCCAAAGGCGAGGCGGTATTCATCGAACGTCGCGGGCAACGCGCTGCGGTCGTCATCAGCCCAGAACGGTACGAGCGCATGCTTGAGGCACTCGAAGATGCCGAAGACGCTGCAGCATTCGATGAGGCGATGGCGGAGGAGGGGCCGAACATTCCCTGGGCACAGGTGAAAGCAGACTTGGGCTGGGCGTGAACTATCGCATCGAACTGCGCCCTGCTGCAGTTCGCGCACTGAAGAAAATCGACCGTCAGGATCGTGATCGAGTTCGTGGAGCAATCGCTCTGCTCGGTGACGACCCGCGCCCGCCGGGGGCCACGGCGCTTCGAGGTCGTCCCGGGCTAAGAGTCCGCGTGGGCAACTATCGCATCATCTACGCAGTTCACGATGACGTTTTGCTCGTCGTCGTCACCCTCGGTCACAGAAGCGACGCCTACGAACGCTCATAGCCCGCTGGAACTCCCGGCGTTCACAGGGTTGCAGGTCTCACGTTGGTCAGTCGGCACTCAAACCTCTGAGTGCGGGAGAAGGGACTTGAACCCTCACGCTCGAAAGCACAGGATCCTAAATCCTGCGTGTCTGCCAATTTCACCACTCCCGCGTGACCAAAAGTTTAGTCCAGCCTGAGTTACGAACGGCGCGGGTCGACGAATAAACGGGCACAGACTACGCCCGCCCGATCGCCTGCAGTGCGCTCCACACGTCGGCCCGCGCAGAGAACGCGTCGAGGTCGCGGTCGAGCAGCTCGGCCGCGCGCCGCAGGCGCGCTCGAACGGTATGTCGGTGGATGCCCAAGCGCAGCGCCGCCGCCTCCGCCACCGCGTCACACCGCAGCCAGGTGCCGAGCGTGCCCACGAGGTCGTCGCCGGTGAGCGCATCGTGGTCGAGTAACGGTTGCACGAGCGCGGCCGCATCGTCGGGGTCGCGAGGTGCGGCGACGGGCGCGGGGGATGGCTCGCTGGCCACGAGTGCCGCCTGTACGGCCGAGCGCAGGGCCGCGAGGCGTGCGGCGGTCTCCGTCGCCGCGGCTTCGCGGGCGTCTGCTCCGCCGCCCCCCGCGCCACCCGCAAACCCCGCAACGCCGGCGAGACCCGCAAGGGCAACGACGCTCGTGACAACGGCACGCTCGGCGTCATCGTGCATCGAGCCTGGCCCAATCGCGAGCACGCCAGTGAGAGCGGTCGCGACTCCGACGGTCTGCAGGCTCCAGTCGTCAACGACGCGGGCGGCGCGTCGGCCCGCGCGCAGCATGCCGAGCGCCTCGTCGAGCACGGCGTTCGGGGGAGTCGCGCCGAGCACGCTGCCGCTGGCAGCGCTGAGTACACCGCCGCCGGCACCAATGATGCCGGCCTCGGCGCCGATACGCCGCGCGAGCTCGGCGACGACAGCGGTGAGGCCCGTGGGGCGCAGCGCCGCGACGGCGATAGCGCGCTGCGACTCGAGCGTCCAGCGCACGCGCGCATACCGTTCCTCCGCGTCGAGGTCGGCGACGGCGCGGGCCACGGCGATGAACGGCGTGCGGTACGGCACCTCGAACAGGGCAATGTCGTGTTCGGCGCAGGCGTCGTCGAGGGCATCCGGAGTGCCGTCGCGAATCACCTCGGTACCGAAGCCGACCGCAGGAACCCCCGCCGCCGCTAACCGCGCCACCCACGGCGCGATGTCATCGTCGCTGCCCCACTGGGTGCCCGTGGTGAGTAGTGCGTCGCCGGGCGAGAGAAACGGCGTGGGGTCGGCCAAGTCGCTCGAGTGCACCCAGCCCCAGGGCCGAGCGCGCGCGGCCTCGTCGGCCCACACGAGCCGCAATTGCAGCTCGCGGCGGGCGAGAACAGCGTCAAGCGTCACGGTCATCAGAATGTCCTTCAATTCGGGAGTCTGCGCCGACCCTATTACCGTGCTGTACGCCATGTCGAGCACGAACGGCAACCCTGTACAGCCCGTACACCCCGTACGCCCTGCCCCGCCCCTACGCTGACCCCATGAGTATGACGATGGATGCCCTTGCCTCGGTCGACCCATCGACCCCGCTCGGCGGACCAGGGCTACCGCAAGAGCGCCGACTCGTGACGAGCATCCCGGGCCCGAAGAGCGAAGCGTGGATCGCCCGAAAGCAGGCCGCCGTCTCGGCCGGCGTCGGCACCATGATGCCGGTCTACGCGGTCGCAGCGGGCGGCGGCGTCATCGTCGACGTCGACGGCAACTCGCTCATCGACCTGGGCTCGGGCATCGCCGTGACCACCGTCGGCAACGCCGACCCGCACGTCACCGCAGCCATCATCGAGCAGGTGCAGCGCTTCACCCACACGTGCTTCACGATCACGCCCTACGACGGCTACGTCGAGGTGGCCGAAGCGCTGAACCGCCTGACCCCGGGCGACCACGCCAAGCGCACGGCGCTGTTCAACTCGGGCGCCGAAGCTGTTGAAAACGCCATCAAGATCGCGCGCTACTACACCGGCAAGTCGGCCGTCGTCGCCTTCGACCACGGCTACCACGGCCGCACCAACCTCACGATGTCGCTCACCGCCAAGGCCATGCCCTACAAGGCTGGCTTCGGCCCGTTTGCGCCCGACGTCTACCGCGCGCCGATGTCGAACCCGTACCGCGACGGCCTGAGCGGCGCTGAGGCGGCGGCCAACGCCATCCACATGATGGAGAAGCAGATCGGCGCCGACCGCACAGCTGCCATCATCATCGAGCCCATTCAGGGCGAGGGCGGTTTCATCGTGCCCGCCCCCGGATTCCTCCCCGCCCTGCAGAAGTGGGCCAACGACAACGGGGTGGTGTTCATCGCCGACGAGGTGCAGACCGGCTTCGCGCGCACCGGCCAGATGTTCGCGAGCGAGCACGAGGGCATCGTGCCCGACCTCATCACGCTCGCCAAGGGCATCGCGGGTGGCCTTCCGCTCGCGGCCGTCACCGGTCGGGCCGAGATCATGGATGCCCCGCACGCGGGTGGCCTCGGCGGCACCTACGGCGGCAACCCGATTGCGACCGCGGCGGCCCTCGGTGCGCTCAAGGCCTACGACGAGCATGACCTGCTCGGGCGGGCGCGCGAACTCGAGGTGATCATCCGCGACGAGCTCACCACCATGCAGGCGCGCGACGGCCGCATCGGCGACATTCGCGGACGCGGCGCCATGATGGCAATCGAACTCACTGACGAACATGGTGCTCCGGATGCTGCACTCACCGCCCGCGTCGCCAAACACTGCCACGTGAACGGAGTCGTGGTGCTCACCTGCGGCACCGACGGCAATGTGATTCGCTTGCTGCCCCCGCTGTCGATCAGTGACGCGCTGCTACGCGAGGGCCTCGGCGTTCTCGCCGAAGCGCTCGCCGCCAATTAGACAAGGGAACCGACATGATCTCCGAATCAGACCTGCTCGCCAAAGTACCCCGCGGCCTCTACATCGGCGGCGAGTGGATCGATGCCGAAGGCGGCGCCACCCTGACCGTGCATGACCCCAGCACAGGCGCCGTGCTCGCCGAGATCGCGAGCGCCTCGGTCGCCGACGGCAAGAAGGCCATGGATGCCGCCGCCGCCGCCCAGGCAAGCTGGGCCGCGACGGCGCCGCGTGTGCGAGGCGAACTGTTGCGCCGCGCCTTCGAGCTCGTCATCGAGCGGGCCGACGAGTTCGCTCTGCTCATGACGCTCGAAATGGGCAAGCCGCTCGCTGAGTCGCGCGGTGAGGTCACCTACGGCGCCGAGTTCTTGCGCTGGTTCAGTGAAGAGGCCGTGCGCATCAACGGTCGTTTCGGTGAGAACCCCGAAGGTACCGGCCACATTGTCGTCTCGCACGCGCCCGTCGGGCCCTCTTTCCTCATCACTCCCTGGAACTTTCCGCTCGCCATGGCCACCCGAAAGATCGCGCCCGCGCTTGCCGCCGGTTGCACGTCGATCATCAAGCCCGCTGCGTTGACGCCGCTCACCACGATGTACTTCGTCAAGACGCTCGAAGACGCCGGCCTGCCTGCGGGCGTGGTGAATGTGGTCACGACGGCCAAGTCGGGCGCGCTGTCGGCCGAGATCATCGCCGACCCGCGCCTGCGCAAACTCAGCTTCACCGGCTCGACTGAGGTCGGGCGCATCCTGATGAAGCAGGCCGCCGACGGCATTTTGCGCACCTCGATGGAACTCGGCGGCAACGCCCCCTTCGTCGTCTTCGGGGATGCCGATCTCGACAAAGCGGTCGACGGGGTCATGCTCGCCAAGTTCCGGAACATCGGCCAGGCCTGCACGGCGGCGAACCGCGTTCTCGTGCAGAGCTCGGTGGTCGACGAGTTCAGCCGCCGCGTCACTGAACGCGTGGCCGCCATGAAGTCGGGTCGCGGAACCGAAGAGGGCGTGCAGATCGGCCCGCTCGTCGACGACAATGCGGTGCAGGGCTCGCACGAGCTGGTTCAGGATGCCGTCTCGCGCGGCGCGACCGTCACGACGGGCGGCCAGATTCCCGACGGAGCCGGCTCGTTCTACCCGGCGACCGTGCTCACGGGTGTCCAGCCCGGCACACGCCTGCTGACCGAAGAGATCTTCGGCCCCGTACTCGCGATCGTTCCGTTCGAGACCGAAGACGACGCCGTGGCACTTGCCAACGCGACCGAGTACGGACTCATCTCGTACGTTTACACGCAAGACCTCAACCGCGGCATGCGCATGATCGACCGACTCGAGACCGGCATGATGGGCCTCAACGCGGGTGTCATCTCTAACGCCGCGGCGCCCTTCGGCGGCGTGAAACAGTCGGGCATCGGCCGCGAGGGCTCGGTCGAGGGCATCGACGAATACTTGACGACGAAGTACACGTTCGTTCCCAAGAGCTGAGCGGCGGTGGGCGTCGGGCCAGCGGCCCGGCGGCATCCAGCATCATTTTCCGCTGCCGGGCGCTGTGGTGGCCGCCCGGCAGCGGATTCCTTGTTGCGCGTCGCCGGTGTGACACCGGCGCTCGGGCGTCAGCCGAGTTCGTGCAACCCAAACGCGAGCACGAACCCGAGTGCCGCCCACAGCCCGGTGAACGAGCGGTCGGCGGCAAACGCCTCGGGAATCATCGTGTTGGCGATCATCGCCAGAATGCCGCCCGCGGCGATGGTGGTGACGAAAGCGATGACCTCGACGGGTGCCGTGGCCAAGAGCACGAAGCCCAGCAGTGAGGCGACTCCCGAAACCAGGGCGATGCTCGACCACAGGCCGAACACGTAGCGCGCCGAGCGCCCGTCGTCTTTCATGCCGGCCGAGCTGGAGAGCCCCTCCGGAATATTTGACACCGCCACCGCCAGCAGAATCGGGATGCTCACCGAACCGCCTTGCGCGATCGACAGCCCCAGCACGAGGCTCTCGGGTATGCCGTCGAGAACGGCCCCAAAGGCCACAGCCGCACCCGTCATCGACACCGGATGCTGCGGTTCTCCCGCCGTCATTGACCGCTTGCGGCGACGCGCTCCGTATCGCGCGAGAAGCAGGTCGGCGACGACATAGATGATCGCCCCGAGCATGAACCCCGCGATCGTGGGCCACAACCCACCGACGTCGTTCGCTTCGATGACGAGCTCGTAAGCGAGGGTCGAGATGAGCGCGCCCGCGCCGAACGCCATGACCCCCGCGACGATCGGCACTGGCACGCGCACAAACCAGCCGATTGCGGCACCCACCAGCAAGAAGCTCGCGGCGCCGAGCCCAATGCCGCCGGCGACGAGTGCTTCGAGCATGCGCGCCTCCGGTCATGAGCTTGTTAGCCGCCCAGCCTAGGGCGACGGATGCCGCGCCGCTCCTCGGCCCGGGCTGCCGCGCCGGCTGGCCACGCTGCCGCCCGCGCCGCCTGCCCGCGCCGCCCGCGCCGCCTGCCCGCCGTCGCGTAGCCCGCCGTCGGGTCACTGCGCATCCGGGATCACTGCGCACCCGGTGTCGCCGCGCGCCCGGTGTCGCCGAGCATCCATCGGTCCCGTGTCACCTTGTCTCGCAGAGCCTCAGCAACGAGGGACCGATCGACGGTGTTCTTGGCATTGAAGTGGGGCGCGGCGGTGCTGCGGGCTGCGCCGCGCGAACACCCCATGCGCAGCGTTGCGTCGCGCGAACACCCCATGCGCAGCGTTGCGCCGCGCGAACACCCCGCGCGCAGCGTTGCGCAACGCATCCATTGGTCCGGTGTTCGGCAATCCTCCCCA
>JBBRWT010000119.1:0-6673 GCA_038249035.1 Actinomycetales bacterium
ACGAACTATCTGGTCGTGCTCAGCGGGTTCTTCGAGCCGGTGTTCTACCTGCTCTCGCTCGGCATTGGCTTCGGAGCGCTCGTCGGCTCGGTGCAGACCTCGACGGGCGTCGAGGTGTCGTACGCGGCATTCATCGCGCCGGCCCTGCTCGCGGTCTCGGCCATGAACGGGGCGGTCTACGACTCGACCTGGAACGTCTTCTTCAAACTCAACTATTCGAAGCTGTACCAGGGCATGCTCACGACGTCACTCGGGCCGCTCGATGTCGCCCTCGGTGAGATCTTCTTGGCCCTGTTGCGCGGCGCGACGTACGCCGTTGGCTTCATGGTGATCATGCAGATCTTCGGCCTCAACCTGGCCTGGACCGCGCTGCTCGCTTTTCCTGCCGTGCTGCTCATCGCGTTCGGTTTCGCAAGCCTCGGGATGGCCATCACGAGTTACATGAAGACCTTCCAGCAGATCGAGTGGGTCACCTTCATCATGTTGCCGATGTTCTTGTTCTCGGCCACCTTCTACCCGATCACGGTGTACCCGCAAGCCATTCAGTGGGTGATTCAGGCCTTGCCGCTCTGGCACGGCGTTGAGCTCGTGCGGGGGCTCACGACGGGAGCTCTGAGCCCCATGATGCTCGTGCATGTGGGCTACTACCTCGTCATGATCGCCATCGGAATCGTCTTTACGACGAACCGCTTACGCGCGCTGTTCTTGAAGTAGTAGCCCACACGCTGAAGCGGATCAGCCGCGAATGCCCTGCAGTACCCGCACCGTCGCGAGCGCAGCCTCGGCCGCCTCGGCGCCCTTGTCTTCAATTGACCCGGGCAGGCCAGCGCGGTCGAGACCCTGTTGTTCGTTCTCGAGCGTCAGCACTCCGAAGCCGACCGGCTTGCCGGTGTCGAGGGCGACGCGCGTGAGCCCGTCGGTCGCCGCCGAGCTCACGTACTCGAAGTGAGGCGTGCCGCCGCGGATGATCACGCCCAGCGCGACCACCGCATCCGCCCCCGCATCAAGGGCGGCCTTGCTGACGACCGGCAATTCGAATGAGCCGGGCACGGCGTACTCGACGATCGTGGCTCCGGATGCTTCGAGCACGCGCCGCGCGCCGGCCTTCAGCCCCTCGCTGATGACGGTATGCCACTGGCCCGCCACGATGGCGACGGTGAGACCGGTGCCGTCGACGACGAGCTCGGGTGATCCTGGGCCGCTCATGCGGTCTTCCCCTTCTTGGTGGCGAACACGGGAGCGCTCGTGATGCTGTCGGGTAGCTGGTGGCCCATGCGGTCGCGCTTGGCGTTGAGGTAGCCCTCGTTATCGGTGCCGACACCGACGACCAGAGGCACGAGTGCGCTCACTTCGACACCGTACTGGGTGAGCTGGCGCTGCTTCTCGGGGTTGTTGCTGAGCAGGCGCACGCGCGTCACACCGAGGTCGCGCAGCATGTCACTGGCGGCTTCGTAGTCGCGCGCGTCGGCGGGCAATCCCAAAGCCAGGTTGGCGTCGAGCGTGTCATAGCCGTCTTCTTGCAGGCGGTAGGCCTTGAGTTTGTTGATGAGCCCAATGCCGCGACCCTCGTGGCCGCGCATGTAGAGCACGGCCCCACCTTGGCGCTGGATCACATCGAGAGCGGCGTCGAGCTGTGGGCCGCACTCGCACTTGAGCGAGCCGAACGCTTCGCCCGTGAGGCACTCTGAGTGCACGCGTACGACCATGTCGTCGTGGGGCATCCCGCTGACGATTGCCACGTGGTCGGCACCCGTCTTGCGGTCGCGGTACGCGCGCATCGAGAACGGTCCGTGAGTGGTCGGTACGTTCGTGGCCACTTCGAAGGTCACGCTGCTGGACCGCTCCGCGGTGCGTGCAGGGGATGCTGCGGCGAAGTCTTCGCCCGACTCGAGGTAGGCGATGAGGTCGACGATCGTAATCACGACCACGCCCTCCTGCTCGCCGAAGCGAATCAGCTCGGGCAGGCGCATCATGTCGCCATCTTCGGCGACGACCTCACCGATCGCGGCGACGGGACGCAGGCCGGCAAGGCGCATGAGTTCGACTGCAGCCTCGGTGTGCCCTGCGCGCTCGCGCACTCCCCCGTCAACGGCGCGTAGCGGCAGAATGTGTCCGGGTCGGATGAGGCTTGTGGGTGTCGAGGCTGGGTCGGCAAGGGTTCGCAGCGTGTGTGCGCGGTCACCAGCGCTGATGCCGGTGGTAATGCGATCGGCCGCGTCGACCGTGATCGTGTACGCCGTGCGCCGCGGGTCTTGATTGTCGGCGACCATAAGCGGCAGGTGCAGTTCATCGGCGATCTCGTTCGTCATGGGAGCACAGATAAACCCGCTGGTGTGGCGAATCGTCCACGCGATCCACGCCGGCGTCGCGAGCTCGGCCGCGATGATGACGTCGCCCTCGTTCTCACGGCTCTCGTCGTCGGCGACCAGCACGGGTCGGCCTTCGCGCAGAGCAACAAGGGCCTCGGGAATCGTTCCGATGCTCATGAGGGGATCCTTCCGTCGGTGGTGGCGCCAAAGCGCACCAGCCTCGCCACGTGGCGGGCGAGAATGTCGGTCTCGATGTTGGCGGTGTCGCCGACCTGCTTGCGGCCGAGCGTCGTGACGGCGAGGGTCTCGGGAATCAACGAGACCTCGAACCAGTCGTCGCCCGCCGCGCTCACCGTGAGGCTCACTCCATCAATGGCGATCGACCCCTTGTCAACAACTAGTGGGGCGTGGGCGGGGTCGAGCGAGAAGCGCAGCACGCGCCAGTCGTCATTCTGACGCACGTCAAGCACCGTTGCTGTGCCGTCAATGTGGCCTTGCACAATGTGCCCGCCGAGACGGTCGCCCACGGATGCCGCACGCTCGAGGTTCACCGGCTCGTTCTCGGCCCACTGGCCGAGCGTGCTCATCGCAAGGGTCTGGCCCATGACGTCGGCGGTGAACCAGTCATCACCTTGCTCGATGACGGTGAGGCATACTCCGTTGACCGAGATGGAATCGCCGTGCGAGGCGTCGCTGACAACGAGCGGTCCGCGCACGGTGAGGCGGCCGGCGTCGCCGATGGCCTGCCAACGCACGATGGCGCCGAGCTCTTCGATCAGTCCGGTGAACATGGGTCACGCCTCCGTTGCGGGGGTGGGGGTTGCGGGGGTGGAAATTGCGGGGATGGAAATTGCGGGGATGGCGTGGTGGTCGCGGGGCCTGGCTACGACGAGCAGGTCATCGCCCAGGGTCTCGATGCGGTGGATGCGCAACGCATGCGCTTCGCTCATCGTTGTTACTCCCAGATCGTCGAGAGCCACTCGGGGACCACCGAGCAGCAGGGGAGCGAGGTAGATGAGCACCTCGTCAACGAGCCCGGCACGGATGAACGCGCTCGCAAGTGTGGGGCCGCCCTCCACATACAGGCGTCGGATGCCGCGCTCGAACAGATCGAGCAGCGCTGCGTCGAGGTCACGGTGGCCGAGCTCGATGAGGCCTGCCGGGTGTTGGCGAAGCCGGGCATCCGGAGGCACAGGCGTCTCGCCGAATACGACCGGGATCGGCTGGTGGGCGAGCAGTTCGCCGCCGTCGCCGCGAGCGGTGAGCGTGGGGTCGTCGGCGAGCACGGTGCCGGTGCCGACGGCGATGGCGTCGTGCGCGGCACGCTGCTCGTGCACGCGTTGACGGGAGGCCGTGCCGGTGATCCACTGGCTGGTGCCGTCGGCGGCGGCGGCGCGACCGTCGAGGGTCGAAGCCCATTTGACGGTGACGAACGGGCGGCTGAGTCGCACGCTCGTGAGCCAGGGGCGTAGCAACTCTGTGGCCTCGTCAGCGAGTAGGCCGCCGGTGACAGCCACGCCCGCGGCGCGCAGGCGGTCGGCTCCGCCACCCGCGATCGGGTTCGGGTCGTCGAGGGCATAGACGACGCGGGTGACGCCGGCGTCAATCAGAACCTGGGCGCACGGGCCCGTGCGGCCGGTGTGGTTGCAGGGCTCAAGCGTGACGACCGCGGTGAGGCCGGTGGCGTCGCTTGTGTAGGTGTCGGCGTCGGTGTCGGTATCGGGGTCCGCGACGGAGGCGTTGCGCGTTCCCGTGCCCGAAAGGTGCGCGAGAGCATCCACTTCGGCGTGATCGGTTCCTGCGCCACGGTGCCAGCCCTCAGCGACGATCGAGCCATCAGCAGCAAGAAGCACGCAGCCGACCTGCGGATTTTCGCCCACGGCCGGGCCCCGAGTCGCGAGTGCCAGGGCGCGTCGCATCGCCGCGACGAGGTGCTCGTCGTGCGGTGCTGCGGTGGTTTGGATCATCCGGGGTCCTCGTACAGTCGGGGACGCGTCAGGGGTCGGTCAAACGGCATGCTACCGCTCGCGTGTTTCTCCCATCCGGACTTTAACCGTCGGTACCGGAATTCCGCCGGTTCAACCGCGCCCGAGTTGCCTCGGCCGCGGGTCGCGGACTTTCACCGCCGGCTCGGATTTTCACCGACCCCGAAACACGTACTACTAACAGAGTAGTCAACCGCCGCTGGCCTGGAGTATTCCCGACAGTTCACTGGGAATGGCATGCGCGCGACGGCCCCCCGCGAGGAGGCGGAGGGCCGTCGGTTCGTGCGGATCTGCGATTCGCTAGTAGGTGATCACCAACGAGTTCGAGACCGAGATGAGAACCACGACAGTGGCGTTCAAGAATCCAGCAATGTACGGGTTGCCTGTCGCGCGGTACAGCTTGCGCGACACGATCGCCGAGACCGCGAGGATCACGATGACCGGGAACAGCCAGATGCTGAAGATGCCGCCGAAGCCCGGGATCAGGTTGCCGGTGATCGCGAACGTGGTGTACTGCGCGACGACCAAAATGATCGGCGCCAGCGAGTTGGCTAAAGCCAAGATCGCCGTGTTGACCCACTCGCGGCCCGCAATCTTGACGCGGTTGAACGCGTTAATGGCGATTGAGTTCGCGATGAAGTAGATCAGGAAAAGCGGCAAGATGAACAGCGCCAGGCCGATCTTGTCGACCGAGAACCACTTCACAGCCATGACCCACAAGCGGAAGTCAGTCTTGAAGAAGTAATCGATGATGAACACGACCGAGTACATCAACACCACCGTGGTGAGGGCGAGCCCGATGCCATGGAAGAAGTTCTTCCACCCGGGTAGCACACCCGACGCACGCAGACTCATACCGCTCTTTCGCCCGAGCGCCAGGTACGAGCCGGCCATGATAATGATGGCGGCCAGACCGTTGATCGCGGCCCACACGCCGATGAAGAACACCGAGCCCTGGGGCACGATCGAGGGCACGATGTTGAACGTGATGGCCAAGATCTCTGGCGTCGAGGCGACGATCCAGTACGACCAGCCCGAGATGATCACCGAGACCACCAAGCCGACCCAGAACCATACCTTCGGAAGGGTGCCGCTCAGCGGAACGATCTCGGCAGGAGCAACAGCCAGGCGGCTGAAGGCCCGCGTCGTCAGCAGTGCACGGGGCACGGCGACGAGCAGGATTCCGAAACCGATGAGCCCGAGAGCGGTGAAGAACTCTTTGAACTGCCAAACCTGGTTGCCGGCGTCGATCGCCGTGGGCGCAGGCAGGGTTAACTCGAAGTAGTCAATGAGGTGGCCGACCGCGGTGCTCGACGTCGTCGACCACGGGTGCGTCTGTGGCAACGAGTAGATCACGCGGACCGCTTCGGTGCCGTCGATGTTCTCGGTGTAGATCGTGCTTCCGTCCCGCGTTTCTGCCGAGGCAGGGTCAGCGCCGAAGTTGAGGAACGACTGCGCGTTCGGAGTGCCGAGGTAGTCGCGCGGCGCCGTGAGCTGAACGCCATCTGCGTCGTAGCTCCGGAAGAAGAATTCGTCGTACTGCGCCTGGATGAGTCCGACGTCTCGCGTGCCGTAAAGGTTCGCGTACGCGCCATCAGCATCCGCATAGAGCGGGTCGACGTCGACCAGCAGAATCGAGGAAATCAGCGGGTCGCCCGAAGCGTCATCGAGAGGCACCGAGAAGTTTGCGGCCCGGGCGCCATTCGAGTGCCCGGTGACGCCGATGGAGTCGCGGTCGACGTAGGGCAGGTCAGCCAGCATCAGTACGGCGTCGTACATGCCGGTGCCACCCACGGTCAGTTCATCGACCGGCAGCGGGTCAGAGTTGCCGTGGCCATACATATCAATTGACATGACGACGTATCCGCGCCGTGCCAGCTCGACATAGTTCGGGGTCTGCATCTCGCGGTTGTTCCACCAACCGTGAGCAACAACGATCGCCGGGGCAGGGTTGTCAGCGGTCGCGTTAGGCGGCGTGAACAGCAAAGCGTTCATGGTGCGGCCAGAGGCGGTTTCCCACTTCAGGTCGTCGACCTTGATGGTGCCAGCACTCGTTTGCACGAGCGAGGCACCAATGGCCGAGATGAGGGCGAAGGCTAGTGCGAGGACGAGCCAGAAGCTGTTGCGCTTCAAGAGTGCTTGTCTCATGTCGAGTTCAAACTCCTTTGTTGTGAACCGTCACGGTGCGCCCAGTAGGCGCCGCGGCAACGCCGCGTCGTGCCGGGGGTGGATGGCACGTCAGCCGTGGGCCGACGTCGTGACCGCAGACTATGTCGCAACGTGCGGCTGTTTTTACTCCGGCCGGTGAATTGCACAAACGTGCATGAGGCCGACTCGTGGCGACATAACCCTTTCGCTAACGGCATCGACGTTGGGGTA
>JBBRWT010000120.1:0-6658 GCA_038249035.1 Actinomycetales bacterium
CATACACAGTCGTACTTGGCGGCTCGAAGGTCAGCGACAAGCTCGGTGTCATCGCTCATTTGTTGCCGCGGGTTGACCGACTGCTGATCGGCGGCGGCATGCTCTTCACCTTCCTCGCCGCGCAAGGGCACAAGGTGGGGGCAAGCTTGCTTGAGGTCGACCAGCTCGACGTGGTGCGCGGCTATTTGGCCGAGGCCGAGCAGCGCGGCGTTCAGATTGTGTTGCCGACCGATGTGGTGGTGGCTGAGCGGTTTGCCGCCGACGCTCACCACACCGTGCAGCGAGCCGATCAGATCGAAGAGGGTCCGGCCGGGGCATCCGGTGTCGGTCTGGATATCGGCCCCGATACGGCCGCGCGGTTCGCGGATCTCGTTGCCTCGTCGACGACCGTGTTCTGGAATGGCCCTATGGGCGTTTTCGAGTTCCCGGCATTCGCCGCTGGTACGCGCGCGGTCGCTGGGGCCTTGACGCACGTCGCAGGCCTCGGCGTCGTCGGGGGCGGCGATTCGGCTGCGGCCGTTCGCGCGCTTGGGTTCCACGATGACGATTTCGGCCACGTCTCCACCGGAGGCGGCGCCAGCCTCGAGTTCCTCGAGGGCAAAAAGCTCCCCGGCCTGGAGGTTCTCGGATGGCAGTAGCACGCATCCCGCTCATCGCGGGCAATTGGAAGATGAATCTCGACCACCTCCAGTCGATCGCGTTTGTCCAGAAGCTCGCATGGAGCCTGCGCGATGCGAAGCACGACTATGCAGCGGTCGAGGTGGCCGTGTTTCCGCCGTTCACCGACCTGCGTAGCGTGCAGACGCTGGTGAGCGCCGACAAGCTCGAGTTGCGATACGGCGGGCAAGATCTCTCCGTTCACGACAACGGCGCCTACACGGGCGAAATCTCGGGCGCATTCCTCGCTGCCCTGAACTGCCGCTTCGTCATCGTCGGGCACAGTGAGCGCCGTCAGTACCACGTCGAGACCGACCAGCTCATCGCCGACAAGTCGGCCGCTGCTCTTCGGCACGGTCTCGTGCCTGTGATCTGCGTGGGCGAGACCGCTGACGATCTTGAGCAGCACGGCCCATCGGCGGTGCCGGTGGCGCAGCTCAGGGTCGTTCTTGGGGCCCTCGCCACCGACGCCGATTTCGTCGTGGCCTACGAGCCGGTCTGGGCGATCGGGTCGGGTCAGGCCGCGACGCCGGAACAGGCTCAGCAGGTCTGCGCCGCTTTGCGCGCTACGATCGCTGAGCTGCTCGGCGACCAGGCGGCCGACCGCACGCGTATTCTGTACGGCGGCTCGGTCAAGGCGGCGAACATCGCCGGATTCATGAAGCACCAGGATGTTGACGGCGCGCTCGTAGGCGGGGCGAGCCTCGACGTCGACGAGTTCTCGAGCATCGCCCGCTTTCGTCAGCACGTCGGTACCGCCTGATCCCCGCTCCGCCCGCCGTCCGGTAGGGTTGGAGACTGTCCGAAACCCGTGAGAGGTTCAATCCGTGGAAATCCTTCAGGTCTTGCTCCAGGTCATCCTGGGAGTAACGAGCCTTCTGCTGACTCTGATGATCCTGCTGCACCGCGGTCGCGGCGGCGGCCTCTCCGACATGTTCGGCGGCGGCGTCACCTCGAACCTCGGTGCCTCCGGTGTCGCGGAGCGTAACCTCAACCGCATCACGGTCATCCTCGCGCTGGTCTGGGTCAGCTCGATCGTCGTGCTTGGCCTCATCACGCGTTTCAACGCGGCGTAAGGAGCACATCATGGTCTCAGGCGGCAGCGCCATCCGCGGTTCGCGCGTGGGCTCTGGCCCGATGGGCGAGCAAGATCGCGGCGTCCACGCCGAGCGCATCTCGATTTCGTATTGGGATGCCATGGGCAACGAGACGGTGCGCCACTTCGCGGCGAACCTTCCAGAAGAAGAGATTCCCGAAACGATCGATTCGCCGTCAACCGGTTTGCCGGCCGGACGAGACAAAAACAACCCTCCGCAGGTGGCGAAGAACGAGCCGTACAAGACCCACCTCGCGTACGTGAAAGAGCGTCGCACCGACGAAGAGGCGTCGCAGATTCTCGACGAGGCGCTTCTGAAGCTGCGTCAGCGCCGCGGCACCGCCTAGTCCTCTGCGGCCGTCCAGTCGGCCTGGTCCATGGCTCCGGTCCAGTAGTTGGTCGGAGCGATGAGCGACTCGGGGACCTCTGAGGAGGCTTCCTCATCGATGAAGAACACCGTGCGCTTCGTGCCGAGCACTCCGCCAACCGGAACGTCCGCGACAGAAGCACCCGCGAGCGCGAGGCCGAGCGCCGCGGCTTTGTCGGCGCCCGCGAGCACCAGCCAGATGCGCTCCGAAAGGTTGAGTAGCGGCAATGTGAGGGTCAACCGACTCGGCGGGGGCTTGGGCGAGTCGTGCACGGCGATCACACCGGGCTCGGTAACCCGCGGGCCCTCACGCTCGGGAAAGAGCGAGGCAATGTGGCCATCAGGCCCAACGCCGAGGAAGGTGATCGCGAAGACCGGAAACTCGCCACCTCCAGCGGAGACCAACTCGGTGCGATAACGCAGGGCCGCGGCCTCGAACGGGTGAACGTTGGCTGCGGGAATCGCAACGAGGTCGAGCAGAGCGTGTCGCGCCTGTACGTCGTTGCGGTCGGCGTGACCCGTGGGCACCCACCGCTCGTCACCCCACCACACGTGCACGCGGTTCCAGTCGATCTGATCGCGGCCGGGGTGCGCAGCGATCGCCGAAAGTGTCTCGATACCGACGCTTCCCCCGGTGAGAACAACGTGTACCTCTGAGCGTTCGTCGAGGAGATCGATCATTTTGGTGAGGAACCGGGCGGCGACCGAGCCGGCCAGTGCAGCACGGTCGGCATGCACGAGAACGCGTCGTTCGGTGGTCACGATGGGGAGGCCTCTCTGGAGGAGTGGGGGCGCACGAGTCAGGCGACGTTCGAACTGCCGAACTTGCTCGCGATTACGGCGCCGAACTCGTCGTCGGGATCGAGCCTACGCAGTTCTTCAGAGAGGCACTCGCGCAAGCCTCGGCGCGGTAACGAGAGCTCATGGTTGGGCTGACCTGGCTGTGTCAACTCAACGACACCCTGCCGAGTTCTCTCGAGACGGATCTCGCCGCTAATGCGATGCAGCACCACGCAGTGGATGCCCGACGAGGGGTTGCCGTCGTCCACATCGACATCGACCGGAACCTGAAGCCGCAACCCGAGCCACGCCGCGAGGAGAGCTGTCGACGGGCTGTCGGGTGCCCCGGACACTTGCACTCGCGTGATGGGTTCGTAGGGAGGTTGATCTAGGGCTGCCGCCAACTGTGCACGCCACAGAGTGAGCCTGGTCCAGGCGAAGTCGGTGTCGCCCGGACGGTATCCGGCCGCGATGCGAGCCAGGGTGCGCTGCGGGTCAGTGGTTGACGCCGAGTCGGTAATGCGGCGCTGCGCGAGACGGCCGAGAGGGGTGTCACACACGTCATCGGGGCACTCGCCTGGCCACCACGACACCACGGGGGCATCAGGCAGCAGCAGGCCGGTCACGAGCCCGCGAATATCAGTCGCAGCGTCGCCGTGGGCGCGCAACACAATGACCTCACTCGCCCCAGCATCGCCGCCGACGCGAATCTCGGCGTCGAGTCGAGCACTTGTGGCCGAAACATCCGTCGACACGACAATGATGCGCATAGGGTGTTCGCGTGAAGCCTCGTTGGCTGCCGCAATCACGTCTTCCTCATCGCCGATGATGCTCGTGATAATCAGAGTGAGCACCCGGCCGAGGGCGACAGCACCGGCTTCGTCACGGATTCGCACGAGAGTCTTTGAGACCTGGCTCGAGGTCGTGTCCGGTAGATCGATAATCACGGGCGCCTCCACACCCGTCCGTCGCGCGCGAGCAGGTCGTCGGAAGACTTCGGACCCCAAGTGCCCGGCGCGTACTGGTCGGGCTGACCCTGTGTTGACCAGAACTCTTCGATCGGGTCAAGGACCTTCCAGCTGAGCTCGACCTCTTCGTGCCGCGGGAACAACGGCGGGTCGCCCAACAGAACGTCGAGAATGAGCCGTTCGTAGGCTTCGGGACTCGCTTCGGTGAAGGCGTGTCCGTAGCCAAAGTCCATGGTGACATCGCGCACTTGCATGCCCGCGCCCGGAACCTTCGAGCCGAAACGAATGGTGACCCCCTCGTCCGGTTGCACCCTGATGACGAGGGCGTTTTGTCCGAGTGCCGACGTCTGGGCCTCGGCAAAAAGGTACTGGGGGGCACGCTTGAAGACCACGGCGATCTCGGTCACACGCCGACCGAGCCTCTTGCCCGCACGCAGGTAGAAGGGCACCCCGGCCCAGCGGCGGGTCGTGATATCGAGGCGCATGGCCGCATAGGTCTCGGTGACGGACTCCGGGTTCATGCCCTCTTCGTCGAGAAATCCGGGCACCCACTCGCCGCCTTGCCAGCCGCTCGTGTATTGCCCTCTCGCTGTGCCCGTGGCGAGGTCTTTCGGCAGCCGCACGGCCGACAGCACCTTCTCTTTCTCGGCTCGGAGGTCAGCGGCGTCGAACGAAACCGGTTCCTCCATCGCTGTGAGCGCAAGAAGCTGCAGCAGGTGATTCTGAATGACGTCCCGCGCGGCACCGATGCCGTCGTAGTATCCCGCGCGCCCTCCGACACCGATGTCTTCGGCCATCGTGATCTGCACGTGGTCGACGTAGTTGGCATTCCAAATGGGCTCGTACATCATGTTCGCGAACCGCAGCGCGAGAATGTTCTGCACGGTTTCTTTACCGAGGTAGTGGTCGATGCGAAACACCGAGTCGGGCGGAAACACCGATTCGACCACTTCGTTGAGTTCGCGCGCCGTCGTCAGGTCGCTGCCGAAGGGCTTCTCGATCACGACACGGCGCCACTCACCCGCTTTTGCTTCGGCGAGCCCGCTGCGACGCAACTGTTCAGTCACCAGCGGGAACGCCTTGGGCGGGATCGACAGGTAGAACGCGTGGTTTCCCATGGTGCCGCGTTCTCGATCGAGCTCGGCGAGTGTTGCCGATAGCCGCTCAAAAGCGTCATCATCGTCGAAGTCGCCTGAGACGAACCGAATGCCCGAAGCTAAGTGGCGCCACACATCCTCTTGAAACGGCGTGCGCGCGTACTGCTTCACTGCGTCATGCACGACCTGTTCGAAGTCTTGCGTAACCCAGTCGCGGCGGGCGAACCCCACGAGAGCGAAACCGGGCGGCAGGAGCCCGCGATTCGCGAGGTCGTAGACAGCCGGCATGAGCTTTTTACGCGACAGGTCGCCGGTGACTCCGAAGATGATGAGCCCGCTGGGGCCAGCGATACGGTTGAGTCGACGATCGTCGGGGGAGCGCAGCGGGTTGCTGTCGCGAGCGATAGCGACGGGAGCCATGATTCTCCTTGTGGAGGCGAAGCGGGTCAGGAGAGCGCGGCGATGATGGCGGCGATACCGTCGGCGTCTCGCACGCGAAGAGTGACGACTGGTTCGCCATGCTCGGCGAGTACAGCGGAGTCACCGGCCGCCTGCGCCGCAATGAGCTGACCGTAGCTGAACGGCCTGTCGGGAATCTCGAGGTCGTCGCCGAGTATTCCCGTCACCTGCAGAAACACTCCGGTCGCTGGCCCGCCCTTATGGTACTGCCCCGTCGAGTGTAGGAAGCGAGGTCCCCAGCCGAAGGTCACGGGTCGCCCGGTGCGCATCGCAATGAAGTGGCGCACGACCTCGAGCTCAGGGTGCGCGAGACGATCGAGGTAGGCCTGGATGGCGACGTAGCCGTCGGCGGGAACGGCTGCCTCAAGCGCACGTGTTGCCGCTGCAATGGTGGATGCTCCCGCGAGCAATGCCTCGGGGCCCACCACCTCGACGCCTCCGTCGACGAAGAGTGCGGCGAGTGGCTCGGGGCGCGAGTCGAGTAGCCCGCGCGCAGCCACTTTGGCCGATTCGACATCGGGCTGATCGAAGGGATTGATCCCAAGTATCATTCCCGCGACGGCGGTCGCGTACTGCCAGGTGAGCAGGTGCGCGCCCAATGAGCCGGAAAGCTCGATCTCTCCGTCGGCGACCTCACGCGTCGCACGCGCGTCGGCAACGAGCCGCACGACCTGCACATCTGACGCACCCGATGTCAGTTCGGGCGCGTCGGGGCCGACAACGACGGGCAAGATTCCCCGCCCGTTCTTACCCGTTGACTCGGCGACCAACTGCTCGATCCAGTCGCCAAGCCCCACGATGTGCGTGCCATCAGCGACGATGACGAGTTTGTCGCGCAAGGGAACAGTTCCGGCGATAGCTGCTCCCAGCATCAAGCCGGGGTTCGAGGCGCTATCGACAGCGAGCGGCAGGCTCGCGGCTTCTGCCTCGTCAAGAAGGGCATCCAGATCGACGCCCGCGAGGCCCGAGGGCACGAGACCAAAAGCCGTGAGCGCCGAGTATCGGCCGCCGACCAACGGGTCGGCGGTGAACACGCGGTAGCCCGCGGCCAACGATGCCTGCTCGAGGGGCGAGCCGGGATCAGTGACGATGACGATGCGCTCGGTAGGGTCGATGTCGGCGCCGCGGAACGCAGCCTCAAAGCTGCGCTTTTGGCTGTCTGTCTCGATGGTTGAGCCCGACTTGGATGAAACCACGACGGCAGTCTGACCCAGGTGCTCGCCGAGTGCGGACG
>JBBRWT010000121.1:0-6468 GCA_038249035.1 Actinomycetales bacterium
GATCTACGAGTGGGCACCGCTGGTCTTCTTCACGCTGCTCATCTCGGCGCCGGTCGCCCTGATCGTGTTGCTGGCGAAGACGTCGGGCGAGTTGGTGTTTGCGCTCAAGCTTACGTCGCTCGCCGCGCTCGTCACGGGGCTGGGGCTCGCGGCGGCGATCGCGTTTTAGGGTTTGCGCGACGGCGCGACGGCGCGACCGCCCGAGCTCAGGCGCGGCCCGTAAGTTTACGCGCGCGGAACCCGCAGCCGCACCTCGGCGCCGCCGCCGGTGTCGCGTGCACTCGCCTCACCGCCGTGGGCCTCGACGATGGCGCGCGTGATCGCGAGACCGAGGCCTGCCCCGCCCGCCAGCCCCACCCGTGGGGCCGTGCGCGCGCTCGATCCGCGCCACCCTGCCTCGAAGACGCGGGGCAGGTCGGCAGCCTCGAAACCGGGCCCCTGGTCGCGCACCGTCACCGTGGCCGCGTCGTCGTCAGCCTCGATCGCCACGGTGACCGTGCCCCCCGCGGGCGAGTGCTCGATCGCATTGATGAGCACGTTGACGAGCGCGCGGCTGAATTGGCGGGCATCGAGTGGCACCGCGACGCCCGCCGCGGCCGAGAAAGCGAGTGATACCGAGTTTGCGCTCGCGAGTTCGCCGTACTCGGCGACCACATCGCTCGCCAGGTCAGTGAGCGACACGGTCTCGGTCTCGAGGGCCAGGGTTCCGGCGTCAATGCGCGAGAGTTCGAACAGGTCGCCGACGAGCGATCGCAGTCGGGTCACGTGCGCACCTAACTGGCGAGCGTGACGCTCGGGCTCGGCCGACAGACCGTCTTCGAGAATCTCAGAGATGGCGCGGATGCTCGCCACCGGTGCCAGCAGATCGTGCGCGATGCGCGTCACCAGTTCGCGGCGCGCCTGTTCGGCGCGTGCGGCGTCATCCCGGGCCCGCAGTAGCCGTTCGCTCGAGGTCACGAGTTCGCCCTGTACGGCATCGAGCTCGGCGCTCGAGCGCGATGCCGACACGACAGCCTCGCCCGCACCGAGTCGGCGGGCATCACGGCCGAGCGCACGAGCATCCCGAGACAGGGGGCTGGCCAACAGCACCGCAACGATGACGGCGACGATGCCGCCTACCGCCGTGACGGTGAGCGCAACGGCGGTGTCGGACTCACTGATGTACATGCCACTCGCCGTGAGGGCGATACCTCCAGCGACGGCGAGCACGGCAGCGACGACGATGACGACGACGTGCACGATGAGCGGTGCACGGCGAGCGAGGCGCAACGTTACTGCGGCCGCGACGCCGGTGACGGCCGCGGCACCCGCGGCGGTGCCGATGATCTGCAGGTACTCGAGGTCGGTCACGAGGCAGCCGGCGGGTCGAGAGCACTCGCATTGAGGCGATAGCCGACGCCCCACACGGTCGCGATGATGTCAGGGGCTCCAGCATCTGCCTCGATCTTCTCGCGAAGGCGACGCACGTGCACGGTGATGGTCGACACATCGCCGATCGTCCAGCCCCACACCTCGGCGAGCAGTTGCTCGCGAGAGATCGTGCGACCGGGTCGACGGGCAAGGTAGGCGAGCAAGTCATGCTCGCGCGCGGTGAGCGTGAGGGGCGTGCCGTCGAGCGTGATCTCGCGTCGTTCGGCGTCGATACGCAGTCGACCAAGCGTCACATCGCCGTCTGCGACGCCGGCGGGGTGCGCTCGGCGCAGCAAGTTCTCGGCGCGCAACACAAGCTCGCGCGGTGAAAAAGGCTTACTGAGGTAGTCGTCAGCGCCAGCCTCGAGCCCTTCGATGCGATGCTCCGGCTCGCCCAATGCGGTGAGCATGATGATCGGTACGGTCGAGGTATCGCGCAAGCGGCGCGCGACCGTCAGCCCGTCGACGCCCGGGATCATGCGGTCGAGCACGACGAGGTCGTGGTCACGAGCGGCCGCGAGTTCGAGCGCGATGACTGAGTCGGCGGCGGTGTCGACGACTGCCCCTGCCGCGGCTAGGTAGGTTGCCACGATCTCGAGCAGCGTCGCGTCGTCGTCGACCACGAGCACACGCCGCCCGTCGAGTGGGCGGTCGGCGGCGCTCGAGGGCGCGTCAGCCACCCTGTCAGCCACCCCGCAGCACTCCCTCAAGGTCGGCGATCGGGTCGTACCAGCCGAGGTCAAGAATGAGCGTCTGCAAGGCCTTGTCGGCGCCAATGATCACGACAATGCCGACGATGATGAAGAGCACGCCCATCGTGCGGCGAAACCAGCCTCGTGGGTCGGCGAGCCAGCCGAGCCGTCGGGCAGCGCTGCGCCCGGCGAGCGCGATCAGCAGCAACGGCACGGCGAGCCCAATCGCGTAGAGCGTCACATACAGAAGCCCCTCGGAGAATGACACGGGCAACACCGTGGCCACGATCAATGCGTAGGTGGGGCTGCAACTGGTGAAAACGGGGCCGAGCGCGGCGCCGGTCAAAATGTCGCCGCCCACCGACTGTCGTTGCACCGAGGCGTCGAGTGCTCGGTTGCTGCGGTCGCCCAACCCCAGCCGCGTCGACATCCGTTCCCAGATCGCGGGAAAGATCAGGTTGATACCGAGCAGGATGACGATGACGCCCGAGATGATCTGCCACACCTGCGGCGGAATGCCGAGCAGAGCCGTCGTCGCTTTCAGCAGCAGGGTAAAGACGATGACGCTGACGGCAAGGGATGCTGCGATGACGAACGGACGCCATCGCGCCCGCCGCGAGTCACCGTTGGCGACGATCGAGCCGCCGATGATCACGGGTAGCAGGGGCAGCACGCACGGGGCCGCGACGGTCAACACGCCCGCGAGCAGGCTGACAACGACTAGTCCCTCCATAACCCGACCCTACGGCGCGACGGCGACGAGCGCGGCGAGGGTGGTGTCTTCGTAGAGCACGCCCTTCGTCAGCAGATCGCCGTCATCATCGACATACACGATCGTGGTCTGAAGGGTGACCCCATATTGCTGCCGCAAAGCGGTCGCCGTGTCAAAGTCGACCTTGAAGATGGTCATGCCGTCGGGAACAGCGTTCGCCTCAATGTCGGCGTCGAGTGCTCGGCACTTGGGGCACCACGAGGCGTGAAAAAACAGAACCTTGAGGCCGGCGGTCTCGGCGATCGCACCGTCGTAATAGTCGACATAGACCCCAGGGGAGGCCGTCGTCTCGGAACTGTCAGAGGGCTCTTGCTCGCTACTTGCCGACGGAGCCGGATCGGCGGCGGGCGCGGTCGACGGGGCCACCGACGACTCGAGCACAGCGCCCGTGCTGCAGCCACCCACCGTCAGCAACAGAGCCATCGCCGCCCCCGCGGCAATCGTCGTGGTCGTTCTCATCGTCGTACCTTTCTCGTGACCGCGCCCGCGGCCAGTGAAACGACTGTAAGTCGGAACGACGGGGCAAGGGAGGCCGAATCCCTTACGAAGCTCTTACGGCTGAGTTGCCGTGTCTGGGGCAGCGGCATCCTCGGCGGCGGCATCGGGGTCGACCGCGGGCTGAGTGCGTCGCGCCTGCAGATCGAGCGCCACAGCATCCCGCAGAGAGGAAAAAAAGATGTACGACACCGTCATTGAGATCACTGTGGCGATGAGCGCGGCCCACCACCAGTCGAGACCGGTGGCAAGCAACATCCCGAAGCTCGCTCCGAACAGACCGACGCGCACGAGGGAATACTGAATCCAGGGGCTCACCCAGCCAGTCTACGAGCGGTCTCTCGGTGCCCGCTCAGAGCGCGCGGCGTACACTTTTGCTATGGCACGGTTACTCTTCGCACTCGGCGCAGTCTCGGTCGCGTTCTGGGTGTACTCGATCGTGGATGCCCTGCTCACCGATCGGGCGCGCATCCGGGCCTTCTCGAAGCCCGTCTGGATCGCCGTCGTACTGCTCTTGCCCGTCGTGGGTGGTCTCATCTGGCTGTTCGTCGGTAAAGCGCGTCGAAGCGGCACCGTTGCGCGCCCCGTCGCCCCCGACGACGACCCCGCCTTCTTGGGCACCCTGTCGCGCGACGAGGTTGCCAAGAGAGCTGAGCAAGACGAGCGGCTTCGTCGCCTCGAGCAAGAGCTCGCCGACCTCGACGATGACACCCCCGCCGATCCCGAGCGCTGAGCCGCCTGAGTCGCCCGGGTCGCCTGTGTCTCCCGAGTCGCCGGGTTCGCCGGCGAGTGTCGCGGCTTCTGCCCTGCTTGAGGGGCTCGTGCGAGCCGGAGTCTCTGATCTCGTTCTCAGCCCGGGGGCCCGCTCGCAAGCCCTCGCGCTCACCGCGGCAGCCTTCGCGCGGGTCGGACACCTGACCGTACACGTGCGCATCGACGAGCGCGTGGCGGGTTTCACTGCACTCGGGTTGGCAGTCGAGAGCGGTCGCCCGGTCGCCATCGTCTGCACGTCAGGCACCGCTGTCGCCAACCTGCACCCGGCTGTGCTTGAAGCGCATCACTCTGGCGTGCCGCTGATCGTGCTCACAGCCGACCGCCCGGCCGAGTTGCGCGGTATCGGTAGCAACCAGACCACCGTGCAGACCGGCATCTTCGGTGACATCGTGCGGGCCGACTGGGATATTCCGGCGCCCATCGGTGCGCCCGGCGAAGCTGACGACGCGCGCGATCTGGGTGCTCTCGCCGTGCGCGCGAGTGCCGACGGGCCTGTACACCTCAACCTTGCCTACCGCGAACCCCTCAGTGGCTTGGTGGTCGTACCCGACGATGTCGTGGGTGGAGCGGTGCCCGCGCCTCCCGCTTCGACCGAGCCGACCGTGGTCGACCTGCGGCCCAACGACGCGACCGTCGTGATCGCGGGTCACGGCGCTGGCGCGCGTGCCGAGGCGCTCGCCGTCGCACTCGGCGCCCCGCTCGTCGCTGAAGTGTCAAGCGGTGCACGGTTCGGTCGCCACGCCGTCGTGGCCTACCGCGACGTTCTGCGCGGGCCACACGGCGAGGCCGTCGGCCGCGCAATTGTGTTCGGCCACCCCACGCTCAGCCGCGAAGTGCCGCAACTGCTCCAGCGCTCTGACGTCGAGGTGATCGTCGTACGCACTCCCGGCGTTGAGGTTTACAACCCCGGCCGTCGCGCGCGTGTCGTCGATGACGTGCGCGTCGTCGGAACTCCCGACCCGGCGGTCGTGCGCCGTTGGGTGGGCGGCTGGGTGAGCATGTCGCGCGCCATACTCGAGTCGCAAGCACCCGACGACCCCGCTCCCGACCTGTCGCTCGCCGTGTCGGACGCCAGCGGCGTGCGCGCCGCCTTCGCGAAAGCTGAGCTGGCGGTCTTGCGAGCGCCGATTGATCGCCGGATGCTCGCGCGGGCCGCGTGGGCATCCACCTGGCCCCACGATCGTTTGGTGCTCGCGGCCTCGCGCTTGATCAGGGTGGCGGATGCCCTGGTGCCCGGCAAGGCGATCACCGTGCACGCGAACCGCGGGCTGGCGGGCATCGACGGCACCGTGTCGACGGCTACGGGCATCGCGCTCGCCGCGGCGCGCGGCGAGGGGGCGGGCACGACGCGCGTGCTCATGGGAGACCTCGCGCTGCTGCACGACGCCGGGGCGCTACTGGTGCCGCTGCCCGAGGGTTTGCGACTGCACGTCTTCGTCGGCAACGACAGCGGCGGCACGATCTTCGATGACCTCGAGGTGGCGGCGACCGCGAACCCCGACGACTTCGCCACGGTCATGCGCACACCGCACCGGGCCGACTTTGAGGCTCTCGCCGCCGCGGGCGGCTGGGCCTATCGTCGGGCCACAACGCGGGCCGAGCTCGATGACGCGCTCACCGCGCCCGAGCCGTTGCTGCTCGTCGAGGTGCCGCTCGACTCATGAGCCCGGGTAGCATCCGAGTCATGGACGAGTTCTTGCGCGCTTCTGTCGGATTCCGCCTCAACGAGGTCGACACGTCATCCACCCCCGGATTCGACGGCGGCAAGTCAGAGGGCGAAGACGCCCTGGCTGCAAGCGGCGATCGCCTCGGTCACTTGCAAGAGCGGCTCTTCGCCGCGAGCAGGGGTGGCGACACGCGCCGCGTTCTGCTCGTGCTGCAGGCGATGGACACCGCGGGCAAGGGTGGCATCGTGCGCCACGTCGTTGGTGCGGTCGACCCGCAGGGCGTGCAGCTCGCGGCGTTCAAGAGACCGACCGATGAAGAACTCGCCCACCACTTTCTGTGGCGCATCGAGAAGCGCCTGCCCGAGCCGGGAATGATTGGCGTGTTCGACCGCTCGCACTATGAAGATGTGCTGATCGGTCGGGTGCGCCAGCTCGCCCCGGCAGAGGAGATCGAGGCGCGGTACAGCGAGATCGTTGACTTCGAGCGTCGCGTGGCCGACGGCGGCACAGCGATCGTGAAGGTCATGTTGCACATCAGCGCCGACGAGCAAAAGGCGCGGCTCACCGAACGCCTCGACCGCCCCGACAAGCACTGGAAGTACAACCCGGGCGACGTCGATGAACGGATGCTCTGGAACGACTACCAGGCGGCTTACCA
>JBBRWT010000122.1:0-6251 GCA_038249035.1 Actinomycetales bacterium
GGCAATCTATTGGTAGGTATGATAGAGGTGGGCTAGTAGTTCGGACATCAACTCGAGGCTAACAATGATATTTAGACTTACACTGCTTGTTTCGTTCCTCTCGGTGACGTCGCTCTTTGCGCAGACGACGCAACCGACGGAACCCATGCCGCGAATCTCCTTTGACGGCGTTCCACTTCCCGATGCGATCACCAATTTCCCGTTAGGTCCGGACGTGCCTTTGGTAATGCAACGGCTTGGGTCCTTGCCCGAAAAATGTGTGCCAAAACTATACAATGTTCAGAAAAGCCGTGATGTGCTGCAAAAGCGTACGAAAATTGAAGAGGCTTTTGACTGGTTTGGATGGGATGTAGGTAAGGCCAGTATATGTGGCATGCGATTGACCGACGGTCGCGTGACCGGCATCGCGCTGATTTTTAACTCGATGGGGGACTCTAATTTTGAGCGAATTAATCGCGAGATTCGAGCTTTTTACGTGGCGCAACAAAAGAAGGGGGAGAAGGTTCCGGCGATTTTGGTAAGGCTCGTGCGACGCAATGAAGGTGGCGCGTTGTTCATCGCCGTTATTCGGCCTACCGAATGGTACGTACTAACTAGAGAGCCTCGACCGGAGATACGCGAAGCAATGCGAGGTGGGCGCCCCGTGATCGGTATGACCACAGAGGAGTTGCTCCTGACGTTGGGCAAACCATCAACCCAAAGCGAGTCGACGAATGGGGATGCTCGCTATATTTGGAGCCCCCAGCGACACCAGCGCAGCAACCCAGAAAACTCGCGTGCCCAGGGCGCGGGTCAGAAACGGCAGCAGTGCGGCGGCGAGCGCAAACACCGTCAGGACGATGAGCATGCGTCCTCCCTCGGTGTCGGCGTTTCGGCAAGGGGGTAGGGCGTCACGGCGCAATCGCCGGATTCCTGCAGTCTACTGAGCGCGGCCGGGAGATTGCCGAAGGGCGTTCAATCGCTGCAGCAGGTGAGCGACTGACGCTGGGCCCTCGACGCGGAACGGGGCGATCGTCTGCGCCGGGCCCACCTTGATACCGAGGTCGCCCGGTTCGAGCACCGCGAGCGCATCTTCATCGGTCACGTCATCACCGGCGAACAGCACTGCGTCAGGCGCAAACTGCGCGCGCAGCACGCGCAGGCCATCTCCCTTCGTCACACTGCGCACCGCGAACTCGACGACGTTCTTTCCGTAGCGCACGGTCAGTGCCGCGTCAGACGCGAAGGCCTCGGCCCGTACCCGCTCCGTGAGGCCGGATGCCACTACCGGGTCGACGACGCGCGTGTGCACGGCGAATCCGGCCGGCTTGTCTTCAATCCAAGCCCCGGGGGTCGCTTCGACAAGAGGCTCGAGCAGCGATCGCACGGTACGCACGCGCTTGCGGTCGGCGTCGTCCACAGCGGGCCGGTCATCCCCTGAACCAAGCCGCACTTCGAGGCCGTGTGAACCGACGAGTGGGGTGTCCTCGGGCAGCCCGCCCACGGCCGCGAGGCTCGCGAGCGCGCGGCCCGACACGAGCGCGACCGTAGTGCCGGGGATCGACCGCAGAGACACCAGGGCCTCCTGAGCGGCGGGCAGCGCACGCGCCAGATCAGGGTCGTCGACCTCGGGTGCGAGGGTGCCATCGAAGTCGAGGGCGATGAGTACTCGCTTGTGTGCCGCGAAGACCCCTATGGCGTGGAGCAGTGCCGCGTCGAGGGCGACCGGGGGGGCGCTCACCTCGTGCGCTCACTCATCGCGCGTCCGAGTGGTGATTGGCATGCCGCAGGGTGTCGAGAAACGTGTTTGACCAGCGCGCCACGTCGTTGTCGCGCACGCGCCGACGAAGGGCACGCATGCGTGTGGTGCGCTCGCGCTGGGGCATGCGCACGGCTGCGACCATCGCCTGCTTGAGGCCATCGATGTCATGCGGGTTCACCAACAGGGCGTTCTTCAGTTCGTCGGCGGCGCCGGCAAACTCGCTCAGCACGAGCACGCCGTCGTTATCAAGCTGGCACGCCACGTACTCCTTCGCCACGAGATTCATGCCATCACGCAGGGCGGTCACCAACATGACGTCGGCGGCGAGGTACAGGGCGACCATCTCTTCACGCGGGTAGCCGTGGTGCAAGTAGGCGACAGCGCTATGGCTGATGGTGGCGTAGGTGCCATTGAGGCGACCGACCGTCAGTTCGATTTCGTCGCGCAGTTGCATGTAGGCGGCGACACGCTCGCGGCTGGGGCTCGCCACTTGCACGAGCACTGCATCCTCAACTCGAATCGCGCCGTCGCGCAGCAGTTCGCCGAACGCCTTGAGTCGATGACGGATGCCCTTCGTGTAGTCGAGCCGATCGACCCCGAGCATGATCGTTGACGGGTTACCCAGATCGTCGCGAATCTGCTGCGCCCGCTGTTGCACCTCTGGACGCCGAGCAATCTCTTCGAAACTCTCCACGTCGATAGAAATGGGAAAGGCCTTGGCGATCACCGATCGGTGGCCTCCGAGCCCGTCAGGCACATGGATCTCAGGCGTCCTCGTGGCATAGCCAAAAAGCCGGCGCACGGCCCGCGAAAAGTTGCCAGCGTCAGCAACACGCTGAAAGCCAATGACGTCTGCCCCGAGCAGGCCCTCGATCACCTGGCGACGCCAGGGCAGCTGCGCGTAAATGCCGTAGGGCGGAAACGGAATGTGATTGAAGAAGCCGATCGTGAGGTCGGGCCGTTGCTCGCGCAACATGCGCGGCACAAGCTGCAGCTGGTAATCCTGCACCCAGACAGTCGCGCCGGGGGCCGCGACGCGGGCGCTCGCGTCCGCGAAGCGCTGGTTGACCTCTACATAGGTCTCCCACCACTCGCGGTGGAAGCTCGGCGTGGCGATCACGTCGTGGTAGAGCGGCCAGAGGGTGTCGTTGCTGAAGCCCTCGTAGTAGCGCTCGATCTCAAGCGGTGTCAGTGGCACCGGCACGAGCGTTGCCTCATCCGAGACAAAGGGCTCAATCTCCAGATCGGGCTGGCCGGCCCAGCCAACCCAGGCGCCGCGCGACGCGCGCATGACGGGCTCGAGGGCCGTGACGAGTCCGCCCGGCGAGCGCTGCCAGTGCGCCGTGCCATCGGGGTCGACCATGCGATCGACAGGAAGCCGGTTCGAAACCACGACGAAGTCGAAGTGCGATAAGTCGGTCATGTCGCTCGCTCGTCTCCGGGGTGTGAACCGCGGGAAGTCGACGGTGCGGGACTATGCGGCGTTTTCCACGGTATCAGCCGAGTCTCAGAGCGTTCCGAGGGCCGTCATGGCGATAGAGGATGGTTCGCCCGATCGTCACGGTCCGTTCACCCCGGCCTGCAGGGCCCTGGAGCGGAGCAGACGTACAGTGGCCCCGTGATCCGCATCGGCATGGGAACCACCAGCGTGCTGCCCCGTCGTCTGCACGACGCCTTCCGGCTGGCCGCCGAGGCGGGCTTTGACGGCGTGGAGGTCATGGTGACGAGCGACCGCGACACGCACGATCCGGGCGCCATTCGCGCGCTCAGTGAGCGGTTCGGGATGCCCGTGCTCAGCATCCACGCCCCCGTACTGGTCTTGACGGCCTTCGTGTACGGCCTCGACCCCCGCGTCAAGCTGGAGCGCAGCATCCAACTCGCGAAGCAGGTTGGCGCGACGACAGTGGTCGTGCATCCGCCGTTCCGGTGGCAGGTGCTCGCCGCGCGCCGCTTCGAGGCGTCGGTGCGCGAGCTCGAAGCGCGGCACGGGGTGACGGTCGCAGTCGAGAACATGTTTCCGGTCACGGTGCGTGGTCGCGACCGCGAAGCGTATGCTCCGAGCTGGAACCCGGGCGAGCTGGCCGTCGACGCGCTCACGCTCGACTTCTCGCACGCGGCCCTCGCCGGCGTCAGCGCGCTCGACTTGGCTCAGCAGTGGGGCAACCGGTTGCGCCATGTTCACCTGTGCGACGGCTCGTCGACTGAGCCCAACGATCGTGTGTTCGACGAGCACTTGCTGCCGGGCCGTGGGGCGCAACCAGTGGCTGAAGTGCTGAGGCTGCTGGCCGAACGGGCGTTCGACGGTGCCATTGTGGCCGAGATCAACACCAGATCGTGCGGCAGTGACGACGACGAGCGCCTCGAGCTGCTCCGCGAGACAGTCGAGTTCGCTCGACAGAATATCGCCCTCGCAAACGTGGTCTGACACGGCCGCGGATCGACGACGACCATCTAGCCGAGGAAGCCCCGAAGTAGAGACTGCGAGCCAGCGAGGTGCTCGGCCATGGCGGTTGCCGCTCGATCGGCGTCGCCAATGAGCACCGCCCAGACGATCTGCTCGTGTTGCTCGTCAGAGTGCGCGATGTTCGGCGCGAGCAGCGGGATTCGATCAAGTAGTCGATTGACGCTCATTCGATTTTCGGCGACGAGCGACACCAGGCTCGGGCTGCCCGAAAGCTCGGCGATCGTCAGGTGCAGCCGGGAGTCGAGGCGCCGGTAGTCGGTGGGATCTGCCGCACCCAACTCTCGCAGTCGCGCGTGCAACGACTCGCGCTCGGCCGCGGTCAGGCTGCGGCCCGCTGCCGCGCGCGCTGCTCCGACCTCGAGCACGGCGCGCAGGGTGAGGATGTCGTCGAGCTCGGCCGCGGAAACCTCGGGCTCGGGCTCTCCGCCGGTGTCGGGCAACGGGTCGCACACGAACGTGCCACCGTAGCGTCCGCGCCGCGACTCGAGGTACCCGGCCTCGGCGAGAGAGCGGATCGCCTCGCGAACGGTGTCGCGGCTCACTTCAAAGCGGGCGGCAAGCTCGCGTTCAGGGGCGAGCGCCTCGCCCGGCCCAACAATGCCGAGGCGGATGAGCTGCAGGAGGCGCGCCAGAGTCTCTTCGAACGCGTTGCCGCCGCGCACGGGGCGCGAGAGCGCCTCCTGCGCGAGCGACTCGACGATCGGGTCAATCGGCGACTCGATCACCGGGTCGCTCACTGGCTCGACCACAGACTCGGCGCCTGGTTCGACCCCAGGCTCGACGCCCAGCTCGACGCCAGGCTCGACGATGCGCGCCACGCTCGCTTGCCCGTCGTCGCCGCTCATCTGCGAGTCCCTACAGCGGCGTTACGTAGGCGCCGCTGATGCCACCGTCGACCAGAAACGTCGAGGCCGTGATGAACGACGAGTCGTCGCTCGCGAGAAAGGCGACTGCGGCCGCCAGTTCTTCGGGCTCGGCGAATCGCCCCGTAGGAATATGCACGAGGCGGCGCTGCGCTCGCTCGGGGTCTTTCGCGAACAGCTCTTGCAGCAGCGGCGTGTTGACCGGGCCCGGGCAAAGCGCGTTGACTCGGATGCCCTGCCGAGCGAACTGCACGCCGAGCTCGCGGGTCATGGCGAGCACGCCGCCCTTGCTCGCGGTGTACGAAATCTGGCTCGTCGCGCTACCCATGACGGCCACGAACGATGCCGTGTTGATGATCGAGCCCGACTGCTGGGCGACCATGTGGCGCAGCGCCGCGCGAGAACACAGGTAAACGCTCTTGAGGTTGACCTCTTGCACCCTGTCCCACGCGGGCAGCTCGGTCGTTTCGATCGAGTCGTCGTCGGGGGGCGAGATGCCCGCGTTGTTGAAGGCGATGTCGAGTGAGCCGTACGTGGCCTGCGCCGTGTCGAAGAGATTGTTAACCTCGGCCTCGTTCGTCACGTCGGCTTTCACAAAGAGCCCGCCGACCTCGGCCGCCGCGGCTTCTCCTGATTCGGGGAACAGGTCACCAATGACGACAGTCGCTCCTTCGGCAGCAAACCGGCGCGCGGTCGCAAACCCGATGCCACTGGCACCGCCCGTGATGACGGCGACCTTGCCCTTGAGTCGCTGGGTCAGATCGATGGGGGTGATGGTCATGATGTGGGGCTCCTTAGCTGTGCGAGAAGAAGACGTTCTTGGTTTCGGTGAAGGCGAGCGGAGCATCCGGCCCCAGCTCGCGCCCGAGTCCGCTCTGCTTGAACCCGCCGAAGGGGGTCGCGTATCGCACTGACGAGTGCGAGTTCACGCTCAGGGCACCGCTCTCGACCCCCCGGGCGACGCGGATGCCACGACCCAGGTCTCGAGTCCAGATCGAGCCCGAGAGGCCGAAGATCGAGTCGTTGGCGAGCGCAATCGCGTCGGCCTCGTCATCAAACGGCAACACCGACACCACTGGCCCGAAGATCTCTTCGGTCGCGACACGGTCGGTGCGGTTCGGCAACAACACGGTGGGTGCCATCCAGTAGCCGGGGCCATCAGGGGCTGTGCCGCGAAAGGCCA
>JBBRWT010000123.1:0-6205 GCA_038249035.1 Actinomycetales bacterium
CGCCGGTGCCGCGGGCACTGGCGGAGAAAAGGTCGAGACGCGCATCGGTTTTCGGTCGGTCGCGATCGTCGACGGCGTGTTCACGGTCAACGGCGCCCCCGTGCAGCTGCGCGGCGTGAACCGGCATGAGCACCATCCCGACTTTGGGCGGGTGGTGCCGCGCGAGACGCTCGAACTCGACTTGCGGCCCATGAAGCGCCACAACATTAACGCGATTCGCACGGCGCATTATCCGCCGCACCCCGACATGCTCGGCCTGGCCGATGAGCTCGGCTTCTGGGTGATCGACGAGTGCGATTTTGAAACACACGGCTTCGGCGACGTGGGTTGGCGGCGCAATCCCACGGATGATCCGACGTGGGAGGCAGCCCTGCGCGACCGCGCCGCCCGCATGGTCGAGCGCGACAAGAACCACCCCAGCATCATCATGTGGTCGCTCGGCAACGAGGCCGGCACGGGCCGCAACCTCGCCGCGATGGCCGCCGAGATTCGCGCTCGCGACGCGACTCGACCGCTGCACTACGAGGGCGATCAAGAGTGCCGCGACGTCGATGTGTGGAGCCGCATGTACGCACCGCACGCCGAGGTCGAGGCGATTGGTCGGGGTGAGGAGCCGGCGCTGGCCGAATCGCCGTTCGTTACCGTCGCCCCCGACACCGCAGCCCTCGACGCCCGCCGCCGCGCCATGCCGTTCGTGCTCTGCGAATACGTGCACGCCATGGGCACCGGCCCCGGCGGCATGACCGAGTACCAAGAGCTGTTCGACGCCCACCCGCGGCTCATGGGCGGATTCGTCTGGGAATGGCTCGAGCACGGCATCCGCCGCCCGGTTTCTGACCCGACGCCGCCTGACGGCCGCGTCGGCACGTTCTATGGCGGAGACTTCGGCGAGCCCGTACACGACGGCAACTTCGTCATCGACGGCCTCGTCGCCGCCGATCGCACGCCGCGCGCGCAACTCGCCGACCTTGCGGCAGTCTTCGCCCCGGTCGTGCTGACACTGGATGCTGATGCCGGCGTTCTGCGCCTTCGCAGCCGCCTCGACCACACCGACACTTCGCGGTATCAGCTGAGCTGGCGCGTGGCCTCGGCGATGTCGTGGCTGAACGGCGACGGGCTTGACGGCATTGGGCTTGACGGCGATGGGCTCGACGGCATTGGTCTGAACGACGACGGAATCGATCTCGACGGCGTTGCACACGGCAGCGCGGGGGTGTTCGCACATCAGCCCGTGGGGCCGCGGGCAACCGCAGAGATTTCGCTGCCGTCGCCCCTGCTCGAGTACGTGCGCACTCCGGGTCTGGTGGTGACGGTCGAGGCAAACGAGATCGACGACACCCCGTGGGCTGCGGCCGGGTGGGCGGTCGCGCGGGCGCAGGTCGTGACGACGAGCGCCGAGGTGTCGTCAGGGCAGCTGCGGCCGGCCGGGTTGCCCGCGCCGGGCATCCACACCCTCGACGACCTGCACCTCGATGCCTCGACGGGCGCCGTCACCGCGATCGGTGACCAGCCGGTTGAGAACTGGCGGCTTGAGTTGTGGCGGGCTCCGATCGACAACGACTTTGGTGTCGGCTGGGATCAGCCCGACACTCGCCCCGCCGCCGAGCGCTGGGCCGCCCTCGGGCTTGACCGCCTCGTCTCGCGCCTGGTGGTGCTGACGCGCACGCCCGAGCGTGTCGAGGTCGTGACGCGCATCGGCGCCGCGGCGACGGATGCGGCGGTCACCGCCCGCTGGATCTGGACCGTTGCCGACGGAGCCGGCCTGCGGCTCTCGCTCGAGGTCGAGCCCGACTCCGACCTGCCCGCCGACGTGCTCGGCGACTGGGCGCGGGTCGGAGTCTCGTTCGCGCTACCCGGCACTGTCGACCGTGTGCAGTGGTTCGGCCGCGGCCCCGGCCCGGCCTACCCCGACACCGGGCAAGCCGCCCACTGGGGCTGGTTCACCCGCGACCTCGACGCCATGCTCGAGCGCACGGTGCGCCCGCAAGAGTCGGGCGCGCGGGCCGATGTGCAGTGGGCGCGGTTGCATTTTCAGGATGCTGCGCTCGAGGTCGCGAGCCCTCAGGGCGTCGCGCTGACCGTGCGGCCGTGGTCGACCGAGACTCTCGCCGCGACGACCCACGACCACGTGCTCGAGTCGGACGGCCGCACCCACGTCGTGCTCGACCTCGCCCAGAGCGGCGCTGGCACGGGAGCGTGCGGGCCCGGGGTGCTGCCGCGATACCAGTTGCCCGCGCAGCACGTGGTCGGCGACATGGTGTTCAGCACGAATCCCTGACCTAGCCCATCGAGCCTGTTGACCCGCCGACGCCCTGACCGAGTTCTTAAATCGGACATGGTTAGGGGTGGAAAAAAATACCACGTTTCGATAGTTGAACTCAGTTCCAGTGACCTGGGCGTTTGAAGCTGGTCCCTCCAGCGGTGAAGGTCGCGGGAAGCTGGCTCTGAACGATTTTACTTCGGCCAATGGGGAATGACGAAGGCATGAGCGCCTTGAGCTCGTTCGAGCGCCGATTGGGCGGAAATGCCGCAGTGATGAAAAGTGGTGGGTGAAGTTTGATCGCCGCCCTAACGGCAGGGGCGAGATCACTGTCGGCACTCACAAGAATTGCCGTGTCCATATTGTGTAGGGCTGCATCCATGAGGATTGTGGTCGCAATGTTAACGTCCGTTTCCTTCTCCTCATACTTGGTGTAGGTGTAACCGCAACGCACACACTGCACAGACTTCGACTGATAGCGACCTTGAATGATCTCTACTTGGCTCGGGTACAGCTGACTGAGTGCGTTCTGGTACAGCGCTTGGCGGCCCTGCCCTGGGGGATCGTTGAGAACGGGAGCAGTGAAATACTTGAGCGCAACCAGGCGTTGCGAGGGCCGGAAGGACTGCGCGAGCTTCACAAGGTCGAGCCAGAGGGTCGCTCGTCCTGCTTGATCTCTCATGCCGTGGTACAGATTGAACCCGTCGACATACACGATGAGGCGCTGCTGCGGCGGGCGTGGCTTCGGACCAGACATGTTCTGAGGTTATGACACGCCCGGGCAGTGCGCACCTTGCGTGCATGTGGAATCGGAAGTACCTTCTTATTACTCCACCTGGTTGACTTCGGTCAGCCAGGCCCGACGGCCTCCGCAAGGAGGCCGTCTTTGTTTTCGCACCGCGCGTTCTCCCTTCTGCGCCAGGGCGAATCCGATTGACTCGCCCGTCGAGGTTGTGAAATCGGGCGACTGGGGCTGCGCGGAACCTAGACCTGGCCTCCGGCGAGTGCCCACCCGACGACCACGGCGGCGATACCGATCACGAGGTTGAGCGTCACACTGAGCGCGGCCGCGCGGCGCTTGCCATCGAGCACGAGCTGCACGGTCTCGACCGACAGGGTGCTGAACGTCGTGAGGCCGCCGCAGAATCCGCTCACGATGATCAGCTGCACCGTCGAGTCGAGCGGCAGGCCGAGCGCGAGTCCGGCCGCGAACGACCCGACGACGTTGACGACGACGACCGCCCAGGGCAGGCTCCCTCGCCCGGCGAGCATCGTCGAGACGAGGTAGCGGGCGAGTGCGCCGAGGGCGCCGAAGCCGATGAGAGCGAGCAGCGCGGGGGCGGTCAACGCCGCGGTCGTCACTCGGTCACCTCATCGAGTGGAGTTGTGTTGGCTGCGGTGCCGCCGTGTCCCCGCCAGCTCCCGAGCGACAGCCCGGCCCCTGCCGCGAGCAGCCCGAGCGCGAGGCTCGCTGCGACCGTCACTACGGCGAGCAGTGCATCGCCGGCCTCGGAGAGCGCAACGACTGAGACGGCAAGAGCCGAGAAGGTCGTAAACGAGCCGAGCAGGCCGGCGCCGAGCCCCGCGCGGGCCCATCCCGGCACGCGCGGCCACAGGGCGGCGACGAGCAAGCCGAGCAGGAAGGCTCCGAACGTGTTGACCAGCAGCGTGCTGACCGCGAACTGGGTCGGGGAGTGCGGCAGGGCCGCATCCACGAGCACCCGCAGTGTCGTACCCAGCGCGCCGCCCACCAGCACTGCGCCGACATCGCGCACACCGGGTCGCGGGTGGGCGACCGGATGCGCGGGAGTGAGCATGCGTTGAGCCTAGTGAGAGCGGCGTCGGCACAGGCGGCGCTGGGCGACGCTCAATACACTGTGCCGGTGACCGATCTCGAGCCCGACCTCATCCCGACCGCGCGTCGTCGTCGGTGGCTGTGGATTGTCGGCGGCGTGCTCGTGGTGTTGCTCGGCGTCATCGCGGCAGTCGCGTTGCCGATCGTGTGGCACGAGCCACAAGGCTCGTCGGGCCAGGCACGTGTGGCTGCGGGCGAGTACCCGATCGAAGTGACCGCCACCGGTGACGACGGGCGCATCCGCATGCTGTCGGTGACCACTGAATCCGGAAGCGCGCCCGATCTGGGTGCCGTCGCGGCGGGCGATCGACTCGTCGTGACCGGTGCGGGGTACGACGGAAACCGCGGGCTTTACGTCGCCGTCTGTCGGATTCCTGACGAGCTCGACGGCAAGCCAGGCCCGTGCCTGGGAGGCGTTGGCTCCCAAGAAGTCGAGCAATTCGAGGCGGGGGTCGTGCAGTGGGCTCCCTCAAATTGGATCAACGAGGCCTTCGCCTGGCGCCTGTTCGGTGCCCGCAACTTTGATGACACGGCTTCGGGCGCTTTCACCGCGTATGTCGAGCTACCGGCGGTCGCCGACGAGAACGTTGATTGCTCAATCGACGCCTGCGGGCTTTACACGCGCAACGACCACACCGCGGCGAGCGATCGCGTGCAAGACCTGTACTTTCCGCTGCGCTGGGCCAACTAGGACGGCCCGGTTCAGAGCGGGTCGACTCGGCGCGGTTCGACTCGGCGCGTTTCGGTTCAGAGCAGCCGGCTGCCGATGTCGGCGCGTAGTTGGGAGAGCCGCGACTCGAGCTCGTCGACGACCTCGTTCACCGCAACCCCGCGAGCGAGAGCTGACCGCAACTCGGTGCGCATGTCTTGCCGAAACTCGGCGAGTAACACGTCGGCGCGCTGCACGTGCGCGCGCGCGTCTGACCGGGTCTCGGTGATCGTCGAGTGCAATGACGTGGTGACGTCACGCACCGCATCGAGCGCTGCGCCGGATGCTGCGCCGGATGGCGCGGCTGAGGCCGTCGCCCGGGCCTCGTCGCGCACCTCACGTGCTGCCGAGGCGAGCTCGGCACGCAAGGTCGACATCGCCTCGCTCACCGACGAGCGCACTTCGTCGGCCAGTCGCCTCACCGAGTCACCAATGCCACTCTCAATGCCGTCGAGCTCGTCGCGGCGGTCGTTGAGCTCGGCACGCCCGGCCTCGGTGATCGCATAGACCGTCTTTCGGCCATCCGTCTGCTTCGTCACGAGGCCTTCGGCCTCGAGCTTCGCGAGCCGCGGATAGATCGTGCCAGCCGAGGGCACGTAGGTGCCGCCGAAGCGATCAGACAGCGCCTGGATGATCTCGTAGCCGTGCATCGCTCGCTCATCGAGCACGTACAACAGGTACAGCCGCAGGTGCCCGTGGCCGAAGACCGCGGGGCTCATGCCGAGGCCTCGGAGTCGGCCGACGCGCTTTCTGCGCCGCCTGCCCTGTCAGTGTGCATGATGGATACGTCACCCGACACAGAGTTGGCGCGTAGCTCGGTGAACGAGCCCGCGAGTCGGCCATAGCGCCCGGTGTACTGTCCCTTCACGCCGCTGATCTGCGCGTCATCGAGCTGCAGCCGACCGCTGAGGGTGCTGATCGAGTATTGGGCTGGAACACCGGCGTCGAGCCGCACGGTCAGGTCGCCCGAAACGGTGCTGTTCTTGACCCGATCGGGCGTGCCGTGCAGGTCGGCGATCACATCGGCCGAGACCCCGTCGCAATTGAAGCGTCGAATGGATCCCGCCGCGGTCACATCACCGCTCACCGTTTGTATGTTCACGTCGCCGTGATGCCCGCGAATCGATACTTCGCCGCTGACGGCATGCACGGCCACGTCGCCGACCACTCCATCAAGCACGACATCGCCGTTCACAGTGTTGATGGTCGCGTTCGTGTGCAGGCCGCTGATGAGGCCCTCGGCAGAGACAACGTTGAAGTTGAGGGCCACGCTGCGGGGTACGAGCAGGCTCACTTCGGCGCGCGCCTTGCCGCTGAACAGGCGAAAGTTGTCGAAGAACGTCTCCCACTTCAGTTGGGGGTGATCGATGACGAGTGTGTC
>JBBRWT010000124.1:0-6153 GCA_038249035.1 Actinomycetales bacterium
GCTGGTGAAGGCGCAGAACGTTGACATCACCAGCTTCGAGAGTGACCTCGACACGTTCAAGACCGGCTTTGCGCGCAACTACGACCTCGCGACGCGTCGCTTTCAGGAGGCCATCGACGAGATCGACAAGTCGATCGACCGCCTCAACAAGGTGAAGGATGCCCTACTCGGGTCAGAGCGCAACCTGCGCCTCGCCAATGACAAGGCTCAGGATGTGACGATCAAGAAGCTGACGCGGGGGAATCCGACAATGGCCGAGAAGTTTGCGGAGTTGGGTGAGGGCGAGCCTGCGTAGAGGGATGTGCCGCTGGCTATCGATCTATTTCGTTATACAATAATCGGCATGGCGACGAACGAGACCATCAAAGGCAAGGCGGTCACCGAGAAGCAAATCTCGGCGTGGGCGGCCGAAGCTGAGGTGGGCTACGACGTCGAGTTGCTCAAGAAGCGCGGCCGGGGCCGGCCGGGTCGCGGCGCTGAGCCCTCGCAGGTTGTGGCACTTCGCCTCACGCTGGATGAGCTCGCCGAGCTCGATGCTCGGGCAGAGCGTGAAGGCAAGACGCGTTCTGAGGTCATCCGCGAGGCGTTGACCAACTCGGCCGCGTGAGGGTTCACGGCTCCGCACTCAAGCACGGCGTGCTCGAAGTGGACGCAATTCACGCCGCGACCTGGGCGGTCTGGATCGAAGACCTCGACGATGACAGCCCCGCGCGTCAGCTGCGGCTCGGATTCGACACGCATGGCCGGCTACTCGAGACAGTGGTGCTCGTGTTCGACAGCGGCAACGAGTTGATCATCCACGCGATGAAGGCACGACCGCAGATGCTCGATTTGTTGCCTTAGGCAGGTGAGAGCGTCATGAGTGCGCCGTCTTGGGTGTCAACTACAGTTGACAGCATGGGCGTTGACACTTTCAGTCGGTTTGACGCGGCCAATTACCTCACCGACATTGAGACAGCGGCGGCGTATCTCGAAGCGACAATTGACGAGAGCGGTGACGACCCGGCCGCCATCGCGGCAGCGCTCGGCGCGATCGCGAGGTCGGGCAACCTCAGCGAGCTGGCGCGGCGCACCGGGATGAGTCGCGAAGGTCTCTACAAGGCATTGTCCGCTGACGGGAACCCCAGCTTCGCCACCATCGTGAAGGTCGCGCGTGCGCTTGGGCTGACGATCTCGTTTCGCGCCATCGCCTGACAGCTTTGCCGCGCCCCGCCACCACTAGATCGGAGTTGACGAGCCCATGACAACCAGCCACTACGTTCAGCGACTGCATCCGGTGCTCACTGACCTGCTGAACCGACTCGACGGCACTCCCGCGGGCGACGAGCTGAAGCAACGCGCCGTGACGGTGTCGACCTCAACGCTTATTGGTGAGCCGATCGACCACGCGACGGCTCTCACTGCGCACACGTGGGTTCTCGATCGCGCTGTCGGCGATGGCATGACGCTCACCGCGGCCGGTCACCTGAAACCGGCCGACGTGCGGCAGCTCGCCGAACTGATGCCGACGATGCGCGACTGGCTCTGGGCAGTCACCCGCGAAATCGATGCGCACCCGGTGCTCGACTTTCGCGACTACCTGAAAGAGATTGGTCTGCTGCGCAAGTACAAGGCGACGTTGCGCTTGACGCGGGCGGGCCGCGATGCCCAGCTCGACCCCGAGCGTCTCTGGCAGCACCTCGCTGAGACGCTCGTGCCCACCGCCTCGAGCTTCGTCGAGCAGGCTGCGGTCGTGATCATGATCACCATGGCCACCAGCGACGCACGCATCGACGTGCGCTCGATTGCACACACGATGAGCGAGGCACGGTGGGCTCAGCAATCGGGCGGTCCGGTCGACGACCGAGACAACTATCCGGTCTGGAATGACCTGTGGAACGCGCTGGGCAACATCGGAGAGCCTGATCCGGATGCTCTGCGCCAAGATCGCACCCTCACCACGGCCGCGCGCGCGATGGTGCATGACGCGCTCTTTGAGCTGGTTGAGCAGTAGCCCGACTCGGTTGGGTTAGGGAGTGGTCTGCTTGCGCTGGTTCGAACCCAGGAATGTCGGAGGTCTGGTGTTGAGTTGACACATGTCGACGATCACCGCACCCACCACTGAGGTGCCTGCCGCGGGCTTAGTGGCGCTGTCGACTCCTGCTTTTTCGACGCTTGCTTTTTCTACCCCGCCGCTGACCGCTGCTGCGGTGGTCGATAACGCTCTTGGTCTTGTGCTCGAGTCAATCGTTGAGGTCGAACGGCTCGTGGCATCTCTGATGGCTTTTCGCACCGTGGCGATCAACGAAGTGCACCAGCTCGCGCTCGCAGCTGAAGGCCCCACCCGCTCAGGGGCCGGTCGGCCCTGGTCAGCAAAGGCCGCAGCGCACCGGGTCGCTTCCAGCGAACTCGCTGCCGCGACCCGCATCAGTGAACGCGAAGCCCAACAGCTCGTCGCCGACAGCACCACCCTCGTAGACGAGCTGCCCGCGACCCTCGACGCACTGCGGTCAGGTCGGGTCAGCTACCGGCATGCGAGCATCCTGATCGACGAAGCACGCTCACTGCCTGCCGAGTCGTGGGCATCCTTTGAAGCCAAAGCTCTGCCGGAAGCTGAAACGCGCACACCGGCTGGGTTTCGCCAGCGCGCGCGAACACTGCGCGAACGTGAACATCCCACCTCTGTTGATGAACGCCGCCGAGACGCCGTTGAAGGGCGGTCGGTTCGGCTTGAGTCGGGCCGTGACGGGATGGCGTGGCTCACCGCCCACCTCCCGGCCGAACAAGCGATCGGCGCCTACAACCGGCTGACCGAAATGGCGAGCGGGCTCGGCGCAGTCGACGAGCCGCGCACACTCGCCCAGCGTCGAGCCGACGTGTTTGCCGACCTGCTCATCGACGGGGTCGCACCCAATACCGGGTTCGGTCGGGGAGTGCGCGCCACAGTGTTGGTCACCGTTCCCGCGTTGACGTTGCTTGACCGGGATTCGCACGGCCCGAAGGCCTCGGGTGCAGCACCGGCAACGCTGGAGGGTTACGGTCCCATCGCCGATGACGTCGCCCGCCGCCTGGCAGCCCACGCTCCCAGCTTCGTGCGACTCCTCACGCACCCCGAAACAGGTGCCGTGCTCTCCGTGGGTCGAGATCGCTACACGGTTCCACGAGACTTGAAGCTGTGGCTGCGCATCCGTGACGAAACGTGCCGCTTTCCGGGGTGTGGTCGTTCAGCTGCCCACGCCGACCTTGACCACACCGTTGATTGGCAACACCACGGGGCGACTCGACACGACAACCTGGCCCATTTGTGCCAGGCCCACCACCGACTCAAACATCAGACCGATTGGCGTGTGAACCACGCCGGCGGCGGAGCGCTCGAGTGGCGAGCGCCGAGTGGTCGCGTTTATCGCACCGAACCAGCAACGCAGCTCACGAGCTAAGCGGTGCGCAGCAACGCCATGCTCGAGATCCGCGCACGAGCGGTGACGAGTGCTGTGGTGGGCGCCAACTTCCAGCGACAAGAACACTTCTCAGGCCGCGCTGCTCTTCCTCCACACGCACGTATCACGGGGTGGTCTGGGGTGAGAGAAGGGGGTTTGCGCGGCGGGTGCCGCGCGCCGGGCATCCTTCATCGCATGACCGGTACTTCTCGCACCTACCGCCTCCTTCCCATCGCCCGCCCGACCGCTGGCCCGACCGCTGGCGCAACTGAAGGTTAGTTCACTACAGTTAGTTCACATGGTCGATCAGGTGAATGTGCACGACGCGAAGACGCGGCTGTCAGAGTTGCTTGCCCGGGTCGAGGGCGGCGACGAGATCGTGATCGCGAGGGGCGGCGTGCCCATTGCCCGACTCGTCGCGTTCGAGCCGCTGCACGAACGTGAGCTGGGCTTCCTGCCGGGGCTCGACACCCCTGCATCGTTCTTCGAGCCGCTGCCCGACTCTGAGCTGTCGGCCTGGGAAGGCGGAGTCAGGTCAGACCGAGGGGAGTCATCAGGCCTCGGGGAGTCGCCAGACCTACGGGGGTCATCGTCGTGACCCTGCTGCTCGACACGCATGTTCTGATCTGGGCGCTCGGCGCACCCGAACGTATTCCAGCGACGGTGCGGGCTCGATTGGCCGACCGACGCCAGCGCCTTGCCGTCTCAGCCGCGAGCGCCTTCGAGATCTCGACGAAATACCGTCTCGGTCGACTGCCTGAAGCGACGGCACTGGTTCACGGGTTCGAGCAGCAGGTTGCTCGGCTCGCCGCCGACATGATCTCTATCACCGCGAGCCACGCTCTGACGGCTGGCTCTCTCGAGTGGGCGCACCGAGACCCGTTCGACCGCATGCTCGCCGCTCAAGCAATGAACGACGGCTTCGAGCTCGTGTCGGCTGACAGCGTCTTTCACGATATGCCCGGGCTCGCGGTGGTGTGGGGCTGACACCTGGCAGCGTGTGATCGGCGCGGTCAGCGCGCGGTGTCGGCTCTCGCCCTTAGCCTGAACTAACCCCTGGCCGGAAGAGAAACCCTGTGTACCTGACCGAGAGCATTGCAGGCGAGCGCCTGCTCGTCACGTCCGCGAGCGACCTCACCCGCGCATCCGCGTGCGAGTTCAGTGTCGCGCGCGACCTTGACGCGCGCCTCGGCAGGCTACCCGCCGTCGAGCAACTCGATAACCCCATGCTCGAGCGCGCGGCTCGGCTCGGTGACGCGCACGAGGCCACGATCATCGCGCAGTATGCCGCGCAGGGTGAGGTCGTCGAGATTGCGCGACCCGATGGTGTCGGGCTCGAGGCAGTCGCCGTGCGCGCCGAGCAGACGCTCGCCGCCCTGCAGTCGGGCGCCGCGGTTATCGTGCAGGGCACCTTTCTCGAACTCGAGCACGCTCCGGCAACCGAAGGCGGCATGCCGATCGCGTTCGTGGGGTTCGCCGATTTTCTGATCCGGATGCCCGACGGCGCCTACCGCGTGCAAGACAGCAAGCTGGCGCGCCGCGCAAAAGTCACTGCGCTGCTGCAGCTCGCCGCCTACGCCGAACAGCTTGAGCGCGTTGGCATCGCCGTTGACCCCGAAGTCGATTTAATTCTCGGAAACCACGAGACGAGCATCCACCGCCTCGACGACATCGCGCCCGTCATGCGGGCCCGCCGCGCGCGACTGCACCGCCTGCTGCAGCAGCGCGTTGCGGCCGACGCAGTGATCGCCTGGCGCGACCCCACCGTCACCTACTGCCGCGAGTGCGCGTGGTGCACCGCCGAGATCGCCGCGCACGACGACGTCAGCCAGGTCGCCGGGCTGACGGGGGCACAGTGGACCACGCTCGGAGCAGGCGGAATTGAGACGGTCGCCGAGCTGGCCGGCAGCACGCGCGCCGTCGACGGCATCTCTGCTGCAACGGTGGCGACTCTGCGCCTGCAGGCCTCGCTGCAGCACGAGGCCGCGACCGCTCGCGCTGCCGGAGCCCCCGCCGGCACGCCGCCACCCGTGCACGTGCGCGACGCCGCGGCCCTGCACGCCCTGCCGCCCGCAAGCCCCGGCGACCTCTACTTCGACTTCGAAGGCGACCCGCTCTACACCGAAGCCGACCCCACGCGCTGGGGGCTCGACTACCTGTTCGGCTGTGTCGATGCGGGGTCGGCCACGAGTGACAGCACGTTCACCGCCTACTGGGCGCATTCGTTCGCCGCTGAACGGGATGCCCTGCGCGCCTTCCTCGCCGACGTCGAGGCGCGGCGGGCGCAGCATGCTGACCTGCACGTCTACCACTACGCCGCCTACGAGCGCACCCACCTGCGCTCGCTCACTGCCCGGCACGGGGTGGGCGAAGACGTGGTTGACGAGTGGCTGCGCAGCGGAGTGCTCGTCGACCTGTACCCGATCGTCACTAAGGCCCTGCGCATCGGCACCAGCAGCTACTCGATCAAATACCTCGAGGCGTTGTATTGGCCGGATGCCCGGGCCGGTGCCGCCGTCGCCCGCGGCGACGACTCGGTCGCCGAATACGTGCGCTCACGCGAGCTGGCCGCTGCTGGCGACGATCAGGCCGCGCAACAGATACTCGACGACATCGGCGACTACAACGAGATCGACTGCATCAGCACGCTCAAGCTCGCCGGGTGGCTGCGGCAGCTCGCCGAGTCGCTCGGGGTGGGGCCAGGGTTTGGGCCTGACTCTGAGCTCTTTGAGGTAGA
>JBBRWT010000125.1:0-6122 GCA_038249035.1 Actinomycetales bacterium
AGTCAGGTAGGCCGCGCCGATCGTCGTTCCGTGTTGCTGCTGCCTAGTTGCTGACTGCCTCGTCACGCGCCGGCAACAGCGTCCAGGCGTCGCTGACGAACTCGATGATTTCGGGAACGCCGTGGATCATGTCGCGGGTATTGCCGGTGCGCCGCTGCTCGCCATCGACGAACGTCGTGATCTCGAGCTCGGTCGGGTCGAGCTCGGTCTCGATGAACGGACCAATCGGTGCGAAGGTGTCATAGCCTTTCGCCCGCGCCCACTGCCCGTCAGCAAACATGACGTCGCGGGCGGAGACGTCATTGCCGATCGTGTAACCGAATACGACTTCGCGCCAATCCTCTTTCTTGACACGCTTGGCAACCGCGCCGATCACGATAACGAGCTCACCTTCGTGCGTAATGCGCCCCTCGACCGGGGGAATGATGATGGGCTCGTTAGGCCCGATCACTGCGGTGTTGGGCTTCAAGAAGATGAGGGGGTTCTCGGGCACCTCGTACTGCATGGCCTGCACGTGCGCCGCGTAGTTCATGCCAATGCAGACCACCTTTGAGCGCGGGATGACCGGCGCGAGCAAGCGCGCATCCGCAAGTTTCACGCGCTCGCCCGTGGTGTCATAGCCATGAAACATCGGGTCGCCTGCGAGAACAACGAGGTCGTCGTCGTCGACGATGCCGAACTGCGGGTCGCCCCCGGTGCTGAAGCGTGCGATCTTCACGCGCTCAGCCTAACCGCGCTGGCATTCGGCACCGTGCGCGGGTCAGCGTGCGGTCACGACATATGTCGCTGTGGTCACTCCCTCGGCGTCGGTGGCGACCGAGAGGTCGACCCGATAAGCCGAGTCGATGTAGGCGCCGTATCCGCTCGTCGCGTCGCTGGAGACTCCCGACGGAGCGAAACCCGCTGTTTCAAGCGCCGCGGCCGCATCGGCAAAGCCGAGTTCTGTGCCGAACTCGGTGCGAACGACCCAGCCCGAGCCCTCGGGGCCCGCGCCGCCGCCGAGCACCTGGCCGGTCAAGGGAACCTCGGACGGAAAACTCGCGGGCACTTGCCCGTCGACGGTGAGCTCGACGCCGCCAAGCACATCGCCGACGAGGCCGCGAATCGACTCGTCGATGCCGCCCACAATCTGGTCGACACCCTGTTGCACAAGACCCTCGACGATGTTGTCAATCGGCGTGCCCGTGCCACAACCGGCCATTCCGGCTGCGAGCCCGAGGGCGAGCGCAGCAGCGGCGGCTCGACGAATACGACGTTCGGTCACAGGTGCCTCCTGATTCGTTGGGCGGTGGCGGCTTTTGCCACGTTACGCGTTCTGCTTCTTGAGTCGTGAGGTCGCACGAGCCCGCAGTGTTTGGTCGAGCTCAACCTTGCGGATGCGCACCACCTCGGGGGTCACCTCGACGCACTCGTCTTCGCGAGCGAACTCGAGGCTCTCTTCGAGCGTCAGCTGGCGGGGCGGGGTCAAGCGCTCAAGTTCTTCAGCGGTCGACGAACGAATGTTGTTGAGCTTCTTCTCTTTGGTGATGTTGACGTCCATGTCGTCGGCGCGTGAGTTCTCGCCCACCACCATGCCCTCGTAAACCTCTTCAGTGGGCTTGACGAAGAACGACATGCGTTCTTGCAGCACCATCATGGCGTTGCTCGTGACGACACCCTGGCGGTCAGCGACGATCGAGCCGTTGTTGCGCGAGACGATCGAACCTGCCCAGGGCTCGTAGCCGTGAGAGATGGCGTTGGCAATGCCAGTGCCTCGGGTCGTAGTCAGAAACTCGGTGCGAAAGCCGATGAGCCCGCGGCTCGGCACGAGAAACTCCATGCGCACCCACCCGGTGCCGTGATTCGACATGCCCTCCATGCGACCACGACGAGCAGCCAGCAACTGGGTTATTGCCCCGAGGTACTCTTCGGGAGCGTCGATTGTCAGTTGCTCGAACGGCTCGTGCAACTTGCCGTCGACCTTCTTTGTCACCACCTGCGGCTTGCCCACGGTCAGTTCGAAGCCTTCGCGGCGCATGTTTTCGACCAGGATGGCGAGGGCAAGTTCGCCACGCCCCTGTACCTCCCACGCGTCGGGTCGGCCCACATCGACCACGCGAAGCGAGACGTTACCGATGAGCTCGCGGTCAAGGCGATCTTTCACCATGCGACCAGTGAGCTTGTGCCCTTTCACCTTGCCGACCAGGGGTGACGTGTTCGTGCCGATCGTCATCGAGATGGCGGGCTCATCGACCGTGATGGCCGGCAACGGGCGAATGTCGTCGAGATCGGCGATGGTCTCACCGATCGTGATGTCTTCAATACCCGCGATGGCCACAATGTCGCCCGCCATCGCCGACTCGGCCGGGTAGCGGTCGAGCGCGCGGGTCTTCAGCAACTCGGTGATGCGCATCGACGTGTGAGTGCCATCGTGACGCACCCACGCGACCTGCTGGCCCTTCTTCAACGTGCCATTGAAGATACGCAACAGCGCGATACGACCGAGAAACGGGCTCGCGTCGAGGTTCGTAACATGTGCCTGCAGGGGGTGCTGGTCGTCATAGCTCGGAGCGGGAATGTGCGTGAGAATCGCCTCAAACAGCGGTTCGAGATCGTCATTGTCAGGCAGCGAACCGTCGGCCGGGCGGTTGCGACTCGCGGCGCCAGCACGACCAGACGCGTAAATAACCGGCAGGTCGAGAATCGCGTCGACGTCGAGGTCAGGAACCTCGTCTTGCAGGTCGCTCGCGAGCCCCAGTAGCAGGTCGTGGGTCTCTTCTTCGACAGCCTCGATACGGGCATCCGGCCGGTCAGTTTTGTTGACCAGCAGAATCACCGGAAGCTTCGCTGCGAGAGCTTTGCGCAACACGAATCGCGTCTGCGGCAGCGGGCCTTCGCTCGCGTCGACCAGCAACACCACTCCGTCGACCATGCTGAGGCCGCGCTCGACCTCACCACCAAAGTCGGCGTGGCCAGGGGTGTCAATCACGTTGATGGTGATGTCTTGCCCGCCGGCATGCTTGCCCTTGTAGGTCACCGCCGTGTTCTTGGCGAGAATCGTGATGCCCTTCTCGCGTTCGAGTTCGTTCGAGTCCATCGCCCGGTCCTCCATGTGGGTATGGGCCGCGAACGAGTCGGTCTGACGCAACATGGCGTCGACGAGGGTGGTCTTACCGTGGTCAACGTGGGCGACGATCGCCACATTGCGCAGGTCGGTGCGGGTGGCGATTGCCATGATGAATCAGTCCTTGGTGGCTGCGCGCTGCTCTCGACGCTCCCGCTGCGCCACAGGATCGGGCAAGGGAACAGCGGCGATGAGGCGCTGAGTGTAAGGGTCTTGGGGGTTGCGCAGAATCTGGTCGCGCGAACCCTGCTCGACCAGTCTACCCCGGTGCATCACGGCGATCCGGTGCGCGAGGATATCGACCACCGCGAGGTCGTGGCTGATGAACAGGCACGCGAACTGCAACTTCTGCTGAAGGTCTTGCAATAGGTCGAGGAATCGGGCCTGCACTGAGACGTCGAGGGCGCTCGTCGGCTCGTCGGCCACGAGTAGTTGAGGCGTGAGGGCGAGGGCGCGGGCAATGCCCACGCGCTGACGCTGGCCACCGCTGAGCTCGTGCGGGTAGCGGTTGCGGTAACTCGCTGGCAGCTCAACCTGGGTGAGCAGTTCTTCGACGCGCTTGTCGAGAACCTTGCCGCTGGCCTCCTTTGCCAGAAACAGGGGTTCGCCGATGCTCTCGCCGATGGGCATGCGCGGGTTCAGGCTCGAACCCGGGTCTTGGAAGACGATGCCGGCTTTGCGCCGCAGCGGGCGCAACTCTTTGAGTGAGGCGGTCGAGATATCGATACCCGCCGAGATGAGGCGGCCATACTTGATCGGCAGCAGACCGACGGCGGCACGGCCGAGGGTGGTCTTGCCCGATCCCGACTCACCTACGAGTCCAACGATCTCGCCCGGGTAAACATCGAGAGTGATGTCGTCGGCGGCGAGGAATGCTGGAACGCGCCCCCGCTTTGGGTACTCGATCGACACATCCTGAAACGACAACACAGGCCCGACACCCCTGTGGTCCGTTGCGCGCGAGCCGGCGTCGGTGATGTCGAGGCCCAGGTGCGGCACCGCAGCGAGCAGCGACTGTGTGTAGGGGTGTTTCGGTGCCTGGAAGATCTGCAGTGCCGTGCCCTGCTCGACTGCCAAGCCGTCTTTCATCACCATGATCGAGTCGGCCAGGTCAGCCACGACGCCCATGTCGTGTGTGATCAAGACGATTGCGCTGTCGAGACGAGTGCGCAGACTGCGCAACAAATCGAGAATCTCAGACTGCACCGTCACATCTAGCGCCGTCGTTGGCTCATCAGCAATCAGCAGCACGGGGTCGCACGAGATCGCCTGCGCGATCATGGCGCGCTGACGCTGACCGCCCGAGAGTTGGTGCGGAAACTTGTTGAACGCGATCGTCGGGTCGGGCATGTCAACTTTGGCAAGCAGCTCGATCGCCCGCTCTTTGGCCTGTACAGGCGTCATATCGAAGTGCGTACGCAACGTCTCGACAATCTGGAATCCGACCGTGTAGACCGGGTTCAAGGCCGTCATCGGCTCCTGAAAGATCACCGCGATCTGTTGCCCTCGCACCGCACGCAGATCACGCTTGTTCAGGTCGGCGATCTCGCGGCCGAGAAGCTTTATCGAGCCGGTCACGCGCGCCGTCGACGGCAGCAGGCCGAGTAGCGCCATCGCGCTCGACGACTTGCCCGACCCCGACTCACCCACGATCGCCAGCACCTCACCGCGCTTAACGGCGAAGTTGAGGTCAATCGCCGCCGGATAGAACTCGCCGTCGACCCAGAAGTCGACGCCCAGTCCTTTGACCTCGAGTACGGTTTCGACGGCAGTAGCGGTGGTGCTGGTCACGGGAGGTCCTTCCGTGCGGTCATGACGCGGGGTTCTGAAGAGCGCAGCCCTGCGAAGCGGGGTTCTGAAGAGCGCAGGTCTGCAAAGCTGAGCGCATGCGTTTCCAGCCCGCGAGCTTCCGTCCGGCCTTCGGTCGAGTGTTGACGATCACCATGGCGCTCATTGCTGCGGCAGCGCTGATCGGCTTCGCGGTTGCTGGCGACATCGCGGGGCTGCTGCGGTACGGCTGGTGGCTGCTTCTGCTGCCGGCCCTCACCTGGGGGCTGTACTGGATGCCCGCGGTCGACGTGCAGGAGCACGAAGTTACCGTGCGCAACCCGCTGAGCACCTGGCACGTGCCGTGGCCCGCCATCCAACGCATTGACACCAAGTGGGCACTCACGGTCTATACGCCGAGCGGGCGCATCGAGGCGTGGGCCGCCCCCTCGTCGGGGCGCTACACGGTGTTCACGATCGGCCCAGAAGACACCCGCGTGAGCGAGTCCGCGCGCTTGGCAGGATCGATCCGCCCCGGCGACTCGCTGTCGAGCGAAAGCGGCGCGGCAGCCAACCACATTCGCCGGCACTGGGAACAACTGCGCGACGACGGCATGCTTGGCGGCCCGCTCGAGCCGGGCACGCTGCGCCGCGAGCCGCACCTTCGCACGATTGCTCTGCTGAGCGTGATCGTCGTGCTGGGGGTTTTGGGGCTGGTTCTGTAGGCGCATTCGCACGGCCACCTAGCTGCCGTTCTTCGCGTCGCGACCAGCGCGGGCGAGCGCCCGCGCGTTCGGCATGCGCTTCTGGCGCGGGTCAAATGCATCGCGCAGGCCGTCACCGATGAAGTTAATGCACAGTGCGATCGCGATGATGAATAGGCCAGGCCACCAGAACAACCAGGGCCGAGTGGCAAAGGCCGACTGGTTCTCACTGATGATCTTTCCGAGCGACGTGTCGGGCGACTGCACGCCGTAGCCGAGAAAACTCAGTGCGGTTTCGAGCAGGATCGCCGCGGCCATGAGCAGCGTCGTGTTGACGATGATCACACCAATCGCATTGGGAAGAATGTGCTTGAAGATGATGCGCCGGTCGGTCGCACCCGCGACGCGCGCGGCGTCGACGAACTCGCGCTCACGCAGGCTCAGCACCTCGCCGCGAACGAGTCGCGCAAGGCCGGTCCACGTGAACAACCCAATAATGATGGCGAGCACGAAGGCGCCGAGGTTGCCGGACGCCAGACCCAGTACCG
>JBBRWT010000126.1:0-6052 GCA_038249035.1 Actinomycetales bacterium
CGAGATCGACCCCGGAAACGTGCTCGATGCGCAAGTGGTGCCGAGTGGGCCGGCGTTCGAGGGCGAGAACAACCTGCGGCTGTTCAACTCGCTCGTCTATGCCGCGCAAGAGCAGATTCAGATCTGTTCCCCCTACTTCGTACCCGACGAATCAATGCTCTACGCCATCACCACGGCCGCGCAGAGTGGGCTCGACGTGCAGTTGTTCGTCTCAGAGGTCGGAGACCAGGCGCTCGTGTTTCACGCTCAGCGTTCGTACTACGAGGAGTTGTTGCGCGCGGGAGTGCGCATTTGGCTGTACCGCGCACCGACGGTGCTGCACGCCAAACACTTCACGATCGACGACCAGGTGGCGATCATCGGCTCGAGCAACATGGACATGCGGTCGTTCAGCCTCAACCTCGAGGTCTCGGTGATGGTGCGGGGCGCGTCGATCATTCGCGAGCTGCGGGCCATCGAGCAGTCATATCGTGAGAACTCGCACGAGTTGACCTTGGACGAGTGGATGACGCGCCCCACCCACATGCGCATCTTCGACGACTTGGCCCGGGTGACCGCGACGGTGCAGTAGGAATCCTGGCGTAGCCCTCGGCCGTTCGGCGGCGTAGCGTTGAGGAATGACGCCGAAGACGTTGCCGACGACAGTGCCAGTGGACGAGTTCCTGGCCACCCTCGATGAGCGGCGTCGCGCCGAGGGCATCGAGCTCGTCGCACTCTTCCGGTCTGCCACGGGCGATGCACCCACCATGTGGGGGCCGTCGATGATCGGGTTCGGGCAGTACGCGTACCGCTACGCGAGCGGGCACGAGGGCGTCTGGCCGCGAACTGCCTTCTCGCCGCGCAAGGCCAAACTCTCGCTGTACGGCCTGCAGAGCCACCCCGCGGCGAGCGCATTGCTCGAACGTCTGGGCCCACACACTGCGGGTGTTGACTGCGTCTACGTCACACGTCTCGCCGCGCTTGACCTGGATGTGTTGCGCGAGCTCGTCGCACTCTCGTGGACGGTCACCGCTGACGACGCAGTGTGAGTTGCGACCGGATGCTCAGTCTCGCGAGATACGGATCATCTCGTCGCGCGGCACGACCTTGACGCGCTCGCGGCCTTGGGGTGCGCCAAGCGCGACCTCGTGCGAGTCGAGTCGGTGCCACCCGTCGAGGTTCGTGTAGAGCACGCCCCGACTGTCGAGCAGGTCGACGACGGCTTGCTCGTCGGGCTCAGAGGGGTTCCACCACGACGCCTGGTCGGTGACGACGTGCTGAACGGTTTCCATGGCGTCGGACTTCGTGTGACCGATGAGCCCCACCGGGCCGCGCTTGATCCAGCCCGTGGCGTAAACGCCCGGCAGCAGGTTGTTGTCGTCGGCCATTACCTGGCCTTCGTAGTTGGGGATGACCCCGTGGCGCTCGTCGAAGGGCACGCCGTCGAGCCGCGAGCCGAAGTAGCCGACGGCGCGGTACAGGGCCTGCACTGCGACCTCGCGGATCTCTCCTGTGCCGCGAACGCCGCCCTGGCCGTCTGGCTCGGTGCGCTCATACCGGAATCCCGCGACGCCGCCCTCATCGCCTTTCAGCACCTCCAGCGGCTTGGCATAAAAGTGCAAGTGCAGGCGACGCGAAGCCGTACCAGTCTCGCGCGCACGCCACTGCGTGAAGATGCGGTCGATGACCGTGATCTGCTTGTTCGTCTCGATGGCGCGACGTGAAGCCTCGTCGTAGTCGAAATCTTCTTCGTGCAGGATGACGTCGACGTCACGCAGCTCGCCAAGCTCACGCAACTCGAGGGGGGTGAACTTCACCTGCATCGGTCCGCGACGCCCAAAGACGTGCACGTCGGTCACGGGCGAGGTGAGCAGGCCCTGGTACACGTTGTCGGGAATCTCGGTCGGCAACAGGTCTGCCGGGTGCTTCGCGAGCACGCGCGCGACATCGAGTGCGACGTTACCGTTTCCGACGACGGCCACCGAGTGCGCCTCGAGCGGCCACTCCCGGGGCACGTCGGGGTGCCCGTCGTACCAGCTGACGAAGTCAGCCGCACCGTAGCTGCCGTGCGCGTCGATTCCGGGAACGTCGAGCGACGCATCCCGAATCGCGCCCGTCGAGAAGATGACCGCGTGGTAGTGACGACGCAGGTCGTCAAGCGTGATGTCGGTGCCGTAGTGAACATTGCCGAAAATGCGGATGTCACCAGAGTCGAGCACCTCACGCAAAGCGTTGATGATGCCCTTGATGCGGGGATGGTCGGGGGCGACGCCGTAGCGCACGAGTCCGTAGGGGGCGGGCAACTGCTCGAACAGGTCGATCGAGACGTCAAACGACCGCTCGTGCTTGAGCAGGATGTCGGCGGCGTAGATGCCGGCCGGTCCGGCGCCGACGATGGCGAGCCTCAACTTGGTCATGCGCGTGCAACGTCTTTCTGTGCGGGGTGGTGCGGTTCGGGGTGGTGGAGTGCGGGTCGTGACATACCGGTGGTGAAGGGCCGAGCGTAGCCGTTACGTGCTGCGCTCGACGACAGCCTCGGCGAACTTGGTCAGCGCAAGCTTGACAGGGCCTTCGGGCAGAGGCGCCAGCGCGGCCACCGCCTCGTCGGCCCAACGGCGCGCCTCGTCGAGGGTCTCGATGGTCACGTCGTGAGCGCGAAGCTCGGCGATCGCGATGACGAGTTCGGCCTCAGAGCCTCCGGTCTCGACGGTGCGCTCGATACGCGCCAGCAGGTCGGCGGCCTCCGGGTCGGTGAGCGCGGCCCTGCGCAGAAACAACAACGGCAAAGTGGCAACACCGCTGCGCAGGTCGGTTCCCTGTGCCTTGCCGGTCTCGGCCTCGGCCTCGGCAAGATCGATGACGTCGTCAATGAGCTGGAACGCCACGCCGATCTTCTCGCCGAAGGCGACGACGGGGGCCGCAAACTGCTCGGGGGCGTTCGAGAAGATCACGCCCATCTGCGCGGCCGCGGCGATGAGCGAACCTGTCTTGTCGGCAAGCACCTGAAGGTAGTGCTCGATGGGGTCGTCGTCACCGCGCGGGCCGATCGTCTCGTGCAACTGCCCGAGGCAGAGGCGCTCGAAGGTGTCAGCCTGCAACCTGATGGCCCCCTCGCCGAGACCTGCCACGAGCTTGCTCGCACGAGCGAAGAGCAAGTCGCCGGTGAGGATAGCGACCGAGTTGCCCCAGACGTTCTGGGCAGAAGGCACCCCACGGCGCATCTCGGCCTCGTCCATGACGTCGTCGTGGTAGAGCGAAGCGAGGTGGGTAATCTCGACCGCCTGCGCGGCCGTAATGACGGCGGCGTTGTTGCCCTCGCCGAGCTGAGCGGTGAGCAGCGTGAGTACGGGGCGGATGCGCTTGCCGCCAGCCTCGAGCAAGTATCGAGAGGTGACGTCAGCCATGTCGTCGGCAAAGGCCACCGCCCGCAGCAGGCCCTCCTCAACATCGACAAGACCGGTCTCGATGGCTTCGGCGAATCGGCGCTCCTCACTCGACGCGAACAGCTTCTCACCGAGGCCGAGCGACGCGCTCAGCGTCTTACTACGGCGAGCGAGAGGAGGGAGGCGGGTCAACGGTATGCCGATCTGTTGAGGCGGTCGGGGCGGCTTACTGCGCAGAAGCGTCGGCGGGTTTGCGCCCGCGGTGCAAGGCGACCACCCCCCACGAAAGGTTTCGGTAGCCGACTCGGGTGAACCCGGCCGTGCGCAGCCATTGGCTGAGCACGGTCTGGTCGGGCCACTCCCGAATCGAGTCGAACAGGTAGCGGTAGGCCTCGGGGTTCGAGCTCGCCGCACCCGCGATGAGCGGCATGACGTAGCGCAAGTAGGCGTGATACCCAGCCCGCAGCACGCCGAGCGGCGGGCGAGAAAACTCGCAAATCACGACACGGCCGCCGGGCTTGAGCACCCGCAGCATTTCAGCGATGGCCACCTCGGGTTGCTGAACGTTGCGCAGGCCGAAGCTGATCGTGACGGCATCGAATTCGGCATCGCCGAACGGTAGCTTTTCGGCGTCACCTTGCACGAACTGCAGGTCGGGGTTGCGGCGGCGCCCCTCTTCGACCATGCCCTGCGAGAAGTCGAGTGCGATCACGTCGGCCCCGGTCTTGGCGAGGGCGACTGAGCTGGTGCCCGTGCCCGCCGCGATGTCGAGAATGCGCTCGCCCGGCTTCGGGTCGACCGCGCGCACAGTGGCGACGCGCCACAGTGCGGCGTTGCCCACTGAAAGCACGGCATTCGTGCGGTCGTAGCCGCGAGCGACGCCATCAAACATCGCCGCGACGTCGCGCGGTGTTTTCGACAGATTGGCCCTCGTCACCCCTCAAGTCTAGTGAGCGACTCCCCCGTGTTCGCCGTGAGGGGCCTGGGGGAGCGTCGAGTGCGGAGTAGCCTGGCAAGGTGTCTTCATCTGTCTCGCCCGGGGTGACCCTGCGCGCGATCAGCTCGGTTGTGGAGGCGTTCGCGGTCGAATCACTTCTCGAGTGCGCCGACCCTCGTCACCCGCTTGTCGCCCTGCGTCGGGGCGATGGCATCGTCGGCATCGGCGAGGCGATGCGGCTGCAGTTCACCGGCCCCGATCGGCTGACGGATGCGGCGCGCGCGTGGCGCGACGTCGCCGAGCGTGCCGAGGTGGCCGACCCGGTGCATCGCCCCGGCAGCGGCCTCGTTGCCTTCGGCACCTTCGCATTCGCCGACGGCTCAAGCGCGCCAAGTGTGCTCATCGTTCCCGAACTGATTGTTGGGCAGCACGACGGGGTCTGCTGGGTGACGCGTGTGATCGCGGTGGGCGGCAGTGACACCAACGACGGCGAGGGTGGGGGTGAGGGTGAGGGTGCGAGCGGCGGCGCGAGCGACCGGCCCCTTGCGGTCGCGCCCACTCCCCAGCCGATCGGCGAGCGCCCGCGAGCAACCCTTGCCGCGGCATCCCTCAGCCGCGAACAGTTCACGGCGGTCGTGGGTCGCGTCGTCGAGGCGATACGCGGTGGCCACGTCGAGAAGGTCGTCATCGCGCGTGATGCGACGGCGAGCATCCCGCCCGATGCTGACCGCCGGGCGCTGCTGCACGAGCTGGCCGACCGCTACCCCGACTGCCTCACGTTTGGCGTTGATGGGCTCATCGGTGCGAGCCCCGAGACCCTCGTGAGCGTGCACGCTGGTGAGGCGAGTGCGCGCGTGCTTGCTGGCAGCACGGCCCGCGGAGCCAGCGCCGCCGATGACGCGGCCGCGTCCGCCGCGCTTGCCACGAGCGCGAAAGACCTCGACGAGCACGCCTTCGCCGTGCACAGCGTGCTCGACGCGTTGCGGCCGCACGTGCAGGCGGTCACGGCGAGCGAGTTGCCGTTCACGCTCAAGCTGCCCAACCTGTGGCACCTCGCCACCGACGTTGAGATGCAACTGGCCGAGTCGTCAAGCGCGCTCGATATCGTCGCGGCGCTGCACCCGACTGCGGCCGTCGCCGGTTCTCCGACGGATGCCGCTCTCGCCCTCATCGCCGAACTCGAGCCCTTCGACCGCGGTCGGTACGCCGGCCCCGTGGGCTGGATCGATCAGGATGGCGACGGCGAGTGGGTCATCGCCCTGCGCTGCGCGAGCATCGACGACGACGGGCTGCTGACGGCGTATGCCGGCGCGGGCATCGTTGCCGACTCTGACCCTGTGTCAGAGCTCGCCGAGACGCGCATGAAGTTTCGGCCGATCGCAGACAGCTTGCGCTAAGCGGCTAGCGGATGGGCTTCGCGACGCTGACCTAGCTGGCGGCGAGGCGCTGCTTTTCGACCTCGACGTCGAAGTCGGCGGGCGGCCACTGTGGATCGAGGCGCTCTAGGGCGTTGAGGAGCAGGGTCTGCACCGCGAGACGCGCGTACCACTTGTGGTCGGCGGGCACGACGTACCAGGGGGCGTGGACGGCATCCGTACGCTCGATGGCCAGTTGGTAAGCCGCCTGGTAGTCGTTCCAGAGCATCCGTTCATCGACGTCGCCCGGGTTGTACTTCCAGTGCTTGTCGGGGCGGTCGAGGCGTTCGGTGAGCCGCGCCTTTTGCTCGTCGGCGCTGATGTGCAACATGACCTTC
>JBBRWT010000127.1:0-5992 GCA_038249035.1 Actinomycetales bacterium
GACAGGTCGATGGGCAGCGCGTGCACGCCTAACGAGGTGAGGTCACCTCGACCCGCGTGCACCGCAGTGGTCTCAAAAGCCTGGGTCTCAAAAGCCTCGGTCTCAAAAGCCTCGGTCTCAAAAGCCTGGGTCTCAAAAGCCTCGGTCTGGACAGCGTCATCGCTCGACATGTCGCGATTCTGGCGCACTCTGCGGCATCTCGACATATTCACCGCAGAACGCGCGCCTCTTGACTACTTGAACGCGCATCCTTCATGATGACCGGATGCTCGACTCACCTCCGTCGCAGAACGCGCGCCCCGCATCCCTCGATTCGATCGACCTCGCGATGCTCGCCGAACTCGAGCGCAACGGCCGACTCACCAACGCCGCGCTCGCCGCCCGAGTGGGCATCGCCGAGTCGACCTGCACCCAACGGCTGCGCTCTCTGCGCGACCGGGGCGTCATCCGCCGGTTTCGGGCCGAAATCGACGCGGCCGCGCTAGGACTCACGCTGCAGGCGCTCATCACCGTTCGGCTAGGAACCCACGGCCGCGAGCAAGTGCGCGGATTCGAGCAGCGCGTGCGCACCCTGCCGAACGTTCTCACGGCTTTTCACGTGGCGGGCGCCGACGACTATCTGCTGCACGTCGCAGTCGCGTCAGCGGGCGCGCTCCGCGAACTCGTGCTTGAGCACCTCACCACGCACCCGCACGTGCGGCACGTCGAGACCCAGCTGGTTTTCGAGGTGATCGAGGGCCCTGGAGTGGTGGCGGGGTCTCAACCCGCGTGACGCTGCGTGGCTGCGGCCCAAGCCGTGAGCTTGGCGGCCGCCGCCCCCGAGTCGATCGCTGACGCCGCCACGGCCAACTGCTCATCAAGGCGGTCGATCAGTGGGCGTCGCAGCTGATCGGGATCCTCGGCAAGGCGAAACGACACCAGCCCCGCGGCCGCATTGAGCAACACGATGTCGCGCACGGGCCCTGGTTCGCCTGCGAGCACCGCGCGAGCAAGACCCGCGTTGTGTTCGGGCGTCGAGCCGAGAATGTCGTCAATCTGCGCGGTGGCTATGCCAAGCTCGCGCGGGTCGAGGTCGTGCTCGGTGACGATGCCACGCGACACCTCCCAAATGTGGCTGTGACCCGTCGTCGTGATCTTGTCGATGCCGTCGTCACCGCGATACACGAGCGCTGTGGCACCTCGAGTGCGAAAGACGCCCACCATAAGTGGCACGCGGTCGAGGTTTGCGACCCCCACCGCAGAGGCATCCGGTCGCGCGGGGTTGCACAGCGGACCCAAGATGTTGAAGACGGTCGAGATGCCAAGCTGGCGCCGAGGCGGCCCCGCATGCCGGAATCCGGGGTGAAAGACCGCCGCATTGAGGTAGGTCAGCCCTACATCGGCGAAAACTTGAGCGACGGCCTCGGGCTCAAGATCAATATTGACGCCCAGCTCGCCAAGAACGTCTGACGCTCCCGATGACGAGCTCGCCGCGCGATTGCCGTGCTTGGCTACCGGCACCCCCGCCGCAGCGACGACGATCGACGCCACCGACGAGACGTTGACCACTGCTCCGTATGGGTCGCCCCCGGTTCCGACAATGTCGAGCACCATCGAGTCGATCTCGAGCGCGCGGGCGTGGCGCAGCGCAGCATCCCGAAAACCGACGATTTCATCGACGGTCTCGCCCTTCGCCCGCAACGCCACCAAAAAGCCGCCCAGCTGCGCCTCGGTGGCCTCCCCCGAAACGACCTGTTCCATGGCCCAGGAGGCCTCGGCGATCGAAAGATCATCGCCGTCGAGCATTCGAGTAAGAATTCGGGGCCACGTGGGGGTCGTCGACATGTCTCGATGCTACTTTCTCGCCGCAATCGGGGGTGTCGCCCGGCCCGAACCTCCAGTTTCATCGGTCATAATAGAGAGGTGACCAGTACCTCGCTTTCGAGCTCGCTCAGCGCTCCCACGATCAACCGACCCAACGTCGTCGCTGTGGGCACGATCGTGTGGCTGGGCAGCGAGGTGATGTTCTTCGCCGGCCTCTTCGCCATCTATTTCACCCTGCGCTCGACGTCGCCGCAGTTGTGGGAAGCGGGCACAGAACTCTTCAACATTCCCTTGGCCACTGTCAACACGATCATTCTCGTACTCTCGAGTGTGACCTGCCAGTTCGGTGTCTTCGCGGCCGAACGCCTTCAGGCGAGGCGCACCGGGTGGAGCCCGGTCAAGTGGGGAATGATCGAATGGTTCTTTCTCACCTACGCCATGGGCGCGGTGTTCGTCTGTGGTCAGATTTACGAGTACGCGATCCTCGTGAGCGAGTACGTCACGCTCGACTCCGACGCGTTCGGCTCGGCCTTTTACCTCACGACCGGCTTCCACGGCCTCCATGTGACCGGTGGCCTTATTGCGTTCCTGCTGGTGATCGGCCGGGCATACGCCGTGAAGACCTTCACGCATAGGGATGCGACCAGCGCAATCGTGGTCTCCTATTACTGGCACTTCGTTGACGTGGTCTGGATCGGCCTGTTCCTCGTCATCTACGTTCTCCAATGATCCGCAGAATCGAGACGCTCCACACCATGGCAACCACCTCTGCTGCACCCGCCCGTCGCGTCGGGCGTCGGCACCCCCTCGCGACCACCGCTCTCCTTGTCGTTGGCCTGCTGGCCACCGGCGGTGCGTACGCTCTCGCGACGACTACTGCCACTGCCGACACAAGGGCGGCAAGTGCTCAGCTGATTGAGGACGGCGGCAAACTTTTCGCTGCGAACTGTGCCAGCTGCCACGGAATGAACGCCGAAGGCACTGCCGCAGGACCAACGCTCATCGGGGCGGGCGCGCTCGCCGTAGACTTCCAGGTCGGCACGGGTCGGATGCCGATGGCGGCCTCAGGCCCGCAGGCGGAAATCAAGCCCGTGCAATTCACGCAGGAACAAATTGATGCCATGGCCGCCTGGGTTGCTGACCTTGCTCCCGGTCCAGCGGTTCCAGCTAGTCGCTACCTCGCCGGCGACGGTGACACCGCAATCGGCGCAGAACTGTTCCGTATTAACTGCGCGATGTGTCACAACGTTGCGGGCGCTGGAGGCGCCCTGACCGAAGGCAAGTGGGCACCCGGCCTCGCCGGGGTTGACCCCGTTCACGTTTACGGTGCGATGGTTACCGGGCCGCAAAACATGCCGGTCTTCAGCGACTTGAACCTCACTCCTGAGGAGAAAAACGACATCATCACCTATTTGAAGTATGTCGACGAGAACCCGTCAGTCGGCGGCTGGGACCTCGGGTCGCTGGGCCCCGTCTCTGAGGGACTGTTCATCTGGATCTTCGGCCTCGGCGCTCTTGTCGGTGTGACCATTTGGCTCACCGCGAAGTCGAACTAGGCTCGCACGCACTCGAGGAAAGGACGACCATTGGCTGAAGCTCACGACGGCGTCGATAGCGGCGAGACCGCGGGCAAAGCTGTCGCCCAGCAGGACGATCACTCAACGCCCGCTCCCCCTGTGGCGGTTGCTCGTCTTGATCGCATCGAGAACCCGGGCTTCCCGCCCGAGCGCTTGCGGGTCACCGATCTCGACCCGAAGAAAGAGAAGCAGGCTGAACGCGCGATCAGCGCGCTGTTTTTCTTGTCGATCGTCGGCAGCGTGCTTGCCGTCGCCGCCTACATCCTCTTTCCGATCGATCCGCTCGACCCGGGCTCCATTCGCCTGAACAACATGTTCTTGGGTATCGGCCTCACACTTGCTCTTCTGGGCGTCGGCATTGGCGCGGTGCACTGGTCTAAGGCGCTCATGCACGGCCACGAGCAGGTAGAAATGCGGCACCCGACTCGCGGAGTCGATGAGACCCGCGAGCGTGCCGTCGAAATCTTCAGCGAAGCCAACGCCGAATCGGGTTTCACCCGCCGTCGCCTGGTGCGAAACTCGCTAATCGGCGCGATCATCGCCACCCCGATCCCCGCAATTGCTCTCTTCCGCGACCTTGCCCCAGCCGAAGATCCAGTTGCGCTGTTGAAGTACACCATGTGGGAGGCGGGCACGCGACTCGCGCGTGATCCCTCTGGCACACCCATCAAAGCCTCTGAAGTCACCATCGGCTCGGTATTCCACGTGATCCCCGAGGGCCTTGCTGAGCTCGAGTCTCACCGGCTCGAAGAGAAGGCCAAGGCGGCCGTGCTGCTCATGCGCCTGCCGGTCGACGCGCTGAACGAGACCGAAGACCGCGCCAGTTGGTCCTACGACGGAATCGTCGCCTACTCAAAGATCTGCACGCACGTCGGTTGCCCCGTCGCGCTGTATGAGCAGCAGACACACCACCTGCTGTGCCCGTGCCACCAGTCACAATTTGACGTTGCGAACCACTGCAAGGTCATCTTCGGGCCCGCGGCGCGTCCTCTTCCCCAGCTCCCGATCACTGTGGATGAAGAGGGTTACCTCGTCGCTCAAAGCGACTTCACCGAACCTGTGGGTCCAAGCTTCTGGGAGCGTGCACTGTTAGTACCACTGTGACACCGCCGGCACCGCCGACTGCTACCGCGCCCGGGCGCGGTATGCGGTTCACGGGCTGGGCGGCCAACTACGTCGATGAGCGCACGAGTGCCTCAACCGCGGTCAAGTCGCTCGGGCGCAAAATCTTTCCAGACCACTGGTCGTTCATGCTCGGCGAGGTGGCGCTCTACAGCTTCATCGTCATTTTGCTCAGCGGAACTTTCTTGACGTTCTTCTTCGATCCGTCGATGACCGAGGTCATCTATGAGGGCTCGTACGTGCCCCTGCAGGGCATCCCGATGTCGGTGGCCTACCACTCGTCACTCGACATCTCATTCGAAATTCGTGGTGGCCTGCTGATGCGCCAGGTGCACCACTGGGCTGCTCTGCTCTTCGTGGCCGCCATCGGTTTGCATATGCTGCGCGTCTTCTTCACGGGTGCGTTCCGCAAGCCGCGCGAATTCAACTGGATCGTCGGATTCCTGTTGTTCGTCATGGCAATGGCGCTCGGCTTTACGGGCTACTCGCTCCCCGACGACCTGCTGTCAGGCAACGGATTGCGCATCATTGACGGAATGATCAAGGCCGTGCCCGTCGCGGGCGCCTGGATCTCGTATCTGCTCTTTGGCGACGAATTTCCCGGAACCGACATCATCCCGCGCCTCTACGTGCTGCACATCATGCTGTTGCCAGCAATCACGATCGCCCTGATTGGCATCCACATGGTGCTACTTATCGTCAACAAGCACACGCAGTTCGCGGCGCCTGGTCGTACCAACGACAACGTCGTGGGCGCACCGGTGCTACCGGCCTTCGCCGCCAAGGCGGGTGGGTTCTTCTTTATCGTGTTCGGCGTGATCATGTTGATCGCCTCGTTCTTCACGATCAACCCGATCTGGAACTACGGACCGTATGATCCGTCGCCCGTGTCCGCCGGAACCCAACCCGACTGGTACATCGGCTTTGCTGATGGCGCCCTGCGCCTCATCCCACCGAACCTTGACTTCGTTGACCCGTTCGGGTTTACCTGGGCCTTTGGTGTGCTGATCCCGCTCGTCGGACTTCTCATCTTCATCGCGGCCGTCGCGCTCTATCCGTTCTTTGAAGTCTGGGTCACGGGCGACCGTCGCGAGCACCACATCGCCGAGCGTCCGCGCAATGCGCCGGTGCGCACGGCCATCGGTGCTGCGGGCGTGACGTTCTACGCGGCTCTGTGGGCGGCGGCGAGCTCCGACCTCATCGCGACGCACTTCCGTCTGACGATTGAGGGCGTCATCCACGCCCTGCAGTTCGCGACGGTCGTTGGCCCGTTTATCGCGTACTTCATCACCAAGCGAGTGTGTCTGGCACTGCAACGCAAGGACCGCGAGATTGCCCTGCACGGCTTCGAGTCAGGGCGCGTCGTGCGCCTGCCCGGGGGCGAGTACATCGAGGTGCACGAGCAGCTCGACGACTTCGAGCGCTGGCGCCTGGTGAGCTTCGACGAGTATCAGCCGCTCATGATTCGCCCGAACGACGACGGCAAAATC
>JBBRWT010000128.1:0-5902 GCA_038249035.1 Actinomycetales bacterium
AGTGCTTGGGCGAGCGCGGCCGAGATCTCGGCGCCGGATCCGGGGTTGGCCGGATCAGTCGGCACTGTGGGGTCGACCGGCACAGTGGGATCGACCGGCGCAGTGGGATCGACCGGAGCGACGCCGCCATCACCCGCATTCGCACCAGAGTCACCGCCGAACAAGGAGTCGAGCGCCTCGTTGAGCGTGTCTTCGAACGCGATCGAGTCACCGAAGGCCACGAGCACCTTGCGCAAGAGCGGGAAGCTGGTCTCACCCGTCGACCGCACGTACACCGGCTGAACGTAGAGGAACCCGCCACCGATGGGCAGCGTCAGCAGGTTGCCGCGCAACACTTCGGTCTCACCGCGCTCGAGCAGTGCGAGCTGATTGGCCACCTCGGGATCAGAGCTGAACTGGTTCTGCACCTGCCCCGGGCCGGGAATGGTCTGCGACGGCAGGGTCAGCAGCGTGAGCTTGCCGTAGTCCTCGCCCGGATCAGCGTTGGCGGCGAGGTACCCCGTGAGCACGTTGCGCTCGTTGTCACTCGCTGTGCGCGGAATGAACGTGGAGTACAGCGTGAACCCGGGGGCATCTGCACCCGGCACCTGCATGGTCAGGTAGTACGGCGGTTGCAAGGTTGGCGCCGCGGCAAGAGAGGTCGGGTCGTCGGGTGTGCGCCACTCATCATCGGTCGAGAAGAACGAGCCCGGGTCGGTCACGTGGTATGCGCCGAGAATATTGCGCTGCACCTTGAAGAGGTCGGCGGGGTACCGCACGTGAGAGAGCAACTGCTCGCTCATCTCGTCGGCCGAGACCAACGTGTTCGGGAACACCTTTTGCCAGGTCTTCAGGATCGGGTCTTCCGTGTCCCAGGCGTAGAGCGTGACGCTGCCGTCATACGCATCGACCGTCGCCTTCACCGAGTTGCGGATGTAGTTGATCTGGTCGAGCGGAAAGGCGGGAGCCGGCGTGTAGGTGTCGGCGATGGCCTCACTCAAGGCGACGGTAGTCGAGTACGGGTAGCTCGCCGTCGTCGTGTAGCCATCCACGATCCACACGATGCGCCCGTCAACGATCGCCGGGTAAGGGTCGGAGTCGAGGGTCAGGTACGGCGCCGCCTTCTGCACGCGGTCGATCGGATTGCGCTCGTACAGAATCTGCGAGGCGTCGTTGACTGCCTCTGACAAGAAGATCTGTTCAGACTGGAACTTGATCGCGTACAGCAGACGCTTGAACACGTTGTCGAGCGCCGGGCCACCCTCGCCCGTGAAGGTGTACGTGGCATTACCAGCTTGCTCTTCGCTGCCCTCAGAGGGGAAGTCGAGCTCAAGGTTTTCACCGTCGCCGCCGCCGACGATCGAGTAGGGCGGTGAGAACTCGCCGAAGTACACGCGCGGCTCGTATTCACCGAGCTCGGTGGTGAGCAAGCCGCTCGCCGGAATACCGCCCTCAAGAAACTCGGGGCGACCGTCATTGGTGCGCTGATTACCGTAGGCCGCCACGACGCCATAGCCGTGAGTACACACGATCGTGGTGTTGAACCAGTTTTGCGAGGTTTGGCCGTCGGGGTTGAGTTCGCGCAGAGAAATCACCGTGTCTTGCGTGCGGCCGTCGATCTCGTAACGGTCGACGTCGAGGAACTGGGGAAACTGGTAATACTGCCGAAACTGCTCGAGTTGAGCGAACGCGGGGCTGACGAGCGCAGGATCGATGATGCGGATGTTCGCGGTGGTCTCGGCGTCTTCTCGCAGTGCCCCTGCTGTGGCGTCGGTAATCGCGTCGTACGAGATCTCTTCGATACCCGACACGTTGTAGGCGTCGCGCGTCGCCGCAATGTTGCGCTCGATGAACGGCGCCTCGAACGCCCGCGCGTTGGGCTCGACCTGGAAGCGCTGAACGATCCAGGGGTAGACACTGCCAATCAGCAGGCCACTGATGATGAGCAGGGCCGTGCCGACGACCGGCAACCGCCAGCGACCGATGATGGCAGTGACGACGAACAGGGCGGCGACCAGCAGTGCGATGCCCGCCAAAATGCCGCGGCTCGGAATGGTCGAGTTGACCTCGGTGAAGCCGGCACCGATGGCGAGGAATCCGTCACTGGGCTGGATGACTGTGGCGTACTGGTCGAACCAGATGCTGACGCCCTGCAGCGCGACGTACAGCGCGCCAGTGAGGGCGAGTTGGATGCGCGCAGTGCGCGAAATGCGGATCTCTCGACCGTTGACCCGGATGGCCCCGTACAGGTAGCTCGTGGCCAGCGCGGCGAGGCCAGACAGCAGCACGACGGCCGAGACGAAGGCGATGACGCCGCGCCAGAAGGGCAACTCGTAGACGAAGAATGAGATGTCGAAGCCGAACTGCGGATCAACCTGGCCGAAGGCCGTGCGGTTGAGCCACTGCAGCACCATCTGCCATTGGCCCGCAGCCGTCACACCGGCGAATAGTCCGAGCACGGCGGGAATGCCGAGCATCGCGACGCGGCGCAGCGGCTCGACGACCTCTTGGTATCGGTCGAGCTGCGAGTTGAGCTTCGCGTAGACCGGCCGCCAACGGTAAGCGACCTGAAGGCCGGCCCATACGGGCAAGAACATAGCCAGAAACCCGACAACGAACATGCCACCCGTCGCGAACCACTGCGTCGTGAGCACGTTCAAGAAGCCGAGCTGGTCAAACCAGAGAATGTCGGTGTAGACGTTCGCGAACACGAAGAACAGCACGACCAGCACACCGACGATGGCGGCAGAGATCGCGAGGGTCGCGCGGGAACGGTTGGCGGGCGGCGTTGCGGTGGACGTCACGAGGGTGCTCCCAGAGTCGGCGGGCGTTCTCCTCCAGACTACTGGGACGAGTCTTGGAAGTATCCCCGTCGGGGCACCTGTTCGCCCTTAGCGTTCACATCGTGCAAGCGAGTCGAAACCCTCGTTGTCAGCAATTGCCTGCAGCACCCCGATCGCCTCGTCAAGAGTTGCAACGGCGAATACCTCGAGATCGCCGGGCACGTTGCCCACAATCTCGTCGCAGTTGCCAATGGGGGCCAGGAACCAGTCGGCTCCGACACCGACTGCGCCGAACATCTTCTGCACAATGCCGCCGATGGGGCCCACGGTGCCGTCGGCACCGATCGTGCCGGTGCCCGCCACTTCTGCCCCACCCGCGAGCGAATCGGGAGTCAACTTGTCGATGATTCCCAAAGCGAACATCATTCCCGCGCTCGGTCCGCCGACGTTCTCGAGCTCGATGGTCACCTCGAACGGAAAGACGTATTCGCCGGCGATGAGCACGCCGATGACGGGCACGCGGTTCTCGCCCGTGCTGAGCGTCGGGGTGACCTCGACTGTGCGCTCCGAACCCCCGCGCTCAATGCTGATCAACACCGGGTCGGCGGTGCCGTTGGCGGCGATCGCGGCGCGAAGCGCCGTGACATCCCGAATCGGCTCGTCGTCGACAGCGAGGATGATGTCGTCGCTGCGCAAAATTCCCTCTGCGGGGCTGTCGGGCTGGGTTTCGATCACTCGCAACTGGCTCTCGTAGGGCTCACCGAGCGCGCGCAGGGCGGCCGCGATCGCTTCTTGCTGCGAGTTTTCCATGTCAACGCGGCTTTGAGTGCGGCGATCTTCGGTGCTGACCCCCTCCGGAAATACGGCGTCGACCGGCACGACCGATTGGCTCGGGTCGATCCACGCCCGCATGACCTCAAACCACGTCGGCGGCTGATCGCGGTTGCCAAAAACGTTGACGGTGAGCAAGCTCAGCGAGCCCTCCGTGTCAAAAGTGGGCTCGGTCGGAATCTCGATGAGCGGAAGCTCTTCGCCGTTGACCGAGACGGAGCCGAGGGTGTCGAACACCGGCCCCGGCCGCTCGATGACGTAGGGCGACGGCAGAACGGCCAGGCCGAACACCCCAAACAGGGTCAGCGCGAGCAGCAACCAGCCCACGCGACGGCCACGCAAGCGAGCGTCGACCACGACGGGATTGTTCGCGTCGTCGGAATCGTCGTCGCGCGCATGGGCGGTGAACAGGCTCACCGGGCTCCTCTCGAGGGGGTCTGCCGAGCCGTAGACGACGACGGGCAGGTGTTCGCCCACGGCGCAGAGCCGCGGGGGTCAGCCTAAGCCAAAACCCCACAGCCGCCGAGGCACGCGCACTAGCGTAGGAACCATGGCTGAGGATCCCCTAGGCGGGGCTAACGAAGAGTTCCAAGAGATGCTGCGCCGATTCCTCGCGGGCGAGGGTGACCTCGACCCCTCGAAGCTCGCGGGAGCCGCCGGCCTGCCTACCGACCCGGTGATGCTCGCGCGGCTTATGGGCCAGTTACAGAAAGCCATGAACTCCAACACCGAGGGCGTCGACTGGCAGCTCGCGAAAGACGAGTCGGGGCGCATCGCCGCCGCGGGCTCGGTTCGCTCGAGCGAGGCCGAGCTTGAGCAGTTGCGGCAAGCGCTCAATGTTGCCGCCCTCTGGCTCGACGAGGCCACTTCGATCACGCAGCTCACCTCTGAGCCGACGATGCTGACGCGCGCCGATTGGGCGCGACTGACTCTTCCGGTGTGGACCCAGCTCGCCGAGCCGGTGGCTACCTCGATCGCCGACTCTCTCACCGGGGTGCTCGACCAGCAGGTGCTCGACGAGCAGGTGCCCGAAGAGCTCAAGGGCATGGTCGCCAACGCCGGTCAAGTGATGCGTTCGCTCGGCGGCACGCTGTTCTCGCTACAGCTCGGCCACGTCGTCGGGCAGCTGTCTGCCGAAGTGGTCTCGGGTGGCGACATCGGAATTCCGCTGCTGCCGGGCCGCGACGACACTGACGTGCAGGCGGCGCTGATTCCCCAAAACATGTCGGCCTTCGGAATCGGACTCGACATTCCGAGCGACCAAGTACAGCTCTACCTCGCCGTGCGCGAGCTCGCCCACGCGCGGTTGTTTCGGCACGCCCGGTGGTTGCGACAGCACCTCATCAGTGCCATCACGGAATACGCCCGCGGTATTCGCATTGACACCGACCGCATCGAGTCGCTGGCGGCCGAGTTCGACCCCGCCAACCCCGAAAGCCTGCGCGAAGCACTCACCAGTGGCGCCCTCATCCCCCCCAAGACCGAGGCGCAGGTCGCCGCGCTCGGACGGCTCGAGACGACCCTCGCCCTCATCGAGGGTTGGGTAGATGTTGTCACCGCCCAAGCAACAAGTCGACTTCCGAAGGCGGATGCGGTGGCTGAGACAGTGCGCCGCCGTCGCGCAGCGGGGGGTCCGGCCGAAAGCGCTTTCGCGACTCTCGTGGGCCTCGAGTTGAGGCCTCGGCGCCTGCGGGAAGCCGCCGCGTTCTGGCAGAGCATCACCGATGCGGTTAGCGCTGACGCTCGCGACGGGCTCTGGGCGCACCCCGACCTGCTACCCGTGGCGGATGACATCGACGACCCAGCGCGCGTGATCGCGATTCTGCAGGGTGGCGCCGACAGCGAGACCGAGGCGCTCGACCAGGCCCTGAGCGAGCTACTGGCCGACGAGAGCGGCGATCGGCCTATCGAGGGCGCCCCCGGCGAGGCGCCAGACGAGCCGAACCCGCACGGCGAGCCACCCGCGTAGGCCGCGGCGCGCGGAGGGCTCGAGTCACGCATCCAGTGATCGATCCATTGATCGATTGATCGATCGATCGATTGATTGATCGATCCACGACAGTGCGCGGGTACATTCACGCCATCCATCGGTCCCGTATTGGCGAGCGCCCCGTCGGCGCGACAACAAGGGACCGATCGATGAACTTTGTGCGCGCTGTGACGGCAGCACAAAGCCCGAGGAGCGTTCGCTCGAGTCACGTCGGCAAGTTCGAGTCACGTCGGCAAGCTCGAGTCACGTCGGCAAGCTCGAGTCACGTCGGCAAGCTCGAGTCACGTCGGCAAGCTCGAGTCACGTCGGCAAGCTCGAG
>JBBRWT010000129.1:0-5791 GCA_038249035.1 Actinomycetales bacterium
CACGACGGCACCGGCAAGTTTGAGCTGGATATCAATGCCAACATCCAGATGATCACTCCGGATCTGGCTGCGGGCGCTCCGATGCCCGAAGGCGGCAATCATGTTCTGCTCACGAGCGCTTATCTCGAGAGCCTCGGTTTTGCCGACGCGGAATCGGCCGTTGGGCAGCCCGTGAGCATTGGCATCGCTGACAACAGCGGTGAGATACACGAACGTGAGGCGACCATCTCTGGCGTGCAGAACGAGACGCTGTTCGACAGTGGGATTGGGCTCAACCAGACGCTTTCCGACGCGCTGCGAGAGGCGCAAGCCATCGGCAGTGCCGCGGATACCGAAGTCGGCTTCTTCCTCGCCACTGCGCGATTCGATCCGGGCATGGGCGACGAAGCGCTCAGCGCGCTGAAAGCGGATCTGGCAGAACTCGGCTACAACGCTATGACGGCTGCCGACCAGATCGGTATCTTTCGGGCCGTCGTCGGCGGCATCATCGGTGTGCTGAACGCCTTTGCCGTGATCGCGCTCTTGGCGGCCGGTTTCGGCATCGTCAACACGCTACTGATGAGTGTGCAGGAGCGTACTCGCGAGATCGGTCTCATGAAAGCAATGGGCATGGGCGGCGGACGGATTTACGCGCTGTTCAGCACTGAGGCGGTCTTCATCGGCTTGCTCGGCAGCGTGATCGGTGTACTGGGTGCGATGGGCGCCGGCGCCGTCGCGAACGTGATTCTCGCCGAAACGGTGATTGCCGACCTGCAGGGGCTTCAAGTGCTCGTCTTCGCACCCATCCCCGTGCTCACCGTCGTGCTGCTCGTCATGGGTATCGCCTTTCTCGCCGGGACGATCCCAGCCCGACGCGCAGCGCGCCAGAACCCCATCACCGCGCTCCGTTACGAGTAGCTGTCGCAGGCGGTGCGGCCTCGAGCGCATGTGTAGTGCTCGCGGGAGCGTCGGTGGTTCCGCGCGTTATCGGTCATCATCCAGGTTCACGTCCACCGGTCGGCCCGCGTAACTCGTTCTCCATGCCGTCGACGAGCCGGCGGGCGTACCGCGTGAGGTCTCGAGCGACACTGGGCGTCACAAGCCGCGGGCTGTATTGCACGCCCGACTTGGCGGCGACGAGCCGGCGAAGGTCGCGGGCGTAGTCGTTGCCGCGCGAGCTGACGGTAGCGAGCATCCGCGCAGCCTCAGCGTGGTCATCGCTTGATGATCGTTGCTTGAGGGCAATGCCGCAGATGGCATCGGCGGCGGCGATCCCTGCCAGCACGGCCAGCGACGACACCACTGTCGAGACGGCGTCGTCGCCGATCTCGTCGGCAAACTCGGTGATGATTTCGGCGGCACTCAGGAATCCGCGGGCGTGCTTGGCGCGGGCGCGCGCATCGGCGCGGGTCATGGGGGTCGTGCGAGGGGTCAGGAGCGCGCCATTCTGATGAGGTCTCGCACGTCGGGGCCGGTGACCATGCTCAGGTCTGACTCCCACGATCCGATAAGCGGATCACCCGCAACGACCATGCTGTACAACTGCGAACGAGTCGTGGTGACGAGCTGCGGGGTGTTGCCGGTGAACAGTGCCAGATCGTCGCGAATCTGGTCGAGAGCATCCCCAACCGCGTCGGCCTCGGCATCATCGGGCGTGACGATGAGCACGTCGATGTCACTCTGTGGTGTCGAGTCGCCCCGGGCGACGGATCCGAAGAGCGCACACGAGACGTCGTCGCCGAAAGCGGCAAGAACCAGCTGCCGGATGCGCTGCTCAACCCGCGCCGTACCCGCCAGAATCTCGGCGACTGTCGGCCAGAGCACATGCGCGCGGTTCACGGCATAGGTCGTGGCGTGGCTGCTCGGTCGGGCGACAACGAGTCCGATCGCGGCAAGGGCCTGCAGTTCACGATGCGCGGAGCTCGGGGCAAGCCCGTCGGCGAGGCGTGCGACCTCGCGGCCCGAGACCGGCTCGTTCACCCGGGCGAGGGCAAGCAGAACGCGCGCGCGTGTGGGGCCGAGTAGGTCGGCGCCAGGGTTGCTCAGATCCATGCGAACATTGTCTCATAATCGGTACGATCGTTCCAAGTATGAAACAAGAAGTTAGACTTGAAGCGGGGCATCCGCCCGCAGTTCGCTGCAGCATCGCGTCGCCCCTCCCTCAAACCCGAACGCTCTGCACATACCGCCGGCACCGGTAAACCCGCGCATACGTCGCCCGCAGCTCGACCTCAAGTGCGAGCGGTGCATGCATGAAGGCGAGCACGGGGGAGGAGAGCCCGGCGGGCCCAGCAAACTCCGGATCCCCTTCGCCGCGATACACATGCAGATACACCTGCTCTTCAACGAAGCCACTGTGGCGATACCAGGCGTTGGCGGCAGGGCTCTCCCGAGTCCACGCATCCAGCTGGCGAACGCGGGCTGGCAGCAGGCCGATCGCACGCTCGAGCAGCGCGCGGCCGACCCCGTGGCGCCGTGCATCGGGGGGTACGGCAATCGAGTCGATAGTCGCGCGATCGCCGCGGAGGTCGCCGCCAAGTTCACCGTCGAGTTCGACATCGATCAGCCCGACGATGCGCCCCTCCTGTTCGACCACCAGCTGAATGCTCCCGCTCGGCAGGGGAGTCTTCGCAATCTTGACGTCGTCGTAGTAGTCGGTGTCGAAGAAACTGAGCAGTCGACACTGCAGCCACTCGGCTTCATCGCGCGGCTCGTACGGGCGAATCGACAACACAGTTCTCCTATAGGCCGTCTGAGGGTGTCAAGGGAATGCGCGGCCAACCCGACATCACGCCGAGGCCGCGCGGTCGCCGCTCAAGAGGAGAACATGCCTGAACCGTAGTTCGATCGCGCGTGCCAGCGCAAGGAACAGACGGGCGAGATCGCCCGCCTTGCCAATGCTCAGGATGCCGAGCCCGCGTCGCTCATCACCTCAGCCCGCGTGGCCGAGGTCGTGGCGCTCGTCGAGTCGGGTGCCCTGAACGACCGACTCGCTCGCCAGGTGGTCGAGGGTGTCATCACGGGGGAGAAGTCGTCGGGTCACGGTCGTCGCGGCCCGAGGCCTGGAGGTCGTCTCTGACGACGGCGCCCTGATCGCCGAGGTCGATGCGGCTCTCGCGCAGCAGCCCGACGTGCTCAAGCAGATCCGCGACGGCAAGGTGCAGGCTGCCGGAGCCGTGATCGGTGCCGTCATAAGGTCGATAGGCGGCAAGGCCGACGCGGCGCGCGCCAGGGAGCTCGTGCTGGAGCGGGCCCAGGCTTAGAAGCCACACTCGTGACTTGCTTCAGTTTGTGGTCTGTTGGCAGTCTGCATTCTTTCGTGGCGGAGACACAGTCGGGTCTGCGCCAACGAAATATTCCTCAGCCTGAGAGACTGTCAGCATGTCTCAGCTTGGATGTGTTAGGTTTTGACTCAACTCGGACTCACGCCGGTATTCCCCGGCAGTGACGTCGTACTCATGGTTAGCGGGGGTCGCGATGAAGCTGAAGAATTCCTCCGGTCCTGCGATCGGACAGTCCAAGCACGTTTCCGGCGTTACCTCGAGAGGCTGAGAGATGGACATCGACTCAACAGCCCGGAGTTCATCAAGCATCTTGACACGGTCACAACGGGTGACTGTGCGGGCGCCCAAGTATTCGAGCTGAAGGTTCACCAAGGCCCGGGATGGCGCCTGTATGCAATCCGCTACGGCGGACGGTGGTACCTAACTCATGGGCGCAAGAAGCCCAAAGACAAACTTGTGAATGCGGAAATCGCCAAGGCCGTATCGATCTTCGCGAGAGCGTAGAAGAAAGTAGGAATCGAAAATGCATTTGTTTCCTAGCTCAATTGACGAAGGCGATTACACCTACGCACGAGAAGCCGCTTGTGTTGATGCCGCGGAAGCGATCGCGGAGGCGTTGGATCATTCGGGAATGTCGCGGGCAGATCTCGCCAGAGCGCTGAAGGTCAGTCCGGGAGAGGTCACCGTCAGGCTTCGAGGATCTCGAAATCTCACGGTCGCGACCCTGGCAGAAACGCTTCACGCCCTAGGCGCACAGTTGGAGATTAAGCCGGCCTTCGCCCCGAAGCAGCTCAACTCGGTATCGAGCGCGGATAGGGATGTGAGCGATCGTTTGGTCGTGTGGATGGTCTCGAATGATGATTCCCCTCGGTCCTTTCACGAGGAAGAGCACACCGCCAGCGCCCTGTTCGAAGCGTGGCCTCGGTGATCCAAAAGTCAGTCTTCCGAGCCGTCGAACTAGAGGCAATTGACGTTCGCGCCGACTCGACACCGACCGGTCCACATATGTCTTGGCGAGTAGCTCTCGCACCTGAAGCTGAGTCGGACATCGGCGGTCGGGTTGTCTATGCCACCCTGCACTCGCACGGTCCCGCGGGCGGCGGTCAGGTGACCGTTGCGGGCTTAATTCTTCATCACCCCAGGACTCTTGATCTCTCGTTGGACGAGTTTCGCGATGCGATCAACGAGTCAGATGCGCTCGAGTGCTTCTACGATGCAGCACGTGGGGCTTTGCGGGTGGCCTGCTCTCTAGTCGACGTGGTTCCCGAAATTCCAACTGAGGCTCCTTCCCCGGAGTTCGCTTTGCTTCGCAAGCGCGGGTCCGCGATTGACAAGGAGACGCCTGGTGACGACGGGGATTCGGGTACGACTACCCAGGTCGACGAAGCTGCTAGCTAGAGAAGACACCAACCCACAACCCATCCCGAGCCCGCGTCATCCCCACGTACAACTCGCGCCGGTCAATCTCGCGCCGCTCAATCTCCCCATCACTGAGGCCCGCAACCACCGGCACCATGAGCGACTCTTGCACCCGCGCCAGCAACACCTGAGCGAACTCGAGCCCCTTGGCCCGCTTGATCGTGCCGACCTTGATGAGTGGAGCCGTGCGGCCGATATAGGCCGCAAGCTCGATGACTCCGTGTCCGGAGCGGCGCAGAGAGGCAGCGACGGCAAGAGCATCCCGGTTGGTGCGGCACAGCACGCCGATGTCGCCGGGGTTGACGCCTGACTGCAGCAGGGCATCCACGTGCCGCAAGAGGGCCGCGTCGTGTTCGGCGATCGACGCGAACGTGGTGGCGGTCGGCGCCGGACCGCTGCGCGGAATAAGCACAGTCGCGTCGCCGCGGCGAGCCGTGCCCTCGATGTCGGCATACACGTCGCCAGCAACCACCTGGGCGGCGAACTCGGCGATCTGGCGGGTGTTGCGATAGTTGGTGCCCAGCACCACTCCGCGGCCCGTGACTGACACGCCCGCCTCGGCGAGATTCCAGCCGCCGGGGTAGATGGTCTGCTGGCCGTCGCCGATGAGCGTGAGGCCGTCGGGCCGGTCACCGACCACCGAGTGCAGCATGCGCACCATGGCGCACGAGAGATCTTGCGCCTCGTCGATGATGACCGCGTCAATACCCGACAGCGGATGCTGCGCCAAACTAGCCTCCGCCCGCAAAATCACGTCGTCGAAGTCGAGCAGGTCGCGCTCGCGCAAGCCGCGCTCGTAGTCGGTGTACAGCTGCCACACCGCCTGGCGTTGCTCGAGGCGCAGCGGGCGACGACGACCAGCGCGCGCCAGGTCGGCGTACTGCTCAAAGCGAGTCAGCCCGCGCCCCTTGATGACGTAGCTCACCTCGTCGCGCCAATAGTTGACGTTCGTGTCGATCGCCTGCAGGGTCGCGCGCGCTTCGCACTGCGCCCACGCCCGGTTGAACGTCTGGCGCACCTCGTCGAGCTTCACGGTCACCCGGTGCCCACGGTCGCGCAGCACGCGCAGGGCGAACTGGTGCACCCCCGTGAACTCGACCCGTTCGACC
>JBBRWT010000130.1:0-5789 GCA_038249035.1 Actinomycetales bacterium
GCCCCCGTGATCGCCGCAGCGATCGAGACGCGGCCGGCCGGGATGCATCCGCTCACGGTCATGGCGTGCGAGAACGCCCTCAACGCCACCGATCTGCTCAAGCGCGAGGTCAGCCAGGTGCTGGGCGATCGCCCTGCTGGCTGGCTCGCCGAGCGAGCGGTCTTCGCCAACACCGCCGTCGACCGCATCGTGCCGCAGGCGGCCGGCGTCTCCGGCCTCGACGTCACCGTGGAGGACTTCTTCGAGTGGGCGATCGAGAGCCCGCCGTTCGGCGACAGGGTGCCCTCTATTCCCGGCGCGCACTTCGTCGACGACCTCGCGCCCTACATCGAACGCAAGCTCTTCACCGTCAACACTGGCCACGCGAGCGTCGCGTACCACGGCTTTGTGCACGGCGCGGAGTCGCTTGCGCAGGCCGTCGCCATTCCCGGGGTGCTCGCCCAGGTGCGGGCGGTGCTCGACGAGACCTCCGAGTTGCTCATCGGCAAGTACGGCTTCGACCCGGCGGAGCACGCCGAGTATGTCGCGCGCACGCTCGTGCGCTTCGCCAACCCCCAGCTTCCTGACACTCCCGCGCGGGTGGGCCGCCAGCCGCTGCGCAAGCTCGGCCGCAACGAGCGGTTCGTCTCGCCTGCCACGCAGCTCGCCGCCGCGGGCGGCACTCCCGCCGCGCTCGTGCGGGCGATGGGAGCCGCCCTGCGGTTCGACCTGCCCGACGACCCCGAGAGCGTGCGGATGCGGGAGATGCTCCGCGACCTCAACGCCGAGGACTTCACGAGCACGGTCACCGGCCTCGAGCCCGGCACCGAGCCGTACGGCTCGGTGGTCGACGTCGTCGCCGCGGAACAGGCTGCGGCGCGCTGATTATGCTGGCACGGCGCGCCCCGAGCCGCATTGTCTGGGCGTGAGTATAAAGGCGAGTTGCCGAATCGGTTAACTATCGCCTAAGCTTGCTCTTTGGTGTCTTGGGCGCGTTCACGCGCGCTCCACGCTCGGGTTTCACCGCAGTGGCGGCCACCACAATCCAACGCACGACCAGCAAACACAATATTTTAGCGACGAAGAGGATATGGCGAAAAAAGACGGTGTCATCGAGATCGAAGGCGCAGTAGTCGAAGCTCTGCCCAACGCGATGTTTCGCGTTGAGCTGTCCAACGGCCACCGTGTTCTTGCCCACATCTCGGGAAAGATGCGCCAGCACTACATCCGGATCCTCCCTGAGGACCGCGTGATCGTAGAGCTGAGCCCATACGACCTGACCCGCGGCCGGATCGTCTACCGCTACAAGTAGCCGGCCCTCGGGCGCGGATGCTGGAAAGTAACGGCCAGCCGGGTTCCGGCAGGTACGAAGACAGCGAACACAAGGAATCACTATGAAGGTCAACCCCAGCGTCAAGCCGATTTGCGAGAAGTGCAAGGTCATCCGTCGCAACGGCAACGTCATGGTCATCTGCGACAACCCCCGCCACAAGCAGCGCCAGGGCTAATACCCCCGGAACGCTGCTCGCAGTACGCAACTGAACACAGAAAATAGCGGTCCGGATCCCTTTCACGAGGGGGACACCAGTGGTTGGAGGCCACTGCACAGGAACCGCTACAGACCTCCATTCACACAGCAGGAGAAGCCACCATGGCACGTCTAGCAGGCGTAGACATTCCGCGCGATAAGCGCGTGGAAGTTGCACTGACCTACATTTACGGCGTTGGCCGTACGAGCGCCCTCAAGACGCTCGCCGACACCGGAATCAGCGGGGAGATCCGCGTCAAGGATCTGACCGACGATCAGCTCATCGCACTTCGTGACTACATCGAAGTCAACTTCAAGGTAGAAGGTGACCTTCGTCGTGAGGTCGCAGCCGACATTCGCCGCAAGGTCGAGATCGGGAGCTACCAGGGCATCCGCCACCGTCGTGGACTTCCGGTCCACGGACAGCGCACCAAGACCAACGCTCGTACCCGCAAGGGCCCGAAGCGCACCGTCGCCGGCAAGAAGAAGGCCCGATAGCGAGCATTGCTCGTATCGCCATACAAGTTTTAGGAGAAAACAATGGCAGCACCAAAATCGGCCGCTCGTAAGCCGCGTCGTAAAGAGAAGAAGAACGTCGCCGTGGGCCAGGCCCACATCAAGTCGACGTTCAACAACACCATCGTCACCATCACCGACCCCACCGGGGCCGTTCTGAGCTGGGCATCGTCCGGCACGGTCGGCTTCAAGGGATCGCGCAAGTCGACCCCGTTCGCCGCGCAGCTGTCGGCGGAGTCCGCCGCCCGCCAGGCGCAGGAGCACGGTGTCAAGAAGGTCGACGTGTTCGTGAAGGGACCGGGATCGGGTCGCGAGACCGCCATCCGTTCGCTTCAGGCCGCTGGCCTCGAGGTCGGTTCGATCAACGATGTGACGCCCCAGGCGCACAACGGTTGCCGTCCGCCGAAGCGTCGCCGCGTCTAACACTGCTCTTCCTTGGCTGCCGGGTGGCGGGAGCGCGCAAGCGCCCCGCCGCCCGGCATGCCCCTACTTCTACACAACTCAATACACGACTGGGCCGCCATCCAGTCGGGAGCCCCAAGTGTCAAATAGCGGACACTTCGCCGAAAGGAATCAACAGTGCTGATTGCACAGCGTCCAACTCTTACCGAAGAGAACATCACCGAGTTCCGCTCGCGGTTCATCATCGAGCCGCTCGAACCCGGTTTCGGTTACACGCTCGGCAACTCGCTTCGCCGCACCCTGCTCTCCTCGATCCCCGGCGCCGCTGTCACCAGCATCCGCCTCGACGGAGTGCTCCACGAATTCAGCACGGTTCCCGGGGTGAAGGAAGACGTCACCGAGGTCATTCTGAACATCAAGGGCCTGGTTGTGTCGAGCGAGCACGACGAGCCGATCACCGCCTACCTGCGCAAGCAGGGCGCTGGTGAGGTCACCGCTGCCGACATCTCGGCTCCGGCCGGTGTGGAGATCCACAACCCGGAGCTCGTCATCGCGACGCTCAACGACAAGGCGAAGTTCGAACTCGAGCTGACGATCGAGCGTGGCCGCGGCTACGTGTCGGCGACCCAGAACCGCAGTGAATTCAGCGAGGCCGGCCAGGTTCCGGTCGACTCGCTCTACTCGCCCGTGCTCAAGGTCACCTACCGCGTCGAGGCCACTCGTGCCGGTGAGCGTACCGACTTCGACCGCCTCGTGGTCGACGTCGAGACCAAGTCCGCGATCACCCCGCGCGACGCCATCGCATCCGCTGGCCGCACCTTGACCGAGCTGTTCGGTCTGGCGCGCGAGCTCAACACGGCCGCAGAGGGCATCGAGATCGGCCCCGCACCGGTCGACGCCGTTCTCTCGACCGAGTTGAGCATGCCGATCGAAGACCTCGACCTCTCCGTGCGCAGCTACAACTGCCTCAAGCGCGAAGGCATCAACACCGTGAGCGAACTCGTCGCACTGTCGGAGACGCAGCTCATGAACATCCGCAACTTCGGACAGAAGTCGGTGGATGAGGTCAGGGACAAGCTGGTCGAGATGGGACTGTCCCTCAAGGACACCGTGCCCGGCTTCGATGGAGCCCACTTCTACAGCGGCTATGACGACGCCGTCGAAGAGACCAACTAGTCTCGTCGCTCGCGACGACTCACTTTCAAGATTGACGGAGATAGAACACAATGCCTACACCTACTAAGGGTCCGCGCCTCGGTGGAGGGCCGGCTCACGAGCGCCTCATGCTCGCGAACCTCGCCGCCGCCCTGTTCACCCACAAGAGCATCAAGACGACCGAGACGAAGGCGAAGCGCCTTCGCCCCGTCGCCGAGCGCCTGATCACCTTCGCCAAGAAGGGCGACCTGCACAACCGTCGTCGCGCCCTTGGGATCATCGGCGACAAGAGCGTCATCCACGAGCTCTTCACCGAGATCGCGCCGCTCGTCGAGCACCGTGAGGGCGGCTACACCCGCATCACGAAGCTCGGCTTCCGCAAGGGCGACAACGCGTCGATGGTGCAGATCGAGCTCGTTCTCGAGCCCGTCAACGCCAAGCCGAAGGCCAAGGCCGACAAGCCTGCCAAGGCCGTCGTCGCCGAAGAGCCCGTCGAGGAGGAGACCTCCGAGGAGGCAGCCGCGACCGACGATACTGCGACCGAGGAGGCTGCGACCGAGGCCACCGCCGAGGAGACCGCAACGGACGAGGCTCCGGCCGAGACCACTTCGGACGCCGACGCCAAGTAGCATCCGCTTCACGCACAAGCCCCGCACCTCCTTCAGGAGGTGCGGGGCTTGTGCGTTGCCGCGCGAGCAGATCGCGCGCGGTTCACCCGCGCGCAGTTCACGCGCGTGTTGTTCGCTCGCGCCGGTGCGATTACATGCGCGCGGGTGAACAGCGTGCGCGCGAACGGGCAGAGAGCCGTGCGCGGGAGCTAGTGCCTGTTGAGTGGATCGTGCCGCGACCGTGTCGAAACCCGCGGGACAGCTTTCGACACGCGCGTCAGAGCGCACCGCTTAACTGCCAGAAACGGTCACATTTGACCCGCGCGCGGTTGACCCGCACGCGGTTCACGCGCGTGTTGTTCGCTCGCGCTGGTGCGATTACATGCGCGCGCGTGAACAGCGTGTGCGCGAACCGATCGCAGCCGCGCAGCCGTGCAGCCTCGCAGCCGCGCAGCCGTGCAGCCGTGCAGCCGCGCCGCCGCGCCGCCGCGCCGCCGTTACTCGGTCCGTGGCTCCAGCCCATGGGCGTTCGGCCGCAGCAGCGGTGGGATCTCGGCGAGCCGCTGCAACGCATCCCGCACGACCGCGGCGTAGACCTTGCCCCCTCGGAACCCGGGTGGATCTGATCACCCGCCAACAGTGGCAGCTGCCAGGCGATCGCATCACGCCTATTGGCGAGCTCCACGTCGCGGTGCTGCCGCGCGAAGGTGGTGAGCGCCGCATTGACACCATCGGTCAAGCCGGGCGGGGCGTAGACGTTGACGATCACGGTCTGGTGGGCCGGCCCGACCAGCACACGCAGCTCGTCGAGAGTTGCGCGATCGATCGGGCCGCTGGTGCCGAGCCCGACGAGCACGATCGGCCGCAGCGTGCGTGCATCGATGAGCGCCGTCAGCAGGGCTGGCGCGTGGGCGAGCTGGCGGGAGACGACCGCGTCGATCCGGATGCCGGGGAACGCGGCCTGCAGCTCGGGGCCCCCTGCGGGATGCCCTCTCAGGCGCCAATAGACTCGTCTGCGTGATGAATCCGGAGCAAGTAGGCGAACCGCGGCCGGAACCGCCGACCACGCGCATCCGACTCGATCTCGCTTATGACGGTGGCCACTTTACCGGCTGGGCGACGCAGCCGACTGCCCGAACCGTTCAGGGCGCAATCGAAGAGGCGCTCGGAGTGATCCTGCGCCGGCATACTCCCGTGGCGTCTCTCGTAGTCGCGGGGCGAACGGATGCCGGAGTGCACGCGACCGGCCAAGTGGCCCACCTCGACCTCACCCCCGCCCAGCTGCGCAGCCTCGACCGCCCCCGGCGCGGCAAGCTCGCCGGGCGTGTGTACGACTGGCCGGCGTCGCTCGGCCGCCGGATCAACGGCATCGCGGGGATCGACAGCGATGTGCACGTCGCACGGAGCGCACTCGCCCTGCCCGGCTTCGATGCCCGGTTCTCGGCCCTCTGGCGACGATACGAATACCGCATCGCCGACACCTCGGCACCGCGCAATCCGCTCGAGCGGCACCGCACCCTCTGGTACCCGGCCGCGCTCGACGTCGGACTCATGAACCAGGCGGCGGCGTCGCTGCTCGGCCTGCACGACTGGGCGGCCTA
>JBBRWT010000131.1:0-5740 GCA_038249035.1 Actinomycetales bacterium
CAACAACGGCATGTCGATCATGGGTATCGGTATCGAGTGGCAGCAGGCCGTCAAGGGTCTCGTCTTGCTGCTCGCCGTTGCGTTCGACGTCTACAACAAGCGCCGGTCTGGAGCCAGCGTCGCACGCTGACACTGGGCTGCGTGAACATTTGGGCTCGTAGAATAAAGGGTGCGGTCAGTTGGCCGCCCCCTTTATTCGTTGTCAGGAGTCGTCTGCGTGTCGACGGTCGTTCACCCCGGAGACTCGCTGAGCCGCAGGCAACGGGCGGTCTACGTCATCGTGTTGGGCGCACTGACAGCGCTCGGTCCGTTCACGATCGACCTGTACCTACCCGCCTTTCCGCAGATCGAGGCAGATCTGGCGGTCTCGACGGCGGCCATCCAGCTCACCCTGACGGCCACCACGATCGGCTTCGCGTTCGGGCAGTTGCTCGTCGGCCCGTGGAGCGACACGGTGGGGCGCCGCTTGCCCCTGATCCTGGCGACGAGCCTGCACGTGGCGGCCAGTCTCGGCGTCGCTCTCGCCCCCGACATCGCCTGGCTCATGGCGTTTCGAGTGCTGCAGGGCTTCGGTGCTGCTGCGGGGGTCGTCGTCGCGACCGCGACCGTGCGCGACCTCTTCGGCGGCTACCCGCTCGTGCGTATGCTGTCGCGCCTTGCACTCGTGAGCGGGCTCGCGCCCATTGCTGCTCCCGTGATCGGTTCGCAGTTGTTGCTCGTCATGCCGTGGCGTGGCCTCTTCATCGTGCTTGCCGCTTACGGAGTCGTCATTGTCATCGCCGCGAGCGTGTTCATCGTCGAAACGCTGCCGCACGCACGGCGCGTTGACCCCGGGCACGCAACCATCCGTGATCGCTATCGAGTGCTGTTCGGTGACCGAGTCTTCATCGGGGTCGCGATCATCGGCGGCATGTCGTTTTCGGGCTTGTTCGCATACCTCGCGGCCTCGCCCTTCTTGTTTCAAGATGTCTACGGCCTCGACCCGCAGGGGTACGGGTTGCTTTTCGCGATCAACTCGATCGGCGTCGTAGCCGGTGTGCAGATCAGCTCGCGGCTGGCCAAACGCATTCCGCCCCAATGGATTCTGAGCGTCTCAACGCTCGTGCTGCTGGGTAGCGCGATCGCGATTATCGTGCTCGACCTCGCAGGTGCGGGCTTCTTCGGCACGGTGGTACCCCTGTGGTTCTTCATCACGGCCTGCGGATTCGGGTTTCCGATGGTGCAAGCGCTGGCGCTCGCCAACCACGGTAAAGAGGCGGGCACCGCGGCCTCACTGCTGGGCGCGATGAACTTCGGCCTCGCCGGGCTCATCTCACCGATCGTCGGGCTCTTCGGCATCACCAGTGCCGTTCCGATGGGCGCCGTGATGGCGGCGACCTCGTCAGTCGCGATCGCGAGCTTGTGGCTGATCGTGCGCCCGCGCAAGGTGCCCGCGCTCGCGCGCTGAGCATCCCGATCGAATTCGGGGTAGCGCGACTGTTGTCCATGTGGATAACATGCTGAGCATGAAGATTCTGCTGGTCGGCGCCGGAGGCGTCGGAGACGCCATTGCCAAGATTGCCGCTCGTCGCTCGTTCTTCGAGCTCATGGTCGTGAGCGACTACGACATTGCCCGCGCCGAGCGCACCATCGCGTGGATCGAGGCGAAGCACGGCCCGCAGGGAGGTCGCTTCGTCGCCGCACAGATCGACGCATCGAAGGCTGACAGTGTCGCTGCCGTTGCACGCGAGCACGGTGCGACGCACGTCATGAACGCCGTTGAGCCCAAGTTCGTGCAAACGATTTTCGCGGGTGCCTTCGAGGCGGGCGCTGACTACGTCGACATGGCGATGAGCCTGTCATTGCCGCATCCTGATCAGCCGCATGCGCTCACGGGTGTCAAGCTCGGCGACGAGCAGTTCGCCGCCGCCGCCGACTGGGAGGCCGCTGGTCGCCTCGCACTCGTGGGCATGGGTGTCGAGCCCGGGCTGAGCGACGTGTTCGCGCGCTACGCCGCCGATCACCTGTTCAGCGAGATCGACGAGCTCGGCACGCGCGACGGCGCCAACCTCGTGGTGCGCGACGATGAGGGCAACGAAATCTTTGCGCCGTCATTTTCGATCTGGACGACGATCGAAGAGTGCCTCAACCCTCCCGTTATCTGGGAGAAAGACAGGGGCTGGTTCACGACGCCGCCGTTCAGCGAGCCTGAAGTTTTCGACTTTCCCGAGGGCATCGGCCCGGTCGAGTGCGTCAACGTCGAGCACGAAGAAGTGCTGCTGATGCCGCGCTGGCTCGACGCCAAGCGCGTCACCTTCAAGTACGGGCTCGGCGACGAGTTCATTGGCATTCTCAAGACGCTCAACCAGCTCGGGCTCGACAAGACCGCCCCGATTCGTGTGCGTTCGGCCGATGGCCCCGTCATGGTGAGCCCGCGTGACGTGGTTGCCGCCGGTCTTCCTGACCCGGCAACGTTGGGGCCCCGGATGACCGGCAAAACCTGCGCGGGCGTCTGGGTCACCGGCCTCGGCGTTGACGGCGCACCCCGCGCGGTGTACCTGTACCACGTGAGCGACAACGAGTGGACGATGGCCGAGTACGAGAGCCAGTGCGTCGTCTGGCAGACCGCCCTCAACCCCGTCATCGCGCTCGAACTGTTGTCGACCGGGGCCTGGAGCGGCTCGGGCGTGTTGGGCCCCGAAGCTTTCGACGCGCAGCCGTTTCTCGACCTCATGGCCGCGCCCGAGGCCGAGGGTGGTTACGGCCAGGCCTGGGGCATGCAGGAGCGTGAGCCAAGCCGCGCTTAGGCGCTAGGGTGCGGCTGGCTGCCCGCGCGGTTCACCGCGCCGTGCACCGCGCCGTGCACCGCGCCGTGCACCGCGTCGTGCACCCGACCTCGTCACTGCGAGTTTCTCGCAACACTGCAAGAAACTACGTGGGGTGTTGCGCGAAACGCGCGGTGTCGCCGGGGTTTGGCTGCTGAGTAGTCGCTCAGTGGTCCTGAGGCGGTTTGTGCATAGCTGAAGGTCCAGCCCTGAATCCGACGGGGCGGGCGCGTCACACAGACCTCTCGGCGGTGCCGGCCACGACTCCGATGTCATCACCGCACGTTCCGCTTAACACTGCGAGATGCTACTCGCGGTGTTAAGAGAAACGCGTGGTGTTGAGCCAGGGCACGGGAGCACGGCGACCGCGCGATTGGTGCGATTAGGCTGACGCCATGACTGACGCAGCAGAGGCCGTCGAGGCCGCGACAAAGGCCCTGGAAGAAGCGCAAGCCGCCCTCGCGGCGGCAACGGCGGCAGCAGCGGCAGCGGCAACGGCATCAGCAGCGACAACCGCATCAGCCGCGTCAGCTGCGGCGCCGGCGCCGTCCGCAAGCGCCGAGTTGGCGCCGGTCGCGAGCGCGCATCCGGTTGCTTCGGGCCCGCTTGATGCCGACCGAGTCGCTGCGATTCGCGCGGGCTACCAACCCGAGGGCGCTGTTCTCGAGATGGGTGCACTCGTCAACGGCGAGGCGCTACCCGACGTGCCGGTGCGCATTCCTATCGCGATGACCAACCGGCACGGTCTCGTCGCCGGCGCCACCGGCACGGGTAAGACGAAGACGCTGCAGGTGCTCGCGGAACAGCTCAGTGCGGCGGGCGTGCCGGTCTTTGCCGCCGACATCAAGGGCGACCTGAGCGGCATTGCCGTGGCGGGCTCGGGCGGCGACAAGCTGCTCGCGCGCACGAAGGGCATCGGCCAAAAGTGGGTCGGCACCGCACACCCCACCGAGTTTTACTGCCTCGGTGGTGTCGGCCACGGCGTGCCGGTGCGCGCGACCGTTTCGAGCTTTGGCCCGCTTATGTTGAGTAAAGTTCTTGGCCTCAACCACACGCAAGAGTCGAGTTTGGCGCTGGTCTTTCTCTACGCCGACCAGAACGGGCTACCGCTTGTCGGTCTCGATGATCTGCGTGCGGTTATCCAGTTTCTGACGAGTGACGAGGGCAAGCCCGAGCTGGCCGAGCTCGGTGGCTTGAGCAAAGCGACGGCCGGCGTTATTCTGCGCGAGCTCATCACCTTCGCCGCCGAGGGCGCCGACGTGTTCTTTGGCGAGCCCGAGTTCGACACCGCGCACTTCTTGCGTACGACGAGCGACGGCCGCGGCATCGTGAGCCTTCTCGAAGTGCCGGGCGTCGCTGACAAGCCCGCGTTGTTTTCGACCTTCCTCATGTGGTTGCTCGCCGACCTGTTCAACGATCTGCCCGAGGTCGGCGACCTCGACAAGCCGAAGCTTGTGTTCTTCTTCGACGAAGCGCACCTGCTGTTCAAAGACGCGAGCAAAGACTTCTTGGCGGCGATCACGCAGACTGTGCGGTTGATTCGCTCGAAGGGGGTCGGCATCTTCTTCGTCACGCAGTCGCCCAAAGACGTGCCCGGCGATGTGCTCGCCCAACTCGGTTCGCGGGTGCAACACCAGCTTCGGGCCTTCACTCCCGACGATGCGAAGGCACTCAAGGCCGCCGTCTCGACGTACCCCAACAGTGGCTACGACCTCGAAGAGGTGCTGACCACCCTCGGCATTGGCGAGGCAATCGTCACCGTGATGAACGAGAAGGGTGCGCCGTCACCGGTCGCCTGGACGCGCTTGCGCGCGCCACAAGGGTCGATGGATCCCGCGCCCGCCGACGTGGTCGCCGCCACGATTGCGGCGTCGCCCTTGCTCGCCCAGTACGGCACGGCCGTCGATCGCGAGTCGGCGTACGAGATGTTAACCGGCCGCATGAACGCTGCGGCTGAGGCCGAGGCGGCGCGCGACGCGGAGGAGGAGCGCCTGAAGGCTGCTGCCACGGCGGCGAAGGAGAAAGACAAGGCGCAGGCCGAGTACGAGAAGGCCCTGCGCGATCTGCAAAAGAGCGAGCGCACGACGACGCGCACCACGAACCGCCGCACGACCAAGCCCGCCCCGGGTGTCGGTGACATGCTGGGTGACGTGCTCGGCTCGCGCACCGGTCAGTCGGTGATCCGCGAAGTTGTGCGCGGCATTTTCGGCACGCTCGGTCGGCGCTAAGCGCTGAGCGCCCGACTTACGAACACCGCGCACGCTTAACCCACCATGCTCAAACCAGCGCGGAGGCCCCATGAACAGTAGCGACGTCATCATTCTCGGCGCAGGCCTCGCAGGCCTCGCCGCCGCCCGTGACCTGGCCGCCGCTGGTGTCGACGTGCGCGTTCTCGAGGCGCGCGGCCGCGTGGGCGGTCGTGTCGAGCAGACCGAGCTGTCGGATGGCCGTCTCATGCAACTGGGGGGCGAAGTCGTGGGCCCGTCGCACACCGCCTACACCGGCCTCGTTGCCGACCTCGGGCTCACCCTTGTTCCGGCGTTCGCAGAGTTGCCGGGCGACGACGTGTGGGTGCTCGCTGATGGCAGGGTGCGGGGTGAGGGCATCCCGTGGTTCAGCGATGCCGACCGCCGCAGCTACGAACGCACAGAGAAGGCCTTCGCCGACCTCGTGCGCACCGTCGATGCCGATGACCCGTGGTCGCACCCCGATGCCGAGCGGCTCGACCGCCTGAGCGTAGGGCAGTGGCTACGCGAGGTGGGCGCGACCCCGAACGTCGTGCGTGCCCGCGACATCGCAATGCTCGCGCTCGCCGCCGAGTCTGTTGAGCGCACGTCGCTACTTAGTGACCTGCGCAAAGAAGCGGTCACGGGTTCTGCCGGGTTTTACAACTACGACGTGTGGGAGGTCTCTCGGGTCGGCGAGGGTTCGGCGAC
>JBBRWT010000132.1:0-5655 GCA_038249035.1 Actinomycetales bacterium
ATAGGGCATAGCCCTGAAAGACGATGCCCACTCGCCGGCGTTCCGGGGGCAGGTCTACGCCCAAAGCGACGTCGGTCAGCACACGGTCACGTGTCGCAATGCGCCCCGTATCGAGCGGGTGCACGCCCGCAAGGGTGAGCAGGGCAGTCGACTTACCCGCACCGTTCGGTCCAATGATCGCGAGTGGATGCCCTGCCTCAACCTCAAGCTCGAGCTCCAGCTCGAACGCGCCGCGGTGCGCTCGGCCCTGGACACTCAGGGCGAGCGGCGCACGCGGTGTGAGCGACTCACTCACGGCAACACCCCCGGCACCCACCGGTCACGCAACGAGACGAGCGTCACGAGGGCGACCGCGACAAGCACGAGAGCGAGCGCCACTGCGGCGTCAGGGTCGCGCTGCAGCTCGAGGTAGGTCGCCACTGGCAGCGTCTGAGTTGTTCCTGGAAAACTGCCGGCAAAGGTGATGGTCGCCCCGAACTCGCCGAGCGCTCGCGCCGCGCACAGCACGGTGCCGGCGAGGATTCCGGGGGCGGCGAGCGGCAAGGTCACGCGGCGCAGCACCGTCCAGCGTGAGGCGCCCAGCGTGGCCGCGGCGATCGTGGCCTGCGCATCCACGCCCCGCAGGGCGCCCTCAACGGCGAGCACGAGAAACGGCATGGCGACGAAAGTCTGGGCAATGACGACGGCCGCGGTCGTAAACGGAATCGTGATGCCGGTTAGAGCCTCGAGGGACGCGCCCAGTAGGCCCTGCCTGCCCAGCAAGAGAAGCAGCGCGACGCCACCAACCACGGGTGGCAGCACGAGCGGAATCGTCACCAAAGCGCGCAACCCGCGCCGTACTATCGCCGGGGACGAGTCACTGCGGCTTAGCACCAGCGCGAGCGGGATGCCCAACCCGACACAGATGCCCGTGCTCAGCAGCGCGGTACCGAGCGAGAGGCCGAGCGCGCTCAGTGTCGAGGCCCGACTGAGCAACCCGCCGAGCTGATCCCAGGGTGCGCGAACCAGCAGGGCGACAAGCGGCAGCGCCAGAAGTGCGATGGCGACACTTGCCGCCACGACGACGCCGAACGGCAGAGCGCCCGCGCCGGATCGAAAGAGCCACGCAGTGCGCTGACCTGTGGTGCGCCTGGTTGGTGTGGCGCGGTCGTGGCCACTGGTGGGCGAGGTCATCACGGCACCACCGTGAAGCCCGCCGCGCGCAGCACGCGCACTGCTCCGGACGACGTGACGAGTGCGAGGAACGCGGCCGCAGCAACCTGCTGGCTCGAACCGGTCACAATCGCGAGCGATGCTGTCGTCGCGACCTCCTCGGCGCCGGTGATGGGCACGGTCGTGACTCGGTCGCTGGCGACGCGGGCATCCGTGGCATAGACGAGCCCCGCATCCACTTCGCCGAGTTCGATCTTGGTGAGCACAGAGCGCACGTCTTGCTCGCGCGTGTCGACCGACGGCGTGATGCCCCGCTCGAGCAAGAGGCGGTCGGCAGCTCGGCCGCACGGCACTTCAGAGGCACACAAAGCAACGATCAACTCGGGGCGCGCGAGGTCGCCGAGACTCACAACCCCGGCCGGGTTGCCGCGGGGCACGGCGAGCGCGAGCAGGTTGCGGGCGAACGCGACGGGTGCCTGCACGACCTCGCCGTCGACCGCGACCTGCATCGTGGTTTCGTCGGCGGCAGCGAAGACATCAGCGGGAGCACCGGCGAGCAGTTGCTGCGCGAGCGCCGAACTGCCGCCAAAGACAAGCACGACTTCGAGAGCTGGATTCTGCTCCTCGAGTTCGGCCTCGAACTCAGTGAACACCTCGGTGAGCGAGGCGGCCGCGAATACCGTGAGGGTTCCGGTGAGCTCGTCGGTAGACGACCCGGGGGCAGACGAGCCGGGGGCAGACGAGCCGGGGGCAGACGACCCAGGGTTCGTTCCGCCGCCCGGTAGATCGGCTACCGCGACGCACCCGCCGAGCGGCAGCACGGCGATACACCAGGCGATGGCGAGTATTCGCGCTTTCACCCTCTGCTGACCTTCGAGGACTCGGCGCGGGCCGGAGCCTCAACGACCACGGTCGTGGCTTTGACACTCGCCACGGCGAGCGAGCCGACCACGAGCCCGAGCTCACGCACGGCCTCTGCACTCATGAGCGACACCACGCGGAAAGGCCCGGCCTGCAACTCGACCTGCGCCATGACCGTGTCGACGGTGATTCCGGTCACGAGGCCGACGAAGCGATTGCGCGCCGAACTGCGTCCTGCTCCGGCCAGGCGTTCAAGACCAGCGTCGGCGGAATTCTCCACGGCCACGCGCGCCAGTTCGGCACCATCGACGAGCAGCGGCCCCGACTCGGCGCTCACGAGGGCGAGCCGACCATCGTCAGCCCAGCGCCGCACAGTGTCATCGCTCACGCCCAACAGAGTGGCTGCTTCGCTCACGCGATAGCGGGGAGAAGCGTCGCTGTTTGTGCCCATATGACGATTCTGCGGCATCCTGACCGAAATTTCACCGTGGATGCGGAATCAGGCGGGCCAAGCGCTGTGACGGACATCGCGCCGCCAGCCACCACCCTCAGCGACGACTGCGAGAATCGCAACATGATCGATCCGACCCGCCACGCCCGCCAACTCGCGTTGCCCGGGTTTGGGGTAGAAGCGCAGACCGCCCTGGCGCGCGCCCGCGTGCTCGTGATCGGTGCCGGAGGTCTTGGCAGTGTCGTTCTGCCCCAGCTCGTCGGTGCGGGTGTAGGCACGGCGCCCGAGGGGCGCATCGGCATCATCGATGATGACGGTGTCGAACTCAGCAACTTGCACCGCCAGCATCTGCACACCACGGCTGACCTCGGACGGGCCAAAGTCGACTCGGCCGCCGACCGCCTGACCGCCCTCGACCCCGCGGTGACGATCGTGCAACACCGCGAGCGATTCTCGCGCGAGAACGCCCTGGCGCTGCTCGCTGATTACGAGGTGCTCGTTGACGGTAGTGACGGCTTCGAGACGCGCTATCTCGCCGCCGACGCGGCTGTGCTGCGCGGCATACCCCTGGTGTGGGGAGCGGTGCTGCAGTTTGACGGGCAGGTTGGCGTGAGCCCGGTCGGCGGCCCCGGTTACCGTGACCTCTTCCCCGTGCCGCCGGCTGCCGACAGCGTGCTCGACTGCGCTACGGGCGGCGTGTTGCCGACCGTGTGCGGCGTCATCGGCTCGCTCATGGCCGCACAGGTTATCGCCGTACTAACGGGAGTCGGTGACACCCTCATCGGCCGTGTCACCACCTACGACGGTCGCACGGGCCGCTTTCGCGAGCTGCCCTTTGGCCGTAACCCCGAGGCGGCGCCGGTCACTGAGCTCATCGACTACGAGCAGTTCTGCGGGGTTGCGGGGCAGATTGCGTCGGCTGACACGGGTGTAGTGGCCGACAGCGCACCGGCTAGCCTTGCACCGCTCGAACTGACCGCGCTTGAGCTCGCCGCGCTTCTGCACCAGACCTCGGCGACGGATGCTGCGCCACTGCTGCTCGACGTGCGCGAGCCGTGGGAGCACGAGCTTGCGACGATCACCGGCTCACGCCTGATGCCCCTAGGCCACCTCGCCGCCGAGATCACAGCCCTGCCTCGCGATCGCCGCATCGTTGTGTACTGCCACCACGGCATCCGCTCGCAGGTAGCCCTGAAGCAGTTGCGTGCCGCCGGCCTCGACGCCCAGCATCTCGCTGGCGGTATTGACGCCTGGTCAACTCAGGTCGACCCGAGCGTCGCGCGGTACTGACCGCAGCGTTCGTGACGCGGCGTTCGCCACGCGGCGTTCGCCACGCGGGTTTCGTCACGCAGGTTTCGTCACGCGGGTTTCGTTAAGAATTGACCTGTACGACGATGCCGTGGTATCCCTCTGCGCCATTGGGAGCAACCGGCACGTACGGCTCGCGTTGCGTGAATCCCGTGGTGTCAGTCGCTCGCACTTCGACGACGTGCGACCCCGGCGTCGCATCCCACTCGAGCACCCATTGTCGCCAGGTATCGGCCGAGATTGCCTCGGCGAGCCGCGCCTCGCTCCAGGTTCCCCCGTCAATCCGTACCTCGACACGCTCAATACCGATGTGTTGCGACCATGCGATCCCGGCAATCGCCGTCGTGCCGGCAGCAAACGTCGCACGGTTGCGCGGCACGTCAATACGTGAGTGGGTCTTCACCGGCCCGAGCGCCGACCAGCCGCGGGGAGTCCAGTAGCCCTGATCACGGTCGAACCGCGTCACCTTCATCTCGACGACCCACTTCGTCGCCGACACGTATCCGTAGAGGCCCGGCACGACCATGCGCACCGGAAACCCATGCTCGATGGGCAGTAACTCACCGTTCATGCCGACCGCGAGCAGGGCATCCCGATTCGGATCCTGCAGTACCTCGAGCGGCGTGCCCGCCGTCCAGCCGTCTTGGCTTCGCGAGAGCACCATGTCGGCGTCGGGCAGCGGGCGGGCGCGCGCCAGAATTTCGCGAATGGGATGCCCGAGCCACAGCGCGTTGCCTGTCAGGCCTCCGCCCACTTCGTTCGACACGCACATGAGCGTCACGTACGACTCTTTGAGCGGCAAGCTGACGAGTTCGTTCCAGTCAATCTCGATCTCTTGCTCGACCATGCCGGTCACCCGCAATCGCCACTGAGAGGCGTCGATGCTCGGCACCTGCAGCGCGGTGTCGATGCGATAAAACGCTCGGTTGTCGGTGACGAGAGGAGTGATGCCGGCGACATTGAGCGCGGCACCGTTCGGGATGGCGGCCGCGCGCGTCGTGGCGGCGGGCAGCCTCAGCGCCTCGCGCACGGTGTTGGCGACGGAGGTCACGGCATTGACCGCCCGCGATGTTATCCCGACGACGACAGCGCCGGCGGCAGTGGCGCCAAGCACTCCCAAGAACGAGCGCCGTGCGAACCCCGGGTACTGCTCCGACGCGGCGGGCGCACTCATGGTGACCCACCGATCGAGCAGTGCAATCAAGCGACGAAGGGCGACCACGCCGACGACGACACCGACCACGGTCGGAATGGCCCAGAAAACCGTCGCCTCAGCACGCGTCAGTACAGCCGTCAGCGCGACGAGACCCACTCCGCCGAGAAGCACCGCCCCCCACGGCGCACGACGGCGCTCAAGAATTCCCGCAACGACGGCGAGTACCGCGACCAGCAGCCCCACCATGATGAGCAGCACGAGTTTGTCGGCCGTGCCAAAGAGAGCGATCGTGACCTCTTTGAGCCACGGCGGCGCCAAGTCGATCACCAGCGCTCCCACCGCGAACAGAGAACTGCTCGCCGGTGCGACCAGAAGAGCAAGCAATTCGGTCACCGCGAGCACGACACCGGCGGCGGCGAGCCCGGCAGCAGCAGCCCAGACCGTGATGCGACGCAATGACATAGGCCCAGGCTAAGCGCCATCAAGGGGCGTGCTGCTGTGAGACACCTTTCGAGTTTCTTACGACTGTGCCGAAGGCTGTGGCCGACTGTCGCGAGGTGGGCCACGATAGTGGCGGAGGAAAGGAGCCATCATGCACGCGACACCTCCTGACGCGCGGTCAGAACCCCGCGTCGCCACTGTGCGCGACAGCGTCAGCTACAGCGACAGCGTCAACGACAGCGACAGCGACAGCGACAGCGACAGCGACAGCGTCAGCGTCAGCGAG
>JBBRWT010000133.1:0-5650 GCA_038249035.1 Actinomycetales bacterium
CGCATTGCGAATGTGAAAGGCACCGCACGCGAGAGCCACGAGGCCCTCTTCGACAAGGGCCGACTTGGCGTCGACGAGTCGGCTCAACTCGGCTCCGTACTCGAGAGCCCGGCCCGGCACGGCCTCAACGTCGGGCTCGTCTGGCTGACCGAGGTCGCCCGTGTAGGTGCATGGAATCGCGCCCTTGTCGCGCATCCACGCGACCGCGACCGACGTGTCGAGCCCTCCAGAGAAGGCGATGCCGACGCGTTCGCCGACGGGCAGTGAAGTCAAGACTTTAGACACTGCTTCAGCCTATCGGCGGCACAAGCGGCCTCCCCTCATCGGCTGGCGATTCGCCCCCAGGGGAGGGCGATGTCGACCGGAATCGCAGCCGAATCGGCGCCGCGCGCGGCTCGATCGCCGAGCACAATCGCGATCACACCGAGGGCGACGAGCGTGCCGACCCGAATGATCACGTCTACGCCGATCAGCACCACAAACACTTCTTGCGCGTTCTGGGTAATCGCGATGGCGGCGACAGCCTGCGCGACGCCCGACAGAGTGATAGCGGCGAGTGCCAGTGCGGGCGCCCAATTGAAGGGCGACGGCACAACCGCGAGGCGCCCAATGGCCATCACGGCGATCAGAGCGCAGGCGAACTGCACGACAAGAGTTATTTGGGTCGCGGCGGCGATCACGTCGAGGGCAGCACCCAACGAAAACAGGATGGCGTTCAGCAGTGGCGAGACCAGAAGAGAAATCGCGAGCACGGTCAGCGCGATGGTGGGCACAGGGCGGCGGGCGGTGATGCTTCCCGCACCGCGAAATCCGAAAGCGAACAGCAGCAGGGCCGCTGCAACCAGCAACTCGCGTACGACCCCCGCACCGGTCCAGACTGTGGCAACCCCGGCCCCGATCACCACAGCAGCGAGCAGCAAAGACCCGCCGACGATCCACACTCTCGCTTTCGCGGTGTCTGCTTCGACCCGTGTTTCGCTCATCATGGCGGGAGTCTACTCGCGGCAGTCAGCGCAGCCCCAACTCAACTGCCAGCTCTTCGCGAATGTGCTCGCGCAGCTCAACCAGTTCAGGAAACTGCGTAAAGAACTGCAGCTTCTGGGCCACCACCGTGTTGCCCTCGGGCACGTCTTCGATCACGAATGTCATGAATGACTCCGCGAAGTCTTCGCCGAGGTTCGTCGCGGCGTAGTCGCTCACAAAGTCTTCTTCGTTCGCACGGTAGAACTCATATGCTGCGTCGTCATCGACGTTCTCGACATCAAACGAGCCGCCATACTGCGCCCAGAACGCGTCGTAGAACTGGTACAGGTAGCTGCCCTCGGCAGCGCATCCTTCATAGAGATCGAGGGTGTCGCAGGAGGTAGCTTTTCGATCGAAGTCGCCCTCATCGAAGCTGAACACGTGGGCGTACTCGTGGATCAGGGTAGCCATGAGCAGTTGTGGGTCTTCGGCCGTGGCCAGGTTAACCGCGAGGCTCCAGTACTGCGGCCTGGCGTCTTGATAGACGTAGGCGAGCGTGTCGCTGTCTGGGGCGTCGCCGGCGCGGTACTGGATGATCGACTCGCCTGCCACGTCAGCCCCGACCATGCGCAGCCAGAGGCTCCACACCTCCCCCGCCAGTCCGCTCGCCGCGGGCTCAAGCGTGCCATCAGCAAGAACGTCGTAGACCGCCACTTCACCGAAGTCTTCGTCAGCCTCGAAGCGTGGTTGCGCACCGTCGGCGCGTTCGACAAGAGTCGAACCGTCGCCCTGAAACGGCGAGGCGAGAACTTCATATGCCGTGGGAGCGATGGCCACCACGATTGCGCCGGTGAGCACCGCAAGCCCCACCCATAGTGCGACAGCGGCAGTGATGATGCGGACCATGTCGCAACCCTAGCCGCCGCTCACGATTGCTCGAAAGCGACCTCTCCGCCGTCACGCAGCGCTGCCTGTACGGCAACCAGGCGCTCGAGAAACTGGCGCTCGTCGCGGCGCGTGCGACGCATCCAGCTGGTCACTTCGTCGTTGCTCTTGCTCGCGTTGCAGGGTCCGCACGCGGGCGCGATGTTCTCGAGCGTGTATCGCCCGCCCCGGGCAATCGGCTGCACGCAGTCACGCTGCAGCGGGCGGTCGGTGGCCCCGCAATAGGCGCACGCCTCACCCCAGAAGCGTTGCAGGGTCACCCACTGCTCGGCCGTCAGGTCGTTGTCGGCCGCGGCAATCCGACGGCGACGTCGGCGCGCAGCCTTCGCTTGGCGAGAGTTCGGGTGCGGCACGGCGCCAGGCTACGCCCGCTGCGTACCCTGCGGCGATAGCCTCGCGGCATGATCGAAACCACGCGCCTCGTGCTCGCCTTCGCCTGGGTGGCCCTCATGCTCATTTACTTGCTCGGTGACGTGCTGCGCATCTTCGCGGGCCACGCCGAACCGGGCGAGATCGACGGCAAGCCCGCCAAGCCGTGGATGTGGACCTTGGCCGCGTGCATCCAGCTGGTGCCCATCGTGATGATTCTCGTCACGATGCTGACACCAGCTGCTCCCCTCGTCTGGATCACCGTGGTCGTCTCAGCACTCGGTGCCGTGTTCAACATTGTCGGGCTGCCCTACAAGGGTTTTTACGACAACATGCTGATCGTGGTCAGCTTGGGCGTCAACGCGCTCATCATCTGGCAGGCGCTTGCCTGGAACCCTGGGGCGTAATCGTGCGGCGTAATTCGGCGGAGTGACCCTGCGCGATGATTGACCCATGACCCGCCGCGGCCTCATCCTTTTCGCCGCCCTCGGCGTCATCTGGGGTATTCCGTACCTCTTCATCAAGATCGCCGTCGTCGAGCTGAGCCCCGAGTTTCTCGTGCTCGCCCGGTGCGTGCTCGCAGCCGCCTTGCTGCTGCCGATCGCCGCACGTCGGCGCGCACTTGCTCCGGTGTTGCGGCGATGGAAGCCCCTGCTGGCGTTCTCGATCATCGAAATCGCGTTGCCCTGGTACGCGCTCAATGCTGCCGAAGTGACGTTGCCGAGCTCGACGACCGGGCTTCTGCTCGCGAGCATCCCCCTCGTAGCGATCGGCGTAGCGTTCGTCATGGGTCGCCGCCATCGCGTCACCGCCCTCAACGCGCTCGGCTTGGTGATTGGCACCGCCGGCGTGATCGCGGTCGTCGGGCTCGATCTGGGCGGCTCCGACCTGGGAAGCGTCGCCTTGCTCGGAGTTGCCGTGGTGGGCTACGCGATTGGGCCGGCGATTCTGGCGCGCTGGATGCACGACCTTCCGGGCGTCGGCGTCATGGCCCTGGCGCTCACCGTGGCCGGGCTCATCTACCTGCCGATTGTCGGTATCACGGGCGGCTGGCCCACCGCCGTGCCCTCGACGCCCGTGATCGTGTCGGTGCTCGTGCTCGCCGTGGTCTGCAGCGCGATTGCCTTCTTGTTGATGTTCGCGCTCATCGCCGAGATCGGCCCCGTGCGCATGACCGCAATCACCTACGTCAACCCGGCGGTCGCCGTCGTCGCCGGAGCCCTCGTGCTCAGCGAGCCGGTCACTGTATTCACGGGCCTTGGCTTCGCCCTGATTCTGATCGGATGCTGGCTCGTCACCAAGCCCGAGCGCCGAACGGTGGCGGCCAAAGCTGAGAGTTCGCCGACGCTGGAACCAGAACGACCTCTCGAGGGTTTAACTCTCTAGCGTCGCCCAGAGCGACGAACCGCAGAGGAGCAACCATGACCACCGAGTATCGCGCCACGCCCGACGCCATTGCCCGCCTAACCGACATGCAGCGCAAGGTCACGCAGAACGACGGCACTGAGCCCGCCTTTCGTAACGAATACCACGACCACCACGATGTCGGCCTCTACGTCGACGTCGTCTCGGGGCAGCCCCTCTTCTCGTCGACCGACAAGTTCGATAGCGGTACCGGATGGCCCAGCTTCACCAAGCCGCTCTCGCCGGGGGCAGTGACAACCAAAACCGACCGCGGCTTGTTCATGTCGCGCACCGAGGTGCGGTCGAGCGGCGCCGACAGTCACCTGGGGCACGTCTTTGACGATGGCCCGCGCCAGGCGGGCGGCTTGCGCTACTGCATGAACTCGGCATCACTGCGGTTCATCCCGGCGGATCAGCTCGATGCCGAGGGGTATGGCGAGTTCCGCACGCTGTTCGTGTAGGACTTGTGCAACCGCCCGTCCGGGGCACTGATATCACGCTATCATCATCGGTATCAGCGATACGGACGGTTGAGAGGCTGCGCATGACCGACATTCTCATCCGCGGCATCAGCGCCGAAGCGATCGCGCGCATTGAAGAGCGAGCCGAACAACTTGGCCTCTCGCGCAACGAATACCTGCGACGACAGCTCGACCTGGTCGCGACTGCCGATCAAGACACGAGCGTGATGGTGACCGCCGACGACGTGCGCAGGGCATCCCGCGCTGCTCGCGATCTCGACGACCCAGAGGTAATGAGCGCTGCGTGGCGGTGATGCCGTGGCTCATCGACAAGTCGGCGTATGTTCGGCTCGGTGATAGCCCTGACCTGCAGATCTGGACCACGCGCCTGTCGCGCGGACTCGTGCGCATTGCGGGCATCACTCGGCTCGAGATCGGCTACTCCATGCGGTCGACTAAGCAATCGCGGCAAGAGTTCGACTCTGCCCCGCTGTCGCTCATGCCGGTCGAGTACTCGACACCCGGAATCGAACGACGGGCGCTCGAGGTGCAGCAGTTGCTCGGAGAGCGAGGGCAACATCGGGCCCCATCGATCCCCGATTTGTTGATCGCTGCCACAGCCGAACTCACCGGATGCGTAGTGCTGGCCGTTGACAAAGATTTCGACTTGATCGCCGACATCACGGGGCAGACCGTGGAGCGGTTGACGACCTGACCGCCCCCCAGCTCCTCAGCGCCCCAATCGTAGGATCGCCGAACTACGGAGTCATCGAGGCGAGCAACTCATCGACCTCGACCGAGAACACGCCGATGCGCACGTCGCCGATGCCGACGGGTACCCACAGCACTCCGTCAACGATGATGCCGCCGCAGGAATAGACCACGTTCGGCACGTAGCCGCTGTGCCACTCGGCCCCCGGAGACAACAGTGGTGTTGTCGTGCGGCTCAACACGATGGTCGGGTCGTCGAGATCAAGTAGTAGCGCCCCGAGTGAGTAAGTGCGCATCGGGCCGACTCCGTGCGTGAGCACGAGCCACCCTTGCGGGGTCTCAAGCGGCGAACCGCAGTTGCCGCTTTGAACGAGCTCCCAGGGTTGCACCGGAGTGTGCACAGTGCCGAGCAGGTTCCAGTTCAACCCGTCGGGTGAGCTTGCCAACGAAATGCTCTCGCCGCCGGTGCGGCTGAGTGAGAGGTGCCGGCCCCCGACCAGGCGAGGGAAAAGCGCCATACCTTTGTTGTGCGCCGCGTTTCCGGCCAGGCGCTGGATGGCGAACTGGCGCAGGTCGGGCGAGGTGATGAGGCGCGGTGCGATGTGGTGACCGTCGTAGGCCGTGTAGGTCGCGCGGTACTCGGTGGCTCCGTCAGCATCCGTCATCACAACGAACCGGGCGTCTTCCATTCCGTGATGTTCTTCAACCGAGACCGGCATGAGAACCCGTTGGCTCAGCGCGGTGTCGGGGTCGAAGTGGGCGAGATAGATCGAGGCCACTAGTTGGCGCACCTCATC
>JBBRWT010000134.1:0-5637 GCA_038249035.1 Actinomycetales bacterium
CCACCTTCTCGCCATCGGTGCCGATCACGGCGGGGTCGATGAAGAACGTGCTCGTGAGGTAGCTCGGCACCCACACGAAAGTAATAAGAACGGTGTTGAACGGCTGAGTTGCCCAGTCCCAGAACGCCCAGGCAAACACCCGCCGCCGGGGCACCTGGATTCCCTCTTGAAGATCGAGCCCCATGATGCCTACAGCGAGGGTGGTGGCGACGACTGGGATCGTCTTGTCGGTGGGGTGCACAGCGTTGGGTTCGTCCGTCATGCGCTCACGCTACCGCCCGCTGGTGAACACCGGGTAGCGCTTCGTTGTGCGTGGTAACGCGAAACGAGGCGGAGAAACCCGAGCTTCTCCGCCTCGCTGATCAGCAATGGGCGCGAGCTACTCGACGATGCGCTCGTCACGCACGATCTGGTCGCGCACCCTGCGGTCGCGCACCATGTGCACGACAATGAGGGTCAGCAACGCGAGCACCGCGTTCTGCAGAGCAGGGTCGAGGCCGTTCCAGTCGGTCGACCGCCACATGCTGAACCATTCGCCGCCCACTGTGATGAACGCGGTGAAGAACACGAAGAGCACGTGAACGAGACCGAGGGTGGCGAGCGCCCGTGCGGCGGCGAGTGTGACCGTGCCGCGCATGTACTGAATCCACGCGATCACGGCAATGAGCAGCACGATACCGGCAAGGGCCTCGACGATGATTAGGCCGATGTAGCCGACATTTGCAGCGACCGGGCTATCGATGGCGCGCCACATGATGTCGGGGTCAAGGTTGACGTCTTGACCTTGGCCGAAGTTGGTGGTGTCCATCGCGAGCACCCGCTCGACAAACGCGTAGTTCGTCGCGTAGTCGGTGATGTTGCCGAAAGCCACGAGCAGCATGTACAGCCCATTCGTGGCCACGAGTACGAGAGCGGCTACGGAGAGGGATCCGAGTGACTGCCACCAGGGTGCGCGCGGGGCGGGGTGTGTAGCCGAGTTGTGGGTGGGGGTGGATGGGGTTGTCATCGTTGACTCCATTTCTGGGGGCTGCTTTGCCCCTGTCAGCACCACGGTAGCGGTCTCGGCAACCTGAGAGTTGAGCCAGTGTGACGCAAGTTTTGGTGTGCGCGACTTGACAGCCCGCATCCGGCATCCCAAACTTGATACAGTGCCACTCAACCTTTCGTACGCTCAGATCTGAAGAAGGAGCACCACCATGTCTCGTGCCGTCGGTATCGACCTCGGAACCACCAATTCCGTCGTGTCTGTTCTTGAAGGTGGAGAACCCACCGTCATCGCCAACGCAGAAGGCTTTCGCACGACCCCATCGGTCGTGGCCTTCACAAAAGACGGCGAGGTGCTCGTCGGCGAGACCGCCAAGCGCCAGGCCGTCACCAACGTCGACCGCACCATCGCGAGCGTCAAGCGCCACATGGGCACCGACTGGAAGCAAGAGATCGACGACAAGAAGTACACCCCGCAAGAGATCAGTGCGCGCATCCTGGCCAAGCTGAAGCGGGATGCGGAGCAGTACCTGGGCGAGAGCGTCACTGACGCCGTCATCACGGTGCCCGCCTACTTCAACGACGCCGAACGTCAGGCGACCAAAGAGGCTGGCGAGATCGCCGGGCTCAACGTTCTTCGCATCATCAACGAGCCCACTGCTGCAGCCCTCGCCTACGGCCTCGACAAGGGCAAAGAAGACGAGCTGATTCTGGTCTTCGACCTCGGCGGCGGAACCTTTGACGTCAGCCTGCTCGAAGTGGGCAAAGACGATGACTTCAGCACCATTCAGGTGCGCTCGACCGCAGGTGACAACCGACTCGGTGGTGACGACTGGGATGCTCGCGTGGTGACCTACCTGATCCAGCGCTTCAAAGAGACCACGGGCGTCGATGTGAGCAACGACAAAATCGCCAAGCAGCGCCTCAAGGAGGCCGCGGAGCAGGCCAAGAAAGAACTGTCGAGCTCGACGAGTACGAGCATTCAGTTGCCCTACCTCTCGCTCACCGAAAACGGCCCCGCCAACCTCGACGAGACACTCACGCGGGCGAAGTTCGAAGAACTCACGAGCGACCTGCTCGACCGTACCAAGAAGCCTTTTGCTGACGTCATCAAAGAGGCGGGCGTCAAGGTCGGTGATATTGCCCACGTTGTACTCGTCGGCGGCTCAACGCGCATGCCGGCCGTGACCGAGCTCGTCAAGAAGCTCACCGGTGGCCAAGACCCCAACAAGGGCGTCAACCCCGACGAGGTCGTCGCCGTCGGTGCCGCACTTCAGGCGGGTGTGCTGAGGGGCGAGCGCAAGGATGTTCTGCTCATCGACGTGACCCCTCTGAGCCTCGGCATCGAGACCAAGGGCGGCATCATGACTAAGCTCATCGAGCGCAACACGGCCATCCCGACCAAGCGCAGCGAGACCTTCACGACGGCCGACGACAACCAGCCGTCTGTCGCGATCCAGGTGTTCCAGGGCGAGCGCGAGTTCACGCGCGACAACAAGAACCTGGGCACGTTTGAGCTGACCGGGATCGCGCCTGCTCCGCGGGGAATCCCGCAGATCGAAGTCACTTTCGACATCGACGCCAACGGCATCGTGCATGTGAGCGCGAAAGACAAGGGCACCAGCAAAGAGCAGTCGATGACCATCACGGGCGGCTCGTCGCTCGCGAAAGAAGACATCGAGCGCATGGTGCGCGAGGGCGAAGAGCACGCTGCCGAAGACAAGGAGCGTCGCGAGAAGGCCGAGGTGCGCAACAACTCTGAGCAGCTCGTCTACTCGATCGAGAAGCTCATAAAAGAGAACGAGGCCGCGCTGCCTGACGACGTCAAGGGCGAAGTACAGGCCGACGTGGATGCTCTCAAGACGGCCCTCGCGGGCGACGACGACACCGCGGTGAAGTCGGCGTTCGACGCACTCAACACCTCTCAATCCAAGCTCGGTGAAGCCATCTACGCGGCATCGCAGATGGATCCAACCCCGGTGCCCGACGAAGAGGCCCCGTCATCGACCGACGAAGATGTCGTTGACGCCGAGATCGTTGACGAAGAAGACGACGCTAAGCCGGGCGACAAGGGTGACACCGCCAAGGACAAGAAGTAGTCATGGCGGCCAAGAAGCGCGATCGCGGTGACGCGCACGACGAGCACGACGAGAATGGCGAGCATGGCGAGCACGAGCCTCTGGCCGACGACGGAGCCGTGACTGATGCCGAGTCGGCCGACGACCTGATTGAGGCGGAAGATGCCGACGTCGAGATCTCTGAGTCGGGTGCCGGGCTGTCAGACGGCTCGACGCTTGACGCCGACATCGACCACATTCTCAGTGAGGCTGGGCAGCGCGAGATCGAGGAGTATCGCGATCGCGCTGCCCGCGCAGAGGCTGAATTGGCGAACTTTCGTACCCGAGTCGAGCGCGACCGCGCAGCTAATCGCGAGGGGGTCATCGCTGATGTCATCCGATCGCTGTTGCCCGCGATCGACGACCTTGATCGGGCCGCCGCGCACGGTGACCTCGAAGGCAGCCCGCTTGAGCTCGTGGCGCAGAAGCTGCGGCAGGCGTTCGAGCGGTATGGCCTGAAGGCCGTGGGGGTGGTGGGCGAGCCATTCGACCCGGCGTTCCACGAGGCCATCGTGCAGCTGCCGAGCGCTGAGGCGACCAGTCAGACGGTGGCCGACGTCATCGAGGGTGGCTACGTTCTCGGCGACCGCCTCGTGCGGCCGGCGAAGGTCGCCGTCTCGGTGCCGCAGGTCTAGGGCCTGGGTCTCGGCGATCGATGGCCAGTCAAGACTGGTTCGACAAAGACTTTTACGCTGTGCTCGGCGTGAAGAAAGACGTCACCGCGCCTGAGCTCAAGAAGGCATACCGCAAACTCGCGCGGCTGCATCACCCCGACTCGAACCCCGGCAACGCGGCGGCCGAAGCGCGTTTCAAAGAGATCAGCGAGGCGAACTCGGTGCTCTCTGACTCAGCCCAGCGGGCCGAGTACGACCAGATCCGGGCGATGGGCACGGGTGCGCGATTCAGTACGGGCGGATCGCCCGGCGGATTCGACGACGTCTTCGGTGGCATGTTCGGCGGCGGCGCAGGTGCTCCGGGTGGCCGCCGACCTGCCCCCGGAGGCTTCGACGACATCTTCGGTGGCCTGTTCGGCAACGCCGGCGCCGGTCAACCCACCGCCGGACGCCGCTACGGCGCGCCGACCAAGGGCCGTGATCACACGGCGACCGTCTCCCTCGAGTTTCTCACCGCTGTGCACGGTGACACCGTCACACTCGAGCGCCCGGGGGGCGGCAAGCCCATCCAGGTCAAGATTCCGGCCGGGGTCGCCGACGGGCAGAAGATCCGGTTGCGCGGCAAGGGCGAGCAGAGTCGCGACGGGGGCGATGCCGGCGATCTGGTGTTGACGGTTCACGTGCGCCCGCATCCCGTGTTTTCGCGCGACGGATTGAATCTGCGGGTGGATGTTCCCGTCACGTTCGTCGAGGCTGCCTTGGGCGCCACGATCGAGGTTCCGACGCTCGGCGGCGGGCCCGTCAAGTTGCGCGTCGCCGCGGGCACCCCAAGCGGACGCGTGTTACGTGTCAAGGGCCGCGGCGTGACTACTTCGAAGGGGGTCGGAGATCTGCTCGCGACCGTGCAGGTAGCCGTGCCGTCACATCTCAGCGCCGAGGCGACGGCCCATCTGCAGACATTTGCTGCAGCACTGCCGCAGGAGAATCCGCGTGACGAGCTCATCGCTCGCGCCCGAGAATGACGGCCATGGACGAACACAGCCCCATCTTCGCGATCGCGGTCGCGGCCGAGTTGGCCGCGATGCACCCGCAAACGTTGCGGCAGTACGACCGGCTCGGGCTGGTCTCGCCCACCCGGACGGCCGGCAAGAGTCGCAGATACTCGATGCGCGACATCGTGCAATTGCGTCAGATTGCACAGCTCAGCGCCGAGGGGCTCAACCTCGAGGGCATCCGTCGCATTCTTGAGCTTGAGAATCAGGTGGTGGTGCTGCGTGACCGTGTACGTGAACTTGAGTCGGCGCTCGCCGACGAACTGCTGGCTCGGCCCGGTCGGCGCGTGTTTGCAGCGGGAGTCGAAGGCGATGTGGTCTCGATTAAGGCCGGCACACGCGTTCAAAAGGCCAACCAGCTCGTGGTGTGGCGGCCGCTTCGGCGCAGCTAGCTCGTCACTCGAGGGGTTCAAGTGGCCCGAGGGCCTAGGGTGGCGCACGTGACCACCGACTGGGACAACCTGCTCGACCCACTGCTCGACGGCATGCGGCGCAGGCCTGACCTTGAGACTGCCGAACTGCGCGCGTGGGATGCCGCCGACCGGTACCTGCTCGACACGGCAGCCCCCGTGTTGTCGGCGCACCCTGCCCTTGTCGTGGTGGTCGACGACACTCACGGCGCGCTGACCCTGGGTGCGCGAGCGCTCGGCGCACAGAGCGTGCGTGTTCACCAGGATTCGCTTATCGCCCAGCGCGCCCTTGCCGCTAATGCCCGCGGCGGCAGCGCTGGCGAAGGTTATGCCCGCGACGGCAGCGCCGGCCACGCCGCTGTGACCGCGTTCGAACACCACCCGCTCGACACGGTTATGACACCGGATGCTCGGCTCGCCCTGCTGCGCCTGCCGCGCTCACTCGACCGCCTCGACGCGG
>JBBRWT010000135.1:0-5605 GCA_038249035.1 Actinomycetales bacterium
ACCGACGATGTCGGGGTAGAGCATCCCTACAGCGCCGTCGTGATCGCGACCGGGTTGCGACCCAAGCCACTGCCAATCGATTCCCATGGGCTCGGCGGTATTCACGTGCTGCGCACGGTCGACGACGCGGTGGGGTTGCGCGAGGTGCTGCGGCCGGGCGCCAACGTCGTGATTCTTGGCTCAGGGTTCATCGGCTGCGAGATCGCGGCGACAGCAGCAAAGAACGGTGCGAACGTCTCGATCGTGACACAGAGCAGCATTCCGTTGGAGCGCGCCCTCGGCACGCACTTGGGCGCAGAAGTGCGGCGTCGCCACGAAGCACACGGCGTGCGGTTCTTCTGTGGCGAGTCACTCTTCGGGCTGGTCGGCGAGACGACGGTCGAGCGAGTGATTCTGACGAGCGGCGTCATGCTCGAGTGCGATGCGCTTGTGGTCGCGGTCGGGTCAGACCCGAACACTGAGTGGCTGGCCGACTCGGGGCTCGACATCGACAACGGAGTGCTCGTGAACGGAGCCATGCAGGCGATCACGACGGCGGGCGACGTCGTGCCCGAGGTGTTCGCCGTGGGTGACGTGGCTCGCTACCCTAATCCGCTGTTCGACGAGGTTGCGCGCCGCGTCGAACACTGGAACTTGCCCACCGAAACGGGCAAGCGCGCCGGTGCCGTGATTGCCGCGATGCTGGGCGACTCCTCCGACGACGACGCCCACGCCGCCACCGCCGCCGCGGTCATCGACGCCCCCTTTGCCCCTCTGCCCTCGTTTTGGAGTGACCAGTACGACGCGCACCTTCTCGCCTTCGGCATGACTTATTTGGCTGACCGCAGCGAGCTCGTCGAGGGCACCGTCGACGACGAGTGCGTCGTGGAGTACTTTCGCGGCGACGAGCTCGTCGGCGTGTGTGGCATCGGCATGCGCAGCGCCGTGCAGAGCTACCGCACGCGCTTCGGTGTGCCCGCGTAGCCTCCTGGGTTGGCCTGACTAGCTCCCCCCACGCGATTCAGTGAGAGTTGTCGCGCGCCGGGCGTGGGCTAAGCGCCGCCGACGGCCGCGCGCCAGAGCCGGATCAGCTCGCGCTCGTCGGGCAGTGACACGGGGCGCAGCACCGCATCGTCGACCACGAAATAGAAGGCAGCCGTCACGGCGTCGAGCGGCAGCCCCGCCCACCGCGCGTACGCGAGGCGATAGAGGGCGAGCTGCAACTCTTTCGCTGCGCGGTCGGCGTCGTCGCGCGGCGCCTTGCCCGTCTTCCAGTCCACGATCTCGACGCTGCGTGGGCGACGGTTCGCATCACGGTCGCGCACCGGGTCAAACTCGGGGTCGGTGGAATAGACGGCGTCGATCTTGCAGATCAGGATGCGCCCCTCAAAGGGAAGGTGCAGCTCGCGCTCGACATCCACGGGGGTGCGAGTCGCCCAGACCGAACGCTCAAACGTATGCTGCAGAACCGCCAACGCTGCGGGGTCGATGCCATCAGCGGTCACCCCTCCGGCGGCCGCGCCCGCAAGGCCCCCAGCTGCGAGGTCAAACTCGGCATCCAGCCCGTCGACCGCGTCGGGCTGGGCACCGATGCCGTAGCGCTGCTCGACCCAGCGGTGAAAGACTGTGCCCAGACGAGTTGCTCTAAAGGGTCGTTGCGGCATGGGCCGGCGCAGACGCTCAGCAACCTCAGCCGGCGCCGTGATGAAGTCTTTGAACGCGGAAGCCGGAATACGCAACGGCACCGACACTCGACCGCGTGACGCGAGCCGCTCGGCGCGTTCGGCCAACAGCAAGTCGATTTCGCGCTGCCAGCCGCGCCGGTCATCCCCTCGTACCGTCGGGTCGGCGGCCCGCACACGCTCAGCAGCGGCGACCACGCTCGCGCGGCGTGCGCCGAACGGGTCGCGCGGCCACCACGGCTCGTCACCGCTGTCATCGACGTTCGGGTTTGACTCGTGTGCGGGGCCCGCCCCAAATTGCGGCAGCTGAGGCAGGATTCCGCGCTCGACAAGCGACACAAGAAACGGGCTCAGCACGCGCGGCGCCGTCTGGGTGGCCCAGAACGAGCCCGTCAGCAGCAGGCGATGCCGAGCGCGCGTCACCGCGACGTAGGCAAGGCGGCGCTCTTCGCGTTCGAGGTGCGCGCCCACCTCGGCGCCGAAGTCGTCGCGGCGGGCAAGCAGCTCTTTGCGGCTCTCGGCGTCGCGCCACGCGAACATCGGCAACTCCGCCGCGTCACCGCGCAGCTCATAGGGCAGCACTCCCAGGCGCAGCCACCCCGTGGTGCCGTCGCGCGGCTTGCTGGGCAGCTCGTCGGTCACGAAGCGCGGCACGACCACGTGATCCCATTCCAGCCCCTTCGAGCCGTGAATGGTAAGCACCTGCACGGTGCCCGGCTCCGGATCTTCTGAGCGCGGCGACAGGTTGTCGCGCCACTCTGCTTCGCGCAACCAGCCGATGAACCCCCCGAGTGTGGCGTTGTCGGCGAGCGCGAGGTAGCCGTCGAGCGCTTCGTGAAACGCCTCGCGCGGAGCCTCGCCCATTGAGCGCGCGGGGTTTGCGGCCACCTCAATGTCGAGCATGAGGTCGTGCTCAACCGCGACCACGAGGTCGGGCAGATCGAGCGCCGTGCGGCTGCGCAGGGTGGCGAACAGGCGCCCGGCATCCTGCAACCGCTCGAGACCCACGGCGCTCAGAGCCCGCAGCTGCGAGTGGCCGTCGGTCGCGCCCGCCACGAAATCGAGGGCGTCGACGAGAGAGACTCCGTCGGTGCGGGCGACGGATGCGCGCAGCTTCTCTTTCACCTCGTCACTGAAAGCGCGTTGCGCCAGGTCGCGGTCGCGCAGCCAGGCGGCGATGCGGCTCAAGGCGTGCAGGTCGGCAACCCCGATGCGCCATCGCGGGCCGGCCAGCAGGCGCACGAGTTCAGTGCCCGCTGAAGGGTCATCGACGACCGAGAGGGCGCTGACGAGATCGGCGATCTCGGGCTGCTCGAGTAGCCCCCCGATGCCGAGCACGTGCACGGGAACCTTGGCTTCGCGCAGCGCGGCGAGAAACGCGGGCTGGGTGGTGCGGTTGCGCATGAGCAGAGCGGCACTCGCGCGTAGTGGGCGCCCCTCGGCGTCGACGGCCCCCGGCTCGCTGCCCGGCGGCGGCTCGGCCACGCGATCAGCGAGCCATGCCGCTACCGCCCGCGCCTCGTCAGCCAGGGTCTCGTCGAAAGCCACTTCGACGGGCTCGTCACTCGCCACGGGTGACGGGGTCAGCGTCGCCACAGCAACACCACCGCGCGCTGTGAGCGGTTCGACGAGCGCGTTCGCCACCTGCAGAATCTGGCGGCCGTTGCGCCAAGACGTGCTCAACGAGTAGCGGCCGACGGACTCGCCCGCGCTGCCGGTGAAGCGCAGGACAAAGTCGTCAAGGTTTGAGGCGCTCGCGCCGCGCCATCCGTATATCGACTGGTGCGGGTCGCCGACCGCCATCACCGGGGTGCCGCCGAACAGCTCGGCGAGCAGCCAGGTCTGGGCCACGTTGGTGTCTTGGTATTCGTCGAGCAGCACGACTCGGTAGCGCTCACGCAGCCGTTCGGCCACGCTTGCGTGCCGACGCACGATCGACAGCGCCAGGCTCACCTGGTCGGCGAACTCTACGTAGCCGTCACGATGCTTGACCTGTTGTAGTCGTTCGACAAGGTCGACGATCGGCAGGGTCGCCGCCAGCTTCATGAGCTTCTCGAACTCGACGCGGCGTTCGAATCGGTCGCCCAAAGGTAGGTCGGCGACGTCGAGAAACTCGGTGATGACGCGACGCACGTCGGCGATGTCGGCGTCGTGCTCGGCAACCGCGTGCGCCAACTGCAACGTGGCGGCCGTGATCTTGTCGACGCTCAAGTCGAGGTCGGCCAAGCGATCATCGCGCGACGTGGTGATGAGCTCGCGCGCGAGCTGCCACGCGCTCGCCTCGCGCAAAACAACCCCGTCGGGGTCGCGGCCAATGAGCACGGCGTGGTCGCGATACAGGCTCGAGGCAAACGAGTTGTAGGTGGCGACGGTCGGCTGCGTGAACGCGTCGACGATGCGGTGTGCGGCGGACGGTGCGTCACCGGCGCCGCCCGCTCCGGCGCCGCCCGCTCCTGCGCCCGCCGCACCCGCACCACCCGAGCCACTCGCGCCGACGCCGCTCGACGGGCCCAGCAGCCCCGACGCGCCGAGCTGCACGAGTCGCTCTCGGATGCGCGCCGCCAACTCACCGGCGGCCTTGCGGGTGAACGTGAGGCCAAGCACCTGCTCGGGCGCGACGTGCCCATTCGCCACGAGCCACAGCACGCGCGCGGCCATCGTCTCGGTCTTGCCCGACCCCGCACCGGCCACCACGAGAGCCGGGCCGAGGGGCGCCTCGATGATGGCCTGCTGTTCGTCGGTGGGGTCATGTTTCTGCTGGAGGGCACGCGCGATGTCGATGGCGCTGAAAGGTGGAGTCGAAGGTCGCGTGGCGGGGGCGGGCGGCGCGGCGGGCGGCGCGTCGGGCGGCGCGTCGGGCGGCGCGTCGGGAGCGGTCATCACTCGTCTCCTGTCACGGGACCGACTCGATGGATGCGGTGCGCCGCAGCCGAGAAATCGAAACGGTCGATCGTGCGCACACCCGTGAGTTGGGCGACCGCGATGGCCGCGACCGCCTGGCGCAGGCGTTCGCGAAAGCCCTCCAGCTGATCGTCGTCGAGCGTCGCCTGTACGGCCTCGCGGTAGTCCTGGCCACTCTTGCCCTCGCGCACGAAGAGCAGCCGCGCACCGCCGGGGTGATGCGGCAGGCCCTCAAGCACCGCGTTGAGCACCTCGTCGAAAGCACCATCGGCATAGGCAAGCTGATAGGCGCCGAGCTGGGCGTGGTCATCGATGTCGGCCTGCTTCGTGAGCGGAGTGCCTGTCTTGAGATCGATGATGCGCACGCCGCCGTCGGCGTCGACCTCGATGCGGTCGACGACGCCGCTCACCCGCGCGCGGTCGACAGTGACCTCGAACCGTTGCTCGGCCGCGACGAGTCCGCGCCCCTCCGTCTCAGCGTCGCGCAGGTAGGCCGCAACCCCCACGGCGTACCGCCGAGCGAGTCGGCGTTGTTGTTCGGCGAGCCACGGCGACTCGAAGACGAGTTCGTTCCAGCGCTGTTCGATGGCGGCCCAGATGGCGTCGGCGTCGGCCGACTCTGCATCGGCGGTCTCCATCGCCCAGTGCACGATCGTGCCGATGCCCATCGCCGGACCAGTCTCAGCAGGGGCGATGCGGTCGAGAAACCAGTCGAGCGGAGAACGCTCGATCGAATCGAGCTTCGACGGTGAGAGCGACACGAGCTCGTCGCCCTCAAACAGCGCGGCCTCGGTCGACGGGGCCAGCAGCCCCCACCACGATTCGGGGCTCGCCCCGGGCACACGCTCGGCGGCCAGGCGAGACAGCGCGAGCGCCGCCTCGGCTCGGTCGCGGTCGCGCGCGACCTGCTCGACGTCGGCGAGCTCGCGCCGCAGTCGCCCAACGAGTCGCCGCAGCGAGCGGGCGCGCACCGGCCGGGCAGGGGCCTCGTGCCCACCGGCGCCCTTGGCGTGTTCGCGCACGAGAGCGAAGAGCGCGCTCGG
>JBBRWT010000136.1:0-5418 GCA_038249035.1 Actinomycetales bacterium
CGGGTCGCTGCTAGTTGTAGGTACCCGGCGTGTAGTCGTCGCTCGAGAAAGTGTCAAAGTCAACGAACGACAGGTCCGCCTCGGTCAACGACGAGTCGTCGGCAAAGATGCGGTTGGGGTAACGCTCAGCCTTCGCCTCTTCTGTCGCCTCAACCGTGACATTGCGGTACGCGGGCAAACCGGTACCGGCCGGGATCAGCTTGCCGATGATCACGTTCTCTTTCAGGCCGAGTAGTGGGTCGCTCTTGCCCTCCATGGCCGCCTGCGTGAGCACGCGGGTCGTCTCTTGGAAGGAAGCAGCCGACAACCACGACTCGGTCGCGAGCGAGGCCTTGGTGATACCCATGACCTCTTGGCGGGCCGAGGCAGTCTTCTTGCCCTCAGCCAACGCAGCGCGGTTGATCTGGTTGTACTTCGAGCGGTCGACGAGCTCACCCGGCAGCAGGTCGGTCTCACCGTGGTCAACCACGGTCACCTTGCGCAGCATCTGGCGAACGATGACCTCGAGGTGCTTGTCGTGGATCGGCACGCCCTGCGAGCGATAGACCCCCTGAACACCCTCGACGAGGTGCTGCTGAACAGCACGCACGCCCTTGACGCGCAGAACCTCTTTCGGGTCGACCGTTCCGACGAAGATCTGCTGACCAAGCTCAACGTGCTGTCCATCTTCGACGAGCAGCGTGGAGCGCTTCGAGACGGCGTACGCCACCTCTTCTTCGCCACTGTCAGGCGTGAGCGTGATCTTCAGCAATGTGCCGTTGTCGTCGATCGAGATGCGGCCAGCGCTCTCGGCGATCGGGCTTGCGCCCTTGGGCGTACGCGCTTCGAACAACTCGGTCACGCGGGGCAGACCCTGGGTGATGTCGGCCGCCGACGCCGAACCACCAGTGTGGAACGTGCGCATCGTGAGCTGAGTGCCGGGCTCGCCGATCGACTGGGCCGCGATGATACCGACGGCCTCACCGAGGTCGACGCGCGTGCCGGTGGCTAGCGAGCGACCGTAGCAGGCGGCGCAGACGCCGACTGCCGACTCACACGTGAGCACCGAGCGCACCTTGATCTCGGCCACACCGGCCGCGACCAGGTCGTCGATCAGTACGTCACCGACGTCGGCCCCGGCCTGCGCCACAACCTGGCCCGAGGCGCTGACTGCGTCGGCCGCAAGGGTGCGAGCGAAGACCAGGTTCTCGACGTTGTCGTCACGCACCCAGCTGCCGTCGACCTCGTGAGCGATCGTGAAGTCGAGACCCTTGCTCGTGCCGCAGTCTTCTTCACGAATGATGACGTCTTGCGCCACATCGACCAGTCGACGCGTCAGGTAACCAGAGTCAGCCGTACGCAGAGCGGTGTCGGCAAGTCCCTTGCGGGCACCGTGGGTGGCGATGAAGTACTCGGCCACCGACAGGCCCTCACGGTACGAGTTGATGATCGGGCGAGCGATGATCTCACCACGAGGGTTCGACACGAGACCGCGCATGCCGGCGATGTTGCCGACCTGCAACCAGTTACCGCGGGCACCCGAGGTGACCATGCGATTAATGGTGTTGTCTTCGGGGAAGTTGGCGCGCATTTCGTCGTTGACGGCCTTCGTGCCCTCCGTCCACAACTCGACCAGCTCGCGGCGGCGCTCGTCATTGGTCGTCAAACCCTTGTCGAACTGCGCCTGAATCTTCGCAGCCTTCTTCTCATACTCGGCGACGATCTGCTTCTTCTTCGGCGGGGTCAGAACGTCACTCAGTGCGACAGTGACACCAGAACGCGTCGCCCAGTAGAAGCCCGCGTCTTTCACCTTGTCGAGCGTGGCGGCGACAATCGTCTTCGGGTAGCGCTCGGCGAGGTCGTTCACGATCTGCGAGATCGTGCCCTTGTCGGCTACCGCGTCAACGAACGGGTAGTCGGCCGGAAGCTGCTCATTGAACAGCGCACGGCCCAGGGTGGTCTCGCGCAACTCGCGGCCGTCGGCGAACTTCTCGCCATACAGACGGATGCGCGCGGGCGCGTTAAGGTGCAACGAGCCCTGGTCCATCGCCATGATCGCTTCGGCAACCGAGGTGAACGCACGGCCCTCGCCAGCGGCGCCCTCGCGCACGGTCGTGAGGTGGTGCAGACCGATGATCATGTCTTGCGTCGGAACCGTCACCGGTCGACCGTCAGACGGCTTCAGGATGTTGTTCGACGCGAGCATGAGGATGCGGGCCTCGGCCTGCGCCTCGACCGACAGCGGCAGGTGCACAGCCATCTGGTCGCCGTCGAAGTCGGCGTTGAAGGCGGCGCAGACGAGGGGGTGCAGTTGGATGGCCTTGCCCTCAACGAGTTGCGGCTCGAAGGCCTGAATTCCCAGGCGGTGCAGAGTGGGCGCACGGTTCAGAAGCACGGGGCGCTCGCGAATGATCTCTTCGAGAACATCCCACACCTGCGGACGCGAACGCTCAACCATGCGCTTCGCGCTCTTGATGTTCTGAGCGTGGCCCAGGTCGATGAGGCGCTTGATGACAAACGGCTTGAACAGCTCGAGTGCCATAATTTTCGGCAGACCGCACTGGTGCAGCTTGAGCTGCGGGCCCACGACGATCACCGAACGGCCTGAGTAGTCGACGCGCTTGCCGAGCAGGTTCTGGCGGAACCGGCCCTGCTTGCCCTTGAGCATGTCGCTGAGCGACTTGAGCGCGCGGTTACCCGTACCCGTGACCGGGCGGCCGCGACGACCGTTGTCGAACAGCGCGTCAACGGCCTCTTGCAGCATGCGCTTCTCGTTGTTCACGATGATCTCGGGAGCCCCAAGGTCGAGAAGACGGCGCAGACGGTTGTTGCGGTTGATGACACGACGGTAAAGGTCGTTGAGGTCAGAGGTCGCGAAACGACCGCCGTCGAGCTGCACCATCGGGCGAAGCTCCGGCGGGATCACCGGCACGACATCCAGCACCATCGCGGCCGGCGAGTTACCGGTCTGCAGGAACGAGTTGACGACTTTCAGGCGCTTGATGGCGCGGATCTTCTTCTGACCCTTGCCCGTGGCGATCTGCTCGTGCAGTATCTCGCTCTCGGCGGCGAGATCGAAAGCCAAGAGGCGCTTCTTGATCGCTTCGGCGCCCATGTGAGCCTCGAAGTACAAACCGAAGCGGTCTTGCAGCTCTTGAAAGACAGAGTCTTCTGGCTTGAGGTCGCCAACCTTGAGCGTGCGGAAGTCTTCCCACACACGCTCGAGCTGGGCGATCTGCTCGTCGAACGACTTGCGGGCCTGCCCCATCTCTTTCTCGCCGGCGTCTTTGACCTTGCGCTTCTGGTCGGCCTTGGCGCCCTCGGCCTCGAGCTCGGCGAGCTCGGTCTCGACTCGCTGCAGTCGGGTGGCGATAGCGCTGTCGCGCTGACCCTCGAGCGTCTTGATCTCGAGGCGCAGCTCGTTCTCGAGCCCAGGAAGGTCGGCGTGGCGGCCGTCTTCATCGATCGTGATGACCATGTAGGCCGCGAAATAGATGACCTTCTCGAGGTCTTTTGGCGCCATGTCGAGCAGGTAGCCCAGTCGGCTCGGCACACCCTTGAAGTACCAGATGTGCGTCACCGGAGCCGCGAGCTCAATGTGGCCCATGCGCTCGCGCCGCACGGAGGACTTGGTGACCTCCACGCCGCAGCGCTCGCATACGATGCCCTTGAATCGCACCCGCTTGTACTTGCCGCACGAGCACTCCCAGTCGCGGGAGGGTCCGAAGATTTGCTCTCCGAACAGTCCGTCTTTCTCGGGCTTCAGCGTGCGGTAGTTGATCGTCTCCGGCTTCTTGACCTCACCGTGCGACCAACGACGAATGTCGTCGGCGGTCGCGAGGCCAATGCGGAGCTCATCGAAAGTTTTTGCGTCGAGCACTTGTTATCTCTTCTCTTGCAGTCGTCAGCGTCGTGAGAGTTAGGGGAACCCTGCGAAATCCGGGCCCGGCTTAGATCTCGTCGATCGACGAGGATTCGAAGCGGGTAGAGATGTTGATGCCCAGCTCTTCAGCGGCACGGAAGACTTCGTCGTCCGTGTCTTTGAGACTGAGTACCGTGCCGTCGGCCGAGAGCACCTCGACGTTCAGGCAGAGCGACTGCATCTCTTTGATGAGCACCTTGAAGCTCTCGGGAATGCCCGGCTCCTGGATGTTTTCGCCCTTGACGATGGCCTCGTACACCTTCACGCGGCCGAGAATGTCATCGGACTTGATCGTCAGTAGCTCTTGAAGCGCGTACGCGGCGCCGTAAGCCTCGAGGGCCCACACCTCCATCTCACCGAAGCGCTGACCACCGAACTGCGCCTTACCACCCAGCGGCTGCTGGGTGATCATCGAGTACGGACCGGTCGAACGCGCGTGGATCTTGTCGTCGACGAGGTGGTGGAGCTTGAGGATATACATGTAGCCGACCGAGATCGGGTCGGGGAACGGGTCGCCCGAGCGGCCGTCGAACAGTCGCGCCTTGCCCGAGGAGTCGATCATGCGAACCCCATCGCGGTTTGGCAGCGTCGAGTCGAGGAGTCCGGCAATCTCGTCTTCGCGCGCACCGTCAAACACTGGAGTGGCGACCTTGGTTCCCGGAGAAACCTCGCGAGCGTTCGCGGGGATGCCCTCGGCCCAGGCCGGGTTGCCGTTGATCTTCCACCCGCGCGATGCCGCCCATCCCATGTGGATCTCGAGCACCTGGCCGAAGTTCATGCGACCGGGAACACCGAGCGGGTTGAGCACGATGTCGACGGGCGTGCCGTCTTCGAGGAACGGCATGTCTTCGACCGGCAAGATCTTCGAGATGACGCCCTTGTTGCCGTGGCGGCCGGCGAGCTTGTCGCCCTCAGAGATCTTGCGCTTCTGGGCGATGAACACAACCACGCGCTGGTTGACACCCGAGCCGAGCTCGTCGTCTCCGTCAAGCGCATCGAACACCTTGACGCCGATGATCGTGCCCTGCTCGCCGTGGGGAACCTTGAGCGAGGTGTCGCGCACTTCGCGCGATTTCTCGTTGAAGATCGCGCGCAACAGTCGCTCTTCGGCACTCAGCTCGGTCTCGCCCTTCGGCGTGACCTTTCCGACGAGGATGTCGCCGGGGCGAACCTCGGCACCGATGCGGATGATGCCGCGCTCATCGAGGTCAGCCAGCAATTCGGGGCTGACGTTCGGAAGGTCGCGGGTGATCTCTTCTTTTCCGAGTTTCGTGTCGCGAGCATCCACTTCATATTCCTCGATGTGAATTGACGACAGCGTGTCGTCTTTCACGAGGTTTTGGCTAAGGATGATCGCGTCTTCGAAGTTGTGACCCTCCCATGACATGAACGCCACGAGCAGGTTCTTGCCGAGCGCGAGCTCGCCGTTCTCGGTGGCAGGGCCGTCGGCGATGACCTCGCCGACCTCGATGCGGTCGCCCGCACCCACCACGACGCGGTGGTTGTAGTTCGTACCC
>JBBRWT010000137.1:0-5412 GCA_038249035.1 Actinomycetales bacterium
ACTCGTTGACACTGCCGCGAGCGGGGCGTCCACGATGACGTGAGACATCACGAGCTCAGGGGTGTGAGTGTCCACGATGTCTGGAGACAGGCGTCCACGATGTGCTGAAACCAGACACCGTCATCCCCTCCACCGCCATGTCGATCGTCACCTGCAGGCCGGTGACGGCGGGGACCCGCCATATTGACGGGCTCACGTCGGGGCCTCGCTGGTTGTCGTCGAGCCACTCGGGTGACGACCACAGCACGTCGGCCGTGAGCCACGGAATGGGGTCGGTGGCGTGCTGGAGGTACAACACGAGTCCGCACGCACCACTGCACCAGCACCAGCACCAGCCCGCGAGAATTCTGCCCGGATCGCCGTGCTACCACCGACGCCGCATCATGCGGTCAGCACGAACGGCCCTGGCCCCACCCGAGACCGACCAAACCGGAAGAGCGAGCGCACCGAATTCCAGGCACGCGCAAGGGGGAGAAATGAGAGCGGGCATGAGTCGAGGGTTCGTGGCGGTGTCGGCGGCGGGGGCCGCCGTCATCCATGGCGCTACGGCCGCGACGACATCCGACCGGGGCGTCGGTGCCGTTCTCGTGGTGGCGGGAGTCGCCGAGCCGACGATCGCGTCGGGGGCTGCAGTCGGTGCTCGGTGGCTCCCGCTTGCGCGCACGGACGCGCTGCTTCTCGTGACGCCGGTGCTGGTCGCAGCAACGCTGCCCGTACCCGCGCGTGCCGCGACCCTACAACCAAGCGGAGCGAACGACCGTGTTCGATGGCGACACCGGCCCAGGCGGGCACTCGGGCTGACACCGACCTCCGCTACTCCGCAGGGGCGATGGCCCGCCCGATGACTGGCTCGGCCTCCGCCATGAACCGCCGCACGTCGTCATCGACGATGATGTCGCTGGGCCGCAGCGGACGCACCAAGTGCAACCCTTCAAGCGAGCGGATGCGGCTGAGCGCCACATAGGTCTGGCCGGGTGCGAAGGCGCGTGGCCCCAAGTCAACGATCGCGCGGTCATAGCTGGAGCCCTGCGATTTGTGGATCGTGACCGCCCACGCCAGACGCAGTGGATACTGCGTGAACTCGGCCACGACATCTTTGGAGACCCGCTTGGTGGCAGACGAGTAGGTGTACCGGTACTTCTCCCACGTCGCCGGAACGACCTCATGACTCTCTCCGTCAACCTCAACGAAAACTGTTCGGCCAATGCGCTCGACGACACCGAGGCTACCGTTGACCCAGCGGGGGTGCCCATCACCGCCTGTGTCGTTGCGCAAGAACATCACTTGTGCGCCGACTTTCAGTTGCAATTCTTCGTCGGCGGGGTAACCCCCCTTCGGTCCGAACTCGCCCGCGATGTCGGCGCGGGCAGTCTTTGCGTCTCCGGGTAGCCGGCGCAGGGCATCCGTGTTGATACGGGTCACGGTTGCGTTCGTCGTGGCCAGCGTCAACACGCCATCGTCGGGTGTCGGGCGGGCGCCGGCTTCGTTGAGAGCCCGACCGATCTCGGGCGTCACCGTGCCATGACGTACCGCCGTGAGCATGGCCCGAAAATCGGCATCTTGCTGCCGGTGAATCGTCTGCAACTCGACTATGCGCAGGTCGGCCTCGGCCCAGACGCGCGCGTCAAAGAACCACATCGAGCGGTAGTGATCGGCGTAGTACGCGCGCTCTCCCTCGTCGCGTCCGGGAACAGGGGCGAGCTGGTACGGGTCGCCAAAGAGCACCACCTGCACGCCGCCGAACGGCTCGGGCCGGCGCGCTCGGGCCTGGCGCAGACGGCGATCGATCGCGTCCATGAGGTCGGCGCTCACCATCGAGACCTCGTCGATCACGACCGTATCGATCGAGGCGAGCAAGCGGCGCAACTCGGGCGGGTCATCGAAATCGTGGTCGGCGATCAGCCCAATCGGCAGCCGAAAGAGCGAGTGGATGGTTTGCCCACCCACGTTCAACGCCGCGACGCCAGTGGGCGCACACACCACGACGGTGCGCTCGGTCGACGCAATGAACGCCTCGAGCAGCGTCGACTTACCCGTGCCCGCACGCCCGGTCACGAACACATTCTCGCGCGTTGACTCGATGAGGTCGAGCACAGCCAACTGCTCGTCGCTGAGGGGGGTTTCGATCTGCGCTGCCATGACCCTCCTGCAGGTGTGGATGCGCCGGTCGGCGGTCTTCCACTGTAGCCGCGGCTCGAGCACAGGCTGGCACGCCCCCGGCGCGTTCCCGCCCTGTCTGCGTAGGCTGGGCGGATGACTCGGGTCGGCTTCGTGTGGGGAGGAGCCGCGGCCGCGATCCTCGCACTCGGCGCTCTCGCGTTAGGCGTCGTCATTGTCACCACGGCCACCCCGGCTGCGCACGTGCAGCGCTACCTAGAGGCGCTCGCGCGCGACGACCTGGTCTCGGCAGCTCAGCTCGCCGGCCTCGAACCGCCGACCGCCATGCCGCTCGGCGATGATGGCGAGCCGAGCATCCTGCGCGTCATCAACAGCACCCCCGAAAGCGACGGGACGGTCGCGGTCGTGGCCGAATACGGGGGCGACGATGATGCCGCGCGCGTCACCTTCCGCCTCGAACCCGCACCACCGACCCTCGGGGTCGTGCCTGCCTGGGCGTTCACGCAGACCCCCGTCGCAACCCTGTCGGTCGCAGCTGACCAGCATGATCGGTTCACCGTGAATGACCGCCGCCTGACCGCCACCGCGGCGGGAGGCCCCGTCACGGTCACGGTGTTCGTTCCCGCGCGCGTCACCGCGCGGCTTGATGAGCCGCTGTTGAGCGCAGAACCCGTGACGCTCCGAGTGACCGCCGACACAGAGAGCCCGCGGGGCCCCGCCGGGATCGTGCTCGCCGTCACGCCGAGCGAACGCCTTGAGCGAACCGTACTGCGGCAGGTCAACAATCTGCTGATTGAGTGCACGAGCCAACAAGTGCTTCAGCCCACCGGCTGCCCCTTCGGCATCATGATCGACGACCGTGTCACAGCACCGCCCGTCTGGAAGCTCGACGGGGTACCCGATCTCACGATCGAGTCGAGCGAGCGGCCGGGGGTTTGGCGCGTGCGCGGCGACGGCAGCGTACGACTAGTCGTACCGACCCAGAAGCTCTTCGACGGTGCCGCGGTCGTGCGTGACGAGCTGGTCGGCTTCGTGTTCTTGGGCGACCTCGTGCTTGAACCCGGCGGCCCGCTACTGACGATCTACCCGCCCGAGGGCTGACCGCGCTGAGCTGGCCCGACCCGCGCTGGCGTGACTTGCGCTTGCTCTACCCGCTCTGAGGTACGAGCGCGCTCGGCGAGCATCGAGTTCCAGGCCTCGAGATCGGCGTCGCCGTCGCGGTCGGCACGCCGGTCGAGGCGCTTGGTCTCGCGTCCGTCGGCGCGGCTCCAGCTCCACACCACCAGCATGGCGAGCACGAGAGTCGGGATCTCCCCCACACTCCAGGCGATGCCCCCGCCAGTTTGTTGATCAGCGAGCGGAGCTTGGCCCCATTCGCGGCCCATCGCCCCGAACCACTCGGGAAGAAGCAGGCTCGTTCCCGTGATGAGCGAGAGCCCGAAGAAGGCGTGGAACGCCATAGTGGCGAGCAGAATCATGAGCCTGATCGGGTAGGCCGGCCGATATGGCGCGGGGTCGACGCCGATCAGCGCATTGACGAAAAGGTACCCACTCAAGAGAAAGTGCAGCACCATCCACTGGTGTCCGAGGTGATCGCTCACTGCCCACGAAAAGATCGGCGAGTAGTAGAAGACCAAAAGCGACGCCGCGAACACGATCGAGGCCACGAGCGGGTGTCCCATAATTCCGGCAAACCGCGAGTGCACGATCACGAGAATCCACTCGCGCGGTCCGCGCGAACCGTCTTTGCGAGCGTGGATGGCCCGCGCCGCAAGCGTCACGGGCGCCCCCAGCACCAGCATCACAGGAATCCCCATGCTCAGCACCATGTGGCCGAGCATGTGGACGCTGAACAAGTAGCGTTCGTAGACGGCGAGTCCGCTACTCGTCACGACGACAAGCGTGACCATACCCAGCACCCACAAGACGGTGCGGTGAAGCGGCCAGTGGTCGCCACGTCGGTGCAGCCGCACAACGCCGGCGAGGTAGAAGAAGGCTCCGAAGCCGGCCAGTAGTGCCCACAGCAGGTTAAGGTCCCACTCGGTTGCCAGGCGCCAGGCTTCGAAGGCCGGAGGCAGCGGAGAGCCAGTGAGAATCTCGGCGGGAGTGGGGTTGGCGAGTAGCTCGACGGGGACCTGCGGTACAGGCGTCGGTGTGCGGGCGAGCGCAGTGGCCAGTCCCGAGGCGATGCCCATGAGCGCCAGCTCGGCGCTCACGATGAGCCAGAAGGTCGAGCGCGGGCGTTGCTCGCGCTCGAGTCGACCGATGAGCCAGCGGCGATAGGCGGCCCCGAACGCACCCAGCCCGATGAGCGACACGACCTTGGCCGCGACGATGAGGCCATAGGGAGTAGCCAGAGCCTCGAGGCCGCCCATGCGCAGTTGCGCGCTCACAAGGCCCGAGGTTGCGACGACGATGAAGGCCACGAGCGCGATCGTCGAATAGCGCGCCAGCACGACCGGCAGCCGCTCGGCGAGCGCCGTGCGCGCGAGCACGATGGTGATCAGACCGCCGACCCAGATGGCCGCGAACACACTGTGCAGGTACACGGCGGTCACCGCTGCATCGTGGTTGGCGGTGCCGCCAGTGTGCCCAGTCTGGGCGACCGGCCACAGAGCCGCCACGGCAACGAGCGCCACGACGGCGAGCACAGCCTGGCTGCGTACCGCGAAGCACAGCACCGTGACGGTTGCGGCCATGAGCGTCGTCGCCAGCCAGGCCTGCCCTAGTTCGGTCGTGCTGAGAAAGGCGGCAATGAGTCGGCCGAAGCGATCATCGAGCGCGACTGGCTCGATGTAGGCCGCGAGAAAAGTGAAGAAGGCCGATGCCGCCGAGGCGACCGTCCAGACCGCGGCCGAAGCGGCGGCCACGTCGAGCGCACGGCCGTGTTCGGGACTCTTGGGCGACAGCGCCAGCAGAGAAAGCAGTAGGGCGCCGATCGCCCCCGCCGCGCCGAGCGTGGCGGCGAGCTTCGCAATGGGCAATCCGTAGCGAACGACGGCACCAGGATCAGCCAGGAGCGGCGCTTCAGCTCCCCCTCCGACAACAAGCCCGATCAGCACGGCCACGAGCGCGCCCCCGCCGAGCGCGCCCCCGCCGATAACTCCCCAGGGCAGGGAGGCGGTGCGGGTGGCGGGCGCCGTGACTGTCACGCCTCCAGGCTAGGCGACGGCGCTGTGCAGGCGCTCAGCGCGGCATTCGCACAGTGTTGCGACCGCCAGGATCTTCGGCGGCACTGACGCACTGATGCACTGACGCACTGACGCACTGACGCACTGACGCACTGACGCACTG
>JBBRWT010000138.1:0-5169 GCA_038249035.1 Actinomycetales bacterium
ACCTACGGTTGCCCGAGCGCAGTGACCTGCTCGGCCAGCCCGTGTGGTCGTCGATCGGCTACACGATTCCGGCCATGCTCGGCGCGGGACTCGCCCGGCGTGACCGCAGACCCGTGCTCATCATCGGCGACGGCGCCGCGCAACTCACCGTGCAAGAGCTGGGCCAAGTGTTTCATCACGGGCTCGCGCCGGTCATCCTGCTCATCGACAACGCCGGGTATACCGTCGAACGCATGATCCAAAGCCCGAACGCGGTGTACCAAGACATCGTGCCCTGGAACTGGGCGCTCATTCCCGCCGCACTCGGAGGCAGTCAGGTGCGGGTGCTCGAGGCGACCACCGCCGGGTCGCTGCGGGCGGCGCTCGCCGAAGCTGCTGCGGCGCCCGACTCGGCCATATTCGTGCGGGTGCAGGTGCCGCGCGACGATGCCCCCCGGTTGCTCATCGAGCTGACGCGGCGCCTGGCTACCCGACCTACGGCCGAGCAGTCGGTCGCGCTGCCCGATGCTCTCGCGAAAGAGCCCGCATGATCACCCCACCAGCCGCCGGGTCACCTGTCAGCGCCGCACCTGCCACCGCCACGCTTCTTCCGGCATTCACTCACGAGCGCGTGACGACCGTCACGGGCGCCCGCTCGGGCCTGCGCATCACCGTCGCCCTGCACTCGAGTGCGATCGGCCCGGCCCTCGGCGGTTGCCGACTCTGGAGCTATGAGCACTGGCTCGACGGCGTCGTCGACGCCATGCGACTCGCCCAGGCCATGACGATGAAGAACGCGCTCGCCGACATTGGCGCGGGTGGCGGCAAGGCTGTCATCGCTCTGGAGGCTGGCGACCTGGTCGACGGCGCCCTGCCCCTGCAACGGCGACGGGATGCCCTGCTCGACCTCGGCGACCTCGTCGAGTCGTTCGGCGGCGCGTACATCACGACCGAAGACGTTGGAGTCACCGAGCACGACATGCTCATCGTGCGTGAGCGGACGCAGCACGTCGTTGGTCTGCCGGCCGCCGACGGCGGCGCGGGTGAACCGGCCGCGGGCACCGCGCTCGGCGTCTTCTGCTCGATCGAGCAGGTGCTGCTTGCAGTCTTCGGCTCGACCGACATCACTGGTCGGTCGTTCGTGATCTCGGGGCTGGGGCAAGTGGGCTCGCGGCTGGCGCGGCGCCTCGCCGACGCCGGGGGAGTGCTCACCGTGACCGACATCAACCCGGCAGCGCGGGCGCTCGCCGACGAGCTCGGCGCGACCTGGATCGACCCCTCGGCCGCTGTAACTACCCACGCCGACGTGTTCGTGCCGGCGGGGCTGGGCGGAATCCTGACCGCGCCCGCGATCGAACAGCTGCCCGTGCGCGCGGTCTGTGGCCCGGCCAACAACCCATTGGCCGAACGCGCTGGGGCCGACGCGCTCGCGGCGCGAGGCATCCTGTACGCGCCCGACTACGTCGTCAACGCCGGGGGAGTCATTCACCTCGCCCTGACCGGTCGCGGCGAAACCCCGGCCGCGGTCGATGCGCGCCTCCGTGGCATCGGCGGCACGCTCGCCGACGTGCTCGCGCTAGCTACGGTTGAGGGCATCACGCCGCTCGACGCCGCTGACCGCCTCGCGCTCGCCCGGGTCGCCGCCGCTCGCTGAGTGGGCACCGAGGTAGTCGCGCGCGCGCTCAAGGCGCGAGCCTGTGAAGTCAACCCCCAATCGTCGATCGGTGTCGCGCTTAGCGTGGGTGTACCTACTGAAAGGGACTCCACCATGGCTACTGTTGCCTCGACGATCGACGTCGACATGCCCATTTCCACTGTCTATAACCAATGGACGCAATTCGAAAGCTTTCCGCAGTTCATGTCGGGCGTCGAGTCGGTCACTCAACTGAGCGACACTATGACCGCCTGGAAGGTCTCGATCGCCGGAGTTGAGCGCGAGTTCGAAGCCAAGATCGTCGAGCAACACCCCGACGAGCGTGTCGCCTGGAACTCGACAGGAGGCGCTGAGCACTCGGGCGTCGTCACGTTTCACCGCCTCGCCGACGACTGCACCCGCATCGCCCTGCAGCTCACCTGGACCCCGCAGGGCATCGTGGAGAAGGTCGGTCACCTGTTGCAGGTTGACGACATCCAAATCGACCACGACCTGAAGAAGTTCAAAGAGCTCGTTGAATCGAACGGGTTCGAGACGGGAGCCTGGCGTGGCGACGTCGAGCGCGCGCCCGACTCGACAGGTCGCTGACGTTCGACGCCACACAACCACCACCGCTTCCTTGCCCGCGCCGAAGATAGGGTGACGGGCAAGGAGGTGGGGCATGGGTCGGCGCCGCATTCTTGACGGGGTTGACTCGCGCGCCGCCACTAACGAGCTGCTGGGCGGCTTACGCCAAGGCGGGTTCGGGGCCCGCGCGCTCGGGGCGTTCGTGGCAGACGCGACGCTGCGCAGCATCCGGGAGGCGAGAAAGCGACCGATCGCGCTCGCCGAAGCGACCGCCGTGCACGTTGGCATGGGCGCACTCGCGCATCCGCACGGTCGCGTATGGGTACTGACCAGCTGGCTCATGACCGTCACGCATCTCGGGTTGCTCGAAGAGCGCCGCAGGATGGGCCTACCCAATCTGCTCACCGTGGCCCGGGCTAATCTGCCGGCCGCTGAGGCGCGACTCGGGACTGCCCAGATCGTGGCGCTCGCGCTCGTCACCGACTTCGTTGATGGCAAGCTCGCGCGCAGCACCGGCACGGTCACCCGCTTCGGCACGCAGGGCGACTATCTCGCCGATGCCGCGCTCTGGACGTGGTTTACCCTGAAGCACGAGCGCAGCCGTGCGTGGCAGGTAGCGACTTTTGCCGCCTGGGCGATTCCGGTCGCGGGGCTCACCGTGGCGAGTTTCGCGAAAGGCGGCATCGTCGACCTGCCGCGCTCGCGGTGGCTGCGCCCGGCCGCCGCGGTCGAGGTGCTCATCGGGGCGCGCGTGCTGGTACGGCTGCTCGCCCCCAGCCCACGCTCGGTCTCCGCCTAAAGCGCCGCGAGTACCAGGGCACCCGAGGCCACCACGAGCCCGAGAATCTGCGAGCGCGTCATGAGTTCGCGCAAGAAGACGCGGCCGATGATTGCTGTGAACACGGGCGCGGCCGGGGCCAGGATTGCAAGCAGAACAAGGTCGCCGACCTGCAGCGCGAGGATGAGGAACAGGTTGCCGAGAATGTCGAAGGTGCCGGCTGCGATCGGAATCAACACGTGTCGACCGCGGAAGTGTGCCGTGACGGTGCGGGCGCCCTCCCGGTAGAGCATCCACCCCAGAATCAGCATCGCGACGGTCGTGATCCCGATGCGGGCACCGACCAGCGGCCACAAGCCGTCGGCGGTGGGAGTCGTGTTGATCGTCACGATGAACCCCGTAAAGAGGATCGCTGCGATGACCGCGAGAAGAGGGCCGCGCAGGCTGGGCCTCTGCCCGTCGACTGGAGGGCGATACGTGACGAGCAAGATGGCCAGGATGCAGAGCACGAGCCCGGCCGCCCGCAACGGGGTGATCGGGTCGCCGGTGAGTACTCCGACGAGCGTGAGCAGAATGGTTCCCATGACGGCGAGCACCGCGCCCGCGATACCGACCGGGCCGATCGCGAAGGCGCGGTAGGCAATCGGCAGGCCCGTTCCGCCCATCACGCCGGCGACGAAGCCGACCCAGAAGCCGGGCCAGCTCGGGGTTCCGGGCATCAGCGGCGCGATGATGAACGCGAGCACGATCGTCGTAGGGCCCGCGATGGCGACAACGATTGGCAGTGGCAACCGTCGCGCGCCAACCCCGCCGAGCACGTTGCTCGCCGCGATGAACACGGCGTTGATGAGCACGTAGACGACAGCCATAGACCTAGACCTTTGATGTAAGAGAAGTGGCCGCCGAACCTGCTCGGGATTCGCCTCGGCCAGCCTACCGAGTGCCGCACGGCGGCTCGGAGCCCGAACGCGTGGGGCGCGCGCGGTACCGTTACCCGTGAGTACTCTCGACGACGCCTTCGACATTCTGCAGTGCCCGAGCTGTGGTGAGCCGCTGTTGCCCGCCGAGGGTGGGGCCTCGTGTGCCAACCGCCACCACTTCGACCAGGCCCGTCAGGGCTACCTGAGTTTGCGCGCCGCCCACAAGGGCAAGGGCGCTCCGGCGAGTGGCGACACCGTCGAGATGCTCGAGGCGCGTGAGCGATTTCAGGCCGACGGCTTTCACGATGAGATCGCGGCCGCGGTGCTCGCGGCCGTGCCGGCGGCGTTGCCGACATCCGCGCATGGCTGGCTCGCCGACCTCGGTGGCGGCACGGGCTGGTATGCGGCCCAGATTCTGGATGCCCGCCCCGAGCTGCGCGCACTCGTGCTCGACGCCTCGGCTCCCGCGGTGCGCATCGCAGCCCGCGCGCACGAGCGCTTGGCCGGGGTGAGCGCCGACGTGTGGACGGGCATTCCGCTGCGCGACGCAAGCGTCGACGTGGCCCTGCGCATCTTCGCGCCGGGCAGCGCGGGTGAAGTGCGGCGCATCCTCGCGCCGGGCGGCACCGCCGTGTTTGTGGTGCCCCACGCCGACCACTTGCGCGAGCTCGGTCACGGGCTCAAGCTCATGAAGGTGCCAGCGGGCAAGGCAGAAGAGGTGGCGGCGAGCATCCCGGATGCGCACCTGGTCAGTTCGCACGAGGTGCGCAGCCGCGTCGAGCTCAGCGTCGAGCAGACCCTCGACGCCGTGTTCATGGGGCCCAACGCCTTTCATCAAGACCGCGCGAAGGTCGAGAAGGTGCTCGCCGAGTGGAAGGCGCCAATTAGCGTGACTATTGCCGTGACCGTGGTGGCGCTGCAGCTCGACTGAGCGCGTCTGCGCATGCGGGGGTTAGCCCCCGTACGGTTCGGGGGTGGGCCGGATGCCCCTGCGCGACGGTGATCGCGAGGCTAGAAGCACGCCCACAGCACTGTGCTGCGTGACAGTCTGACCTCAGGAGAAACCCATGACCACCACCACATCGGCAGCCCCACCCGCTGGCGCCGACAGCTGGAACTACGGCGCCCTGTGGCGCCACGTGCCCCGCGCGCTCGGCTACCTCGCACCCACCTTCGTGATTGCGATCGTCGTGTCGACCATCCTCACGTCGCTGTTCTCCACGGCCCTGAGCCTGCTCATCATCATCGGCGGTATCTTCTTGCTGTCGCTC
>JBBRWT010000139.1:0-5149 GCA_038249035.1 Actinomycetales bacterium
AGTCGTGCAGCGCGTCAGGCGCCGAACTGCTCGACCCCGTGCGCTCGCAGTACCTCGAGACCTTCGCCGTGGTGCGCTGCCAGAAAGATGGCGTGACCTACAGCCGCTGCGTCGCCATCTGGGTGACGAAAGACTTTGCCATTGCCCGCGGCTGGTTTCAGGGGTACCCCAAGAAGCTCGGCTCGATGGCCGTGACGCGCGTATTCAACGTCGGCAAGGCCTCGCCCCGCCTCGCGCCCGGAGCCCGCCTCGGCGCCTCGCTCGCGGCCTACGACCACCGCCTCGCCTCGCTCGTCGTCACGCTGCGCGAACCGAGCGAGACCAACGGGTTCGTCAACGGCCACGCGATGCTGCACTCGCGCTGGGTGCCCTCGATCACTCCCGGTGCCGGCAACTCGCTCGACCAGCTCATCACGATGGGTGGGGTCGACGCCGAGATCGGCGAGACCTGGGTCGGCGACTTCGAACTCGAACTGCACGACTCACCGTGGGACGAACTCGCCTCGATCTTGCCCGTGCACGAGCACATAGGCGCCTACTACCGCGAGATCGGCGTGACCTTCAACGGCGGACGCCTCGTCGAAGATCGCAGTAACCCGGCTGTCTAAGCACGCCCTGCGTCACAAATCACGGAACTCTTGAGCCTCGATCTGCTGTGCCCTGCGTGATCGCACTCGGATCGGGCGCAGATTCCGTGATTTGTCACCGATCAGAGGTCGCGGCTGAGCCGGGGCTCCTCGACTACAGGTCGAGGAAGTACTCCCGCACTTCCCACGCCGTGACGTCGCGGGTGGTGGGGTCGGGAACGTCGGCGGTGTAGCGCTCGATCTCGTCGCGCTTCATGACCTCGAAGACGTCGACGAGCTCGCCGCCGAGCAGGTCGATGAGGGGCGCGTCGGCGCGCAGGGCATCCAGAGCATCGCCCAGGGTCATCGGCAGCACCGCCTGCGACTCGTCTTCGTAGCTGTAGCCGACGGCGGCTGGCGGGGCTGCCAGCTCACGACGGATGCCGTCGAGTCCGGCCGCGAGCAGAGCCGCGGTCATGAGGTAGGCGTTCGCGGCGCCATCGCCGAGGCGCATCTCGAGGCGGGTGCCGGCGCCGCGCTCAGGTGGAATGCGCAACATCGCGCTGCGGTTGTCGTAGCCCCAGTTGGCGCGGTAGGGCGCGAGGGTGTCAGGGCCGAGCCGCTTGAACGCGTTGATCGTGGGGTTGCAGAAGGCCGTCAGCGCGGCGGCGTGCTCGACGATGCCGGCGATCATGTGCTGGGCAAGTGTGCTCAGCTCGGAGCCCTCGTGCATGAGGTTCTCGCCCTGCGCATCGACGAGCGACATGTGCAGGTGAAACCCGCTGCCGCCCTCATCGCTCCACGGCTTGCCCGAGAAGGTCGCCGCCTGGCCCAGCCGCGCGATGACATCTTTCACGCCGGCCTTGAGCATGAAGGCGCGGTCGCACGCGTCGAGCGCCTCGCCGTGCCAGATGTTGATCTCGTATTGGCTGGGGCTGAACTCGTGGTTTCCGGCGAAGACGCCGATGCGCAACTGGTCGAGCATGCGCAGCAGGTGCAAGAAGGTGCCCTTGGGGTCGACGGTCGCCCCGCTGGTGTACACGCGGCCGGGTTGCGTGATGGCGCGCGCGAAGCCGCCCTCAGGGGTGCGATCGGCGATGTAAAACTCAAGCTCGGGGCCGACAATCGGGGTCAGGCCGAGCGCCGCGTATTCGCCGACCATGCGCTCGAGCAGCACGCGCGGCGAGAGCGGGCTGGGCGTGCCGTCGGGATTGTTGGCGCCGGCGACGACGAAGGCCACCCCGGGCTCCCACGGCAGGGCACGCCAGCTACCCGGAACGATCTGGCTGATGAAGTCTTCGAGTCCGTTGCTGAGCACGTCAGCCCCGTCGAGCACGCCGCCCTGCGTGGTGGTCACCCACACGCCGCGGCAGAAGGTAGGGCCACCGTGACTCGTCTTGTCGAGTTCGCTGACGAGTAGGTCTTTTGATCGAACGGTGCCGATGATGTCGGCGAAGATCACGCGCAGCACGTCGATCTTTGCCGAGTGCAACTCGCTCTGCAGGGCGGAAAGGCTGTGACTCATGTGCGACTCCTTCGTGGCACGGGGAACACGATTGCGCAGCGAGTCTGGCTCGCCGAACATAATCGTTCGGACTCAAACGAGATAGTAGACTATTGAGCACTCGATGGGGAGGTCTGATGCGCGTTCTCTTTGTTCAGCATGATCACGTGAGCCCGCTGGGCCCGGTCGGCGAGCGCTTTGCGCACCACGGCTTTGAGATCTCTACGCATGTTGTCGTGCCCGAGTCTGACTTCTCGGCGCCGAACATCTCCACGGCGTTTCCGGATGCCGTCGACTACGACGTACTCGTGCCGCTCGGCGCCCCGTGGGGTGCGTGGGATGACGAATGCATCGGCAGTTGGCTAGTGCCCGAGATCGACTGGCTGCGTGACGCCGTTGACCGCGGGATGCCCGTACTCGGTATTTGCTTCGGCGGCCAGCTGCTCGCCCGCGCGCTGGGCGGCACAGTCTCGCCCGCACCCCGGGGTGAGATCGGCTGGACCTCGGTGTGGAGCGACCAACCATCGCTCGTCGGCGAAGGCCCGTGGTTTCAGTTTCACTACGACCGCTGGACTGTTCCGCCCGGGGCTGTCGAGCGCGCGCGCACCCCCGCAGCCACTCCGGCTTTCGTCGTTGCGCGCTCGCTGGCTGTGCAGTTTCACCCCGAACTCGACGTCGAGGGGCTGCAGGGCTGGTTTGACTGGGGTGGAGCATCCAAAGTTCTCGCCGATGGGTACGACCCGCAGGTGATGCTCGAACAGACGCGGGCGTTCGGCCCGGCAGCTCGCGAGCGCACGTTCGCGCTCGTCGACGCGTTCCTCACCGACGTAGCGGGGCTGCTGCCGCGCGCCTGAGTGCAGCGTTCTAGGGGTCTCGCGCCTTGCGGAGCGACGTGGTTCCGCGGCGATTGTGGTCGAACTGCGCGCTGTCGTCACCGGTTGTCGACCTGAGCGCGACATCCGACGTTTTGTGACGACAGCGCAAGGCGCGCGGGCTTGCGAAGCGAAGCGCAGCGAAGCGCAGCGAAGCGCCGGGCGCGGGGCGGGCACACGGCGCGAGTTAGGCCACGCGCACCGGCATGCGCTTGATGCCGTGCACGAAGTTGCTGCGCAGGTAGTCGATGTCTCCGGTGCGCTCGAGCGTGACGTCGCGCGACAGCAGATCTTCGAACATGATGCGCAGCTCGATGCGGGCCAGCGCATTGCCCAGGCACATGTGCGGGCCGCCGCGACCGAACGACATGTGCTCGTTCGGGTTACGCGTGACGTCGAAGCGATAGGGCTCGTCGAAGATCGCGTCGTCACGGTTGCCCGACGCGAACCATGTGACAACCTTCTGGCCCTCCTCGATCGCGGTGCCCGACAGCTCGGTGTCACGCGTCGCCGTGCGGCGGAAGTGATAGACCGGCGAGGCGTAGCGCAAGAACTCTTCGACTGCCCACGGGATGAGCGTGGGATCGTCTTTCAGCACCTGCATCTGGTCAGGATTGTTGAGCAGGTTGCTCATCGAGTGCGTGATCGTGTGGCGCGTGGTCTCGTTGCCGGCGACGACGAGCAACAAGAAGTTCGTGTTGAACTCGTGTTCACTGAGCGACACGCCGTCGCTGGGCACGCCGTCGGCGAGCAGTGTGATGAGGTCGGTGCCGCCCTTGCCGCGGCGTTCTGCGGCGAGGTGCCGGCCGTACTCATAGACCTCAATCGCCGCCGGTGAGCGGAACGGCACGTGCCGGTACTCGTCGCTGTCGGCCGAGCCAATGAGCACGTCGGCGTGCTCGGGGTCGGTGTTGCCCACCATGCGGTTGCCCCACTCGATGAGCTGGCCCGTGTCGCTGTCAGGCACACCCAGAAGCCGGGCAAGCACGCGGATCGGAAAGTCGGCGCTCACTTCGTCAACGAAATCGAACTCGCCTTTCGCGAGCGCAGCATCCACTGTCGTCGCGGTAATGCCGCGCAAGAAGGTCTCGTACTTCGCCACCGCCTGCGGCGTGAACTCGCCCTGCAACATTCGGCGCAGCGCGCGGTGACGTAGACCGTCGGTCTCGAGCAGCGACCGGCGCTGGTCTTGCATGTCGGGGTCGACCTCTTCGAGGTTCGTGAACTTGGTCGACGTGAAGGTCTCGGTGTCGCGCAACACCTTGACGATGTCGTGATAGCGCGCGACCGACCAGAAGCCGTGGTTCGGCACGTCTTCGGTTGAGAAGTGCAGGCCGGGCGTCGCGCGCAACTCGTCGAACACGCGCCACGGGGCGCCATCGGCGAAGAGATCGAGATCAGCGAGGGTGAGGTCTGTCGTCGTCGACATGGGGCGCCTGCTTTCGTGAGAAGCGATTTGTTCGGATGCTAACGAACTTCGGCGCGCACGTCGAGCCTCAAGGTTGATTGGGTGTCGATGGGTGAGGATGGGGGCAACAGATTGCAGAGCTCGGCGATCGCAGAGTTCAAGAATCACAGCGTTCGAAGGAGAACCCCGGTGCCGAGTCCGCACACGCTTGCCGAGACCGAAGAACAGGTCGCGGGCAAGCTTGGCGCCCTCCCGCTCGATTTCGAAGCGATGGCCGTGGTCTCGAACCTGTTTCGCGCCGCCAACGCCACCCGCAACTACCTTGAACGCAGCGTGCTCGCCGCAACGGGCCTCTCGTGGACAGCCTTCGTCGTGCTCTGGGTCACCTGGATCTGGGAGCCCATCGAAACGCGCCAAATCGCCGACGAAGGCGGCTTTTCTAAAGCCACGCTGACGGGCGTGCTCGGCACCCTCGAGGTCAAGGGCTACCTAAAGCGCGAGCGCAGCGACAAAGATGGCCGGCTCGTGAACGTGACCATGACCCCCGCGGGGCGCACGCTCATGAGCACGCTGTTTCCGACCTTCAACGACCACGAGCGCACGATCACCTCGAGCCTTGACCCGAAGCGGCGGAGCGAACTCGCCGACATGCTGCGCGCCATCACGCAAGTGACCGAGGGGCAGCGGTAGAAACTCCGGTTCGGGATGCTCGCTCGCGATCGCGCGCTGACAGGTTCTGCATCTCCGTTTGACGGTGCCCCTTGCGGGCAGACCAGCCTCGGCTAGACTCGCTGTACTC
>JBBRWT010000140.1:0-5098 GCA_038249035.1 Actinomycetales bacterium
AAGGCGGCCGCGAAGCCCGGAGAGCTGTCGCGCATGTCGTGGCCCACGGCGATCTCGAGGCCGGTAGCACCGACCTCGCCACCCATTTCATCGGCGAAGCCGGCGCCGAGGGCCTCGACGACCTGGTCGGTGAGTTGAGAGCCGACGAGCCCGCGAACGTCGTAGGCCTTGATAAATGCTGAGAGATCAGGTGTGGAGGTCACGCGGTAAGGCTACCGGGCGCTTAGCCGACCTCGCCGAGGGCGCTGTAGCGCACGATCTGCCAGCCGTTGGGGGCCGAGAGCCGCTCGGAGTGCCGCTCGCACAGGTCATAGCTGTGCGGCTCGGGCCGGGCGCTCAAGGGACCGAGCACGGCCATGGAGTCGGCGTACACGTAAGTGAGCGTGCGGGCGGCGGGCTCGCTGCACGCGACCTTGCTGCACGGTCGACCGGTCATCGTGCTCTCAGCATAGAACGGGGGTGCGACTGTGCGGCGTTAGGCTGAGCGCGTGGCACACGTGAGTCGGCAGCCAAGCAGGCAGCCGAGTGCGCGTGCGCGTGCCCGTCACGGCCGCACGGGTCGCTCGCCCGTGACGGGGCCGCATCTTCCGCTCGCCCACACCCGCCGCGGCTTGTTCGAGACGACCGTGCAATCGACGGCCGAGTACCTGGTCGACCTGTGGCCCGACGAGCTCGCGAATCTGCACATCGAGGTCGTGCCGATGCCCGACCAGCCCCCGGGAGTTCGCGGTGTGGCGCGCTGGCGCGTTGTCGTCAACGAGAGCCTGGTGGTGCTCTACAGAATCCCGATCGAGCGTATGAGCCGCTTGCACCGCGACGACGACTGGCATCGACGGCTCATGGTCGAGAGTTGCGTCTTTCGCGCTGTCGGCGAGCTGATCGGCAAAGAGCCGTGGGATCTCGCGCCCGACCGCTTTCGTCACTGGTGAGCTGAAATAGCTCGCTCGGCACTGGCCGGCTGCTAGTTCGGGAAGACGGTGAGCGCGCCGCTCGCGCTCGGCGGCGGGAGCACGCGCGAGCTCGCGAGCAGTCCGTCGCCTCGGTAGGTGACGCTGGCATACAGAATTCCTGTGGTGCTGATGAGCACCCCGGCATTGGCCGCTGAGGGCACGGCCACGACCGCACCGGGCGGAACCGTCACCGGCACGCCGTCGATCGTCACCTCGGCGCCGCCGTCGGGAGCCAGCAGATGCAGCAGTGCCGCCTGACCGTTTCCGAGCGGCGCGACGGCCACGAGCACGTCTGATCCCGCGGCGAGTGCGGGGCTCGGCGTAAACCACTCGACGTCAGCGGCCACGTCGGCAGTCGAGCCGAAAGTCGTGCTGCCGGCGGCGCTCGCTCGGCCGGCGACAACGATGGGTACGGTCGATTCGACAATGACGCCGTACTCGCCATCGGCAAGCTCGGTGAAGGGCAAGTCGAGCACGAATCCCGCCTCAAGAGTCAGCTGGGTGACGAGACCGAGTGCGCCCTGCTGCGGCACGAGGGTCACCGTGACGTCAGCGTTCTCATCGCCGGGGGCGAGTAGTCGCAATGCGGGCAGGCCGTCGACGCCTCCGTCGATCGTCGAGCTCTCGAGCGTGGCCTGGTTGTTGATGACCGGAAGTGCCGGAATCACGTGGCGCACGGCAGCCTCGCCGAGTGGCGTGACGATGGCGATTCCGCTGGGCGTGAGGCCGCGCACGATCGAGGTCTGCAGGGTGGCTGCCACCGATCCGCCGGTGCTCGTGACGCGCACGACGGGCGAGGGTTCGTTGACGGCGAGGCCCGCGAGCGGCACGATGCGTTGCGCTCCCGCGGCGACGATGATGCCCGAGGTTCCGGGTGCCTGGATGGGGCCGGCGTCGCCCCAGAGTTGCAGATCGACGGCCGCGTTGACCGCGTCGGCGTTGCTGAGCACGATCCACGTTGTGCGCCCCACGGTCGTCGCACCGCCGACGAGCCAGGCCGTGCGGGCGGCCGTGAGGCACTCGGCAGCGGCAAGCCCGCTGACCTCGGGGGTATCGGCGCGCACGCTCTCGCTCGCCGCAAGCGCGTCACCAGGCGCGTCGCGCGGCAGAGTAACAACCCCGGCGCCACCGTCGATGGCATCGCTTGTTGTCAGCTCAGTTTCGACAAGGCCGGCGCCCGCGCTGAGGCGGCGGGGGCCAGCGACGACAGTCACCTGCGGGTCTTCGCCCCGAGTCAGCCCCAGTGCGCCGCCGGCACACACGAGTGACTGGTCTGAGCGGTCGGGGGTCACCGCCAACGCGAGGACGGTCGGTGCAAGTGTTGGCCCCGGCACGAGAAGCACCCCGGCGGCGAGCGCGGCGGCCGACGCGGCGGCAATAAGGGCTAGGGATGCGCGACCGCCCGCGGCCAGCAGCAGTCGCCCGCGCGGTGGGCGCGCCGGGGTGGTCGCCGGATGCGCGGACTCGGGTGGCAGCGTGGCGTCGGGTGGCGGGGTCTCGGGCGGCAGGGTCTCGGGCGGCAAGGTCTCGGGAGGCGGCCGCATCTCGTCAGTCATCGTCGTCACCGGCCTCGAACGTCGGCGCGGGCGAGTCGTCGGCGCGGCCGTCACTGCGGCTGCGGCGTGGCCGCAGGCTGGTCGGCACAGCGAGCAACAGCGTCAGGGCCAGGATGCCCAGCTGAACTCCGAGCACGATCGGAGTGCTCGGCGGGCGTGCCGCCGTCGCAGCACTCACGTCGTCAGCAGGCACGACGCGCCACAGCCTGCCCGCGTCGGCATTGCCGATCGGCGTCAATACAACGTTGCCGTCGAGGGCAGCGGTGACGGACTCAGCGGCAGCGCCGGAGGCGCCCGTAGCACTAGTGCCGGCAGCGCCGGAGGCACCCGCGGCCGGCGACGTGAGCAGCACGAAGCGCACGTCGAGAGCGTCAAGGGCTTCTGTGACGTCGCGGCCGCTGGGGGCGGCGAGATTGCCGACGAGCTCGGCGAGTTTGGTGCGTTCGGCGACTGAGCTCGCCACCGCGTCGGGGTCGAGTGCCGCAGTGTTGACGATGGTGCGCTGCTCGATGAGGGTGACGCCCGCACCGCGGTCGATGCGGGCGGCGAGCCCACCCTCGACGAGTGTGAGCACGATCGTGCCGATAGCAGGATCGTTCTGCGCCTCGGCGGCCACGATGGCGGGCAAGGTGCGGGGCTCGCCCGCGGCGACAGGCGCCGTACCCGTCACCACCGCTACGAGGGCTGGGGCCACCGCGACACCGGCGCCGAGCACTGCGACCAGCCCGAGCGCCGCCGCGAGCACGCCGACTCCTCGTCTCGCGGCGCCAGAAGTCACAGGGCCATAGGTCGCAGTGCCCCGGCGTAGCGGATCGAATGCTCGCAGGGCATCGAGACCGATTCCTGCCGCGAGTGCGAGACCGATGCCAGCCAGGCTGAGCGCCGGCCCGACGTCGAGCGGCACGGTTTGCCCTCCGGCGACGATGACCGAGACGCCTGACACGGCCCACGCGGTGACGAGCCCGAGAGCCCCGAGTACGAGCGGCACAATGCCGCGCCGCCCCTCGGGCAACGCGAGCCCCACCAGCGCGAGCACGAGCAGGGGCGCCAGAAGGGCTGCGAGCATCCCAGCGATGACGGTGGTCGATACGCCGGGCAGCAGCACACTCACCGGGGTGAGCACGAGCGACAGGTCGGGCCAACCGAGCAACAGCCCGGTGGGCGACGCCACACCGAGGGCGGCGGGCAGGCCAGGGTCGGCGAGCATTCCGAGCGGCGTGCCGCGCACAAATTGGTCGTACACGAGCGGCGCGAGCAGAGCAGCGGTCGGAACCGGCAGTGTCAGAAGTCTGCCGAGTCGACGAGGGTTGGCGAGCATCCACACGATCCAGGCGACCAGCAGGGCCGGCAGCAGGCTGGGGGCGCAGGCGACGACAACGGCGGCGGTGAGGCCCGCGACGGCCGTTGCGCTCCACGAACGCGGGGCGCGCGCGGCACTCGCCACGAGCCAGGGCAGGGCCAAGTGGGCGATCACGGCGGCCGGGCGACCCTGGGTGAGGGCCACGATCAGAGCCGGCGACAGCGCCCACAGCACGGCGACAATCGCGGCGGGGCCGGGGCGGCGCACGAGGGCGGCTGCGGCCCACCAGGCACCGAGAGCCGCCAGCGGTAGGGCCGTGAACCACAGCACGACGAGCACGAGCGAGGGTTGCCACGGAGTGAGCAGGCCGAGCAAGGCGAGCACGAAAGCGAACGGGTCAGCGGCACCCGCACTCGTGCGCTCGAGACCGGCGATGAGCGTTGGCACATCGGGCGCGAGCGGGGCGAGGGCGCCGCCGAGTAGCGCCGGGGCTCCGATGAGCGGGGCGAAGGCGAAGGCACCGACAGCAGCGGTGAGCGCGACGACGGCGGCGCCCCCCGGCACGAAGTCGGGGCGGGGCCGACGGTCGTCTTCTTTTGCGCTCACCACGGCGTCTCGCGCGATCGCGCGGCGCCGGCGCACGTCGTCGGGCGGCATGCGCAGCGCAGTGATCGCACCCCAGCCGAGAGTGCGCCCACGAGCCAGGCGACGACGAGCGCTCGGTACGGCCCCGCCCGAGAACGCGACGGCAAGGGCCGCCGTAAACTCTGCGCCCACGAAGGTGGGCCGTTTGCGCAGCAGTTGCCCGAGGGCACGCACGACGGCGATCGGCACCAGGCTGAGCCAGTGCACGGGCACCGTGATCGCTGGCGCGTAGGTCAGGCGGCGGTGCAGTTGCGCCGTGCGGCGCAGGCGGGCCAGTACGCGTAGCGTCACCGCCCGCGGGGCAGCGCCCGAGCGGGCGGCAACGGCCGTGCTCTCGTGCACGAAGACGCGTGCCTGGGGCACTCCGATCACGCGATGACCGGCCAAACGGATGCGCACGCAGAGATCGAGTGCAGCATCGACGGTCGTCAACGCCGGGTCGAAGCCCTCGACGGCGTTGTACACGCTGCGGCGCACGAGCAGCGCGGCCTCGCCCACGGCGAGCACGTCGCTCGTGCGGTCATGCTGCGCTTGGTCGAGTTCGCGCTCGGCGATCGCGATTGAAGCCCCCCACTGCGTCACGGTCTCGCCGTAGCCGGCAATAACGGTGGGGTGTTTCGCGTCGAGCTGCTTGGGGCCTGCGACCG
>JBBRWT010000141.1:0-5047 GCA_038249035.1 Actinomycetales bacterium
ACGCCTCCTCGAGGTCGCCACTGAACTCAACCAGCGACCGCGGAAAACCCTCGACGGAATCACCCCAGCTAACGCTCTCGAGAAGCTACTCTCGAACCCACCAGAACCCTCTGTTGCGACGACCGCCTGAGGCCGCCCTAGAGATATGAGGCGTCTCGACCAGCACCCGAGCCAGGAAACGCGATGAGCGGAGTTTCGAGGGTCGACAATTCTCATAACTATGTGTCGTTACATTGTGATTGGATCTTGGTATTCACCGTTAGTTATGAGACACCTGGAGCGCCGTGACAAAGTTAATCGGATACGCCCGCGTATCAACCCGGCCACAGTCCACGGATCGGCAGATATCAGACCTTCTTACCGCTGGTGTAAGGCGCGATGACCTGTACGTCGACCAGGGGGTTTCAGGCGCTCGTGCGTCACGACCGCAGTTCGACCGCGCGCTCGACGCACTCGAGGCTGGCGACACGCTCGTCATCACCACCCTGGACCGCCTCGGACGTTCAACCCAGAACATGCTCGACTTTGCCCAAGCACTCCGTGACCGCGGAGCCGGCTTGCGCGTGCTGAACCTCGGCGGCGGCGACGTTGACACGGCCACACCCATGGGTTCGATGCTGTTCACGATCATGGCTGCACTGGCTCAGATGGAACACGACATCAAACGCGAACGCATCATCGACTCAATCAGCAAACGACGCGCCGCCGGCAAAGACCTCGGCGGCCGGCCCCGTCGTGTTACCGACAGCCAGGTTCGAAGTGCGATGCGCCTCGTTGAGTCCGGAGAGCCTGCAGCGCAGGTCGCCCGCGATTTCGGCATGTCCCGCGCCACCTTCTATAGAAGGTCTCGAAGCCTCGCTGAGTAATCTGGCTCTTCATAATCCGCGGTGTGGGATGGATCGGAACTCGCTGGCCTCGAGCAGACCCTGGGCGGTGGGTGGCTGCGGGTGCGGAAGCAGAGCGCGGTCAGAGCAGAGCCCGCGTGTGTGGCCCAATCAACACGGCACCCGCGTCTGCCATGGCCACGAGGGCGGCGAGCTGGTCGAGTGTGTCGACGTCGCGGCGCAGGCCCGAGCGCTCGGGCACGTCGAGCTCGACATAGCCCGCGTCGCGGTGTAGATCGGCAGAGCCCAGCCCGAAGCGCAGCGAGTGCGGCAGCCCGGCCGATGCCACGACCAGCGTCGTGCCGTCGCCATCGGCGTCGGGCACGAATGACCAGTGATGCTCGCTCGCCGCGACGAGTGCGGCATCAAGGTCTTGCGGCTGCAATGCCGGCAGGTCGCCGAGCAAGACGGCGCTCGGAGCAGCTGGATCAGCCGCCGACAAGCCCGCGCCGATCGCCACGAGTAACCCCAACCCGGGGTCGTCAATCACCCGCACCCCGTCGATCAGGGCTGACAGCGACCCGACCACGATCAGCTCACCGACGTTGCGGGCAGCGCGGGCAGCCGACACCGTGTCGAGCGCAATCGCAGCGGCGAAGGATGCGCGCCGAGCATCCGCGTCAATACCACCGTCGGCGGCAAGACGACTCTTCGCGCTCGCCGCATCGCGCACAGGGATCACCAGCGAGACGAGGGTAGACACCGCTTCAGCCTAGGTTGTGAAGCTCAGCGGCTCCGTGAGCAGGCGCTCGTCGGCCGGCGTGCGATCGAGCAAAGATGCGGGGGCAACGACCGCGAGCATTCGGCGCCAAGGGGGGCAGGCGGCTCGAAGCGCCACGAGCAAACCATCGATGCTGGGGGCCTCGACCGCCGCGGAGGGCTGCGCGTATGCCCGGGCCTCCAGCGCCGCCAGCACGCGCTCGAGCTCGACGACGGCAGTCCGGCCCGAAGCGGGCAACGCGGTACCGCCGAGAACTACGGCGCCCGCCCACGACGCCGCGAGCGCCCGCGGCGTGCTCGTCTCGTCGGCTGACAGCCCCAGGTCGCGCGCCGTGTCGCGCAGTTCGCGCCAGCGGTCAAGTACGTCTGGCGAGCGGCGGCGAACGGCGCGGCGGCGGGCGCGCCAGACACCCGGCACTGCGAGCAACAGCACGAGTACAGCGAGCAGCAGTGCGGCCAGCAGTCGGGCATCCGTGCCCTGAGCCAGTGAGCCAGACGCAGACGGCCCATCGAGCGTGCCGTCAGAGCCACCATCAATCAGATCGAGCGGGTCAACGCCATTTGCGTTGCCGTCGGCAGGAGTCTCGGGCGACCCCGTCGCATCGGGCGCGGCGGGGGTGGTGGGCTGGGCAGAGGGCTCGATGGGCTGCCCCGTTACGGGATCGATCGCGGGCTCCTCCCCCGGCGCCGGCACACTGTCGGTCGCGTACGACGGCACGGCACCGCGCGACGGCGTCGGCTCGAAACGCACCCAGCCCAGCCCGTCGAAGTGCAGCTCAGGCCAGGCGTGCAAGTCGTCCGTACTCACGACGAACTCGCTCGGAACGTCGGGGTTGCGCGACCCGGGAAGAAACCCAACGGCGATGCGAGCGGGAATGCCCAACGTGCGGGCCATGAGAGTCATCGCCGCGGCGTAGTGCACGCAGTAGCCGGCCCGCACCTCGAGAAAGACCGACACGATCTCGGCCCCCGTGCCGTCGTAGCCGAACTCAACGGGCGCATCTTCTGAGTACACGAAGTCGCCGCCCGTGAAGAAGCGCTGCAGCGCGAGAGCCTGATCGTAGGGCGACGGGCCCTCGGCACCCGCCGCGACCTCTGCCGCCGTCGCCGCGACGATGGGGTCGAGCTCGGGCGGCACAGCCCGATAGCGGTCGAGCCCGCCTGCGGTGACGGTCGCGGCGCGCAACTGCAGCGGCGTCGGCTCGGCAATGAGGCTCACGACGTCGTACGCGCCGCCGCGAAAGGTGCCCTCGACGGTACTCACCGTGACGCCCTCGGGGTCGACGACCCAGTCACCCGAAAGCCCTGCGATCTCGACCGGAGCAGATGGCAACGACACCCAGCGCGAGCGCACATTTTGCAACTGGATGCTCGTACGTGACGTGCTCGTGGCCACCTCATCGCCAAGCCAGAGTGGTGGGCCGACACGATCGACCGCGGTTGCCGAACCGCCGATGACAGGTTGAACTGACTGACCTTCGAAGTCGGCCAAGTGCGAGAGCGTCAAGTAAAGCCCCCCGTCGGCATCGGTCGTGTACCGCAGTGCCTCGATCGGGCTATCGCGCCGCAAGTCGTTGCCGAGCTCGAGCACGGGGTTGACGCCCGTCACGAGTCCGACCAGGCCGGTGCCGGGCAGGGCCGCACCGGCGACGACCGGCGGTAGCAGCGGCGGTACGAGCAGCGCGGCCACGAGCACCCCCGCCGCCACCACGATCGCGCGCCCCGCGGCAGCAGCCCCCCCGCTCGCGGCAGGGCGGTGCAACGCCAGCATGAGCAAAAACGCGGCGGCGGTGGCGAGTACCGCAAGTACGGGCAACATTCCCGGTGCCAGGATGATTGGCACGGCAAGAATCGCGAGCAAGGGAACAGCGGTGTACGCCGGTCGCCGCCCATGCACGAGCACGCCATCGACAACGATGGCCAGAGCGGCCACGCCCGATGCCATCAGGAACCGGATGCCGTCGTCGGCCGCCGCCGGAATCGACTGCTCCGCAATCGACAGCTCACCGGCGGCAATGAGCTCGGCGAATCGCGTCGCGGTGCCGGGTATGGGCACAATGCCCAGCAGGGCTGTGTCTGCGGCGAACAGCACGGTGAGCGCGAGGAGCGCGCCGAGCAGGGCGCCCGCCGCGGCCCACACGGCAGTCCACCGGCGCACGAATCGCCGCACGACCGCGGCGGCACCAATGGCGGCGCTCGCCACCAGTAGCACGGCCGGCCCCCACAAGCCCTCGTCGAGGATCACCCGGAACGCCGTTGATGCGGCCGCCACGGCGAGCAGCGCGGCGCCACTCAGGGCGAGCGTCGACCGAGTCGCAGGGCGCACGGCACTAGCGCCTGCGGCGCGCCCGCGCGGGCCAGCATCGCGCACTGCCGCGTGGTCAACCACGACCCACCACCGCGGGTATCGCCCAGTCGGGCACTGCGCCGACCTGCTCGCCCAGCAGGGCGAGCCACGCTTCGTCGGGCGTGCGGCGGATCGACACGCGCGCGACGGCCCAGCCGGCGCGCTCGAAGGAATCCCGCACCGGGTCGGGGTCGAGCGACCCGTCGTCACGCACGGCCGCGGCGGGCGGCCCGGCGAGCAGAATGACGGCGGGCGCGCGGAGCGAACGCTGCGCGAGCATCCAGCGCATCGTCTGCTCGTCGGGAGCACCCGCGATCGCGACGACCGGCGGCGCCCCGCCCGCCGACTGCTCATCGAGGTCGCCGCCGCGGGCGCCGAGCGACAGCAACGCGAGTTCGCCCAACACGTCGCCTACGGGCCCATCGGCGACAGGAGCGTCAGCCACTCGGCTCGTGGGCGTCACGAGCTCGACCGTGTAGCCGCGCTCGGCCACGTGCACGGCGGCCGAAGCGGCCATGCGCACGACCCACTCGAAGGTGGCGCTCGACGACGTTCGCTGGTTGCGGGCGAGGGTGTCGCGCACCAGCATCGCATCGCGATAGCCGAGTGACTGTGAGTCGACGAGAAGGCGCGCGTGGGGGCCCGCCTGCGGCTCGTCTTGTCGCACCATGAGCTCGCCCTGCCGGGCCGTGACGCGCCAGTGCACGCGGCGCAGCGCATCGCCATTGCGATACTCACGGGTCACCACATCGTCGTCGGCACGTTCGCGCGAGCGTGCCGTGCGCGGCCCTGCCTCCGTCGACGGATCGGGAACGGGCCCGGCGGGCAACGGCGTGACCGCGGGAAGCACGAGTTGCGCGACCACCGCACGGGTGTCGGTGACCCGCAGCGCGAGGGCGAAGGGGTCGCGGTCTTCGATGATGAGGGGTCCGACGGTAACGAGACCGCGGCGCGCGGGCCAGTAGCGGTAACCGATCGTGCCCGGGCGCGTCGCGGTGACCTCGCGCAATCGACCCGGCCCGGCGTAGCCGGGCGCCATCGGCACGCGCTCGACCCATTCGGCGGCCAGCGCGCGACCACTCACGGTCACGTTCAC
>JBBRWT010000142.1:0-5037 GCA_038249035.1 Actinomycetales bacterium
CGTGCTCATGGTGATGAGCTGGTCGAGGCTGTTGCCGGCGCCGGGAGTGATGGAGGGCATCCACCGTGAATGCAGCATCGCGTGGCCGTTCACGAATCCGTTCGATTCGCTGGGTTCGCGCAGCGTCACGACGAGCGAGGCGAGGCGGTGGTCGTAGGCCGCGAGCGAGGCGCCGAGCTTCGCCCCGGGCGCGAGGCGCGGTGACGCCTTACCGACGTTGAACACCCGAGTGACCGCCATCGAGCCGAGCTTCTTCGGGTAGCCCTGAAACCAGCCGCGGCCGATCGCGAAGTCTTTCGTCACCCAGATGGCGACGCAGCGCGTGTAGGTGACGCCGTCTTTCTGGCAGCGCACGACGGCGAAGGTCTCGAGGTACTGCGAGCGCACGGGGTCGAGCAGTTCGGCGCCTGACGCGCTGCACGACTGCCAGTCGGCCCAGACGAGCGCGACGGCTCCCGGGTCGTCGTCGGCCAGCTCGACACCGTCGGGCAGCAGGGCCGCGACGTTGGCCGGGTCGGTGCGGTATTCGGCGGTGAGCAGCGTGCCCGAGTAATACCAGGGCATGTCGGGCACGATCGCGCTTTTGCCGCTGGGAGTCTTCGGGGCCAAAAATCCGGTGGGGTTCGCCATGAGTGACAGGCTACAGAATCATTCGTGAACAAACGATAGGCAATTCCGGATGCCCTCCCGATCGCCGATCATCCGTGATTCTGCTTGACGCGCGCGCGCAGGTGCACCACTCTTATGCCAGGTCGTTTTGATACGAACGATTCACCCCAACTCAAAGAGGAGTTATGGATTCATGACTGACACCCCAACCTCGGCCCCCGCATCGACCCTGAGACCAGGGCGACTCGGAGTTCTCGGCATCGTCTTCTTCGTTGTGGCCGCTTCGGCCCCGCTCATCGGCATCACGGGCGCTGTGCCCGTCGCCATGCTCCTCGGCAATGGTGCGGCCGTGCCCGGCGCCTACCTCGCTGTCGGCATCACCCTGCTGATCTTCTCGGTCGGCTACGCGACCATGAGCCGCAGCATGACCAACTCGGGCGCATTCTTCGCCTACGTCGGCAAAGGCCTGGGCGTTAACGCGGGCGTCGCTGCAGCCTTCGCCGCGCTCGTCGCTTACGTCACGATTCAGCTCGCCATCTACGGCTTCTTCGGCGTCGTCGTTTCGGGATTTGCTGCCGGGTTCGGCCTCGACCTGCCGTGGTACGTCTGGTCATTGCTGGTCTGGGTGATCGTCTCGGCACTGTCGCTGCTGAGCGTCGACGTGGGAGCCAAAGTGCTCGGCGTCATGCTCGTCCTTGAGTTGCTCGTGCTCATTGTCGCTGCCGTCGCCATCCTCGCCAACGGCGGACCAGAGGGCTGGAACTTCGGCGCCTCGTTCAACCCCGCCGAGATCTTCGCGGGCGGCTTCGCAGGTACGGCGGGCATCGCCCTCGCCTTCGCGTTCGCGAGCTTCATCGGCTTTGAGGCCACCGCGATCTATGGCGAAGAAGCGAAAGACCCCAAGCGCACAGTACCCATTGCCACCTACGTCTCGATCGGAATTATCAGCGTTCTCTTCGCGCTGGTGTCATTCGCCATGGTGACCGGCATGGGCGCATCGCAGGTAGCCGACAAGGTCATCGAGCTGTCAGGAGGCCTCGCCGACCCCGCCGGAGTGCTCTTCGGCCTCACCGACCAGTACGTGGGCTCGTGGCTGACGGTCGCCATGGGAATTCTCGTCATCACGAGCCTCTTCGCCGGCCTACTCGCGTTCCAGAATGCGGCGTCGCGTTACTTCTTCGCCCTCGGGCGTGGCGGCGTGTTGCCGCAGGCAATGGCCAAGACCAACAAGGCTGGCGCTCCGGTCAATGGCGTCATCCTCACGTCAGCGCTCGCGGCGCTGGTCATGATCATCTTCGCCGTCGCGGGGCTCGACCCGTTTGCGAACCTGTTCTCGTGGATGAGCTCGATCACGGTCATCGCCATTGTGCTGGTTGAGATTCTCGTGAGCCTTGCGGTGATCCGTTACTTCATGACACACGAGGGCGGCAACGTCTGGTCGACCAAAATCGCCCCGGCGCTCTCCATCGTGCTGCTCGGTATGGGCCTGTACTTGCTCATGTCGCGCTTCAACCTGCTGGCCGGCACGGTGCCCGACGGTGTCGACCCGTCGCTACCTGAAAGCGCGTGGCTGCTCAACCCCCTGGGCTGGTTCCTCGTGCTGCTGCCGTTCCTGTCGCTGCTGATCGGCTACGTGGTGGCCCTCATCAACAAGAAAGAGAATGAGCAACTGGTGAAAGACTTCGCGTCTTGACCGGCTGATTGCACTCCGATGCTCGGGGGCGGCTACCGCTTCTGTCGCCCCCGAGCATCGCCCATCCACTACCTTGACCGAACCGGAGTCGACGATGCGCGCAGATGACTTTGACCTCGATGTGATCGATGCTGAGGATGCGCACCGCGAGCACCTCGTCGCCGCACTCACCGCGGCCGACCTCGAGGCGTCGATCGCCCGACTGCCGCACGACCTGCAGGCCGCCGCCACCGGCGTGCTGCTGCAAGGCCGCACTTACAGCGACGTGAGCCAAGAGCTCGGCATCCGCCAGCCGGAACTCGTTCGGGCGCTACACCGTAGCCGCGCCATCATTGTGCGGCTCAACGCCGGCCCGCTGGAAGGCGACACCCAGGGCGTGACGCAGGGCGAGACGCACGGCGATGCGGGGGGCGACACCGCTGGCAACAATGTGGGCAACACAGCGGGCGACGCCGCGTGACCGCCCTTATCGGCCTCACGACCTACCTTGAGCCGACGGTCATGGGCCTGTGGGATCGCCCGGCCGCTGTGCTGCCCAAGGTCTATACCGACTGCGTCATCGCAGCCGGGGGAGCCGTGGTCGGCCTGCCCCCGCAACCTCCGACGCCCGAGGCTGTCGACCGTGTGCTCGACGGTATTGACGGGCTCATTCTCACCGGGGGCAAAGACGTTGATGCCGCGCTGTATGGCGAGCTCGCGCATCCTGAAAACGACGCACCGCGCCCCGACCGCGATGCCTGGGAGATCGCGGTCGTGCGCGCGGCAATTGCGCGCGACCTACCCTTGCTCGGCATTTGCCGCGGGCTGCAGGTGCTCAACGTGGCCCTCGGCGGCACGCTCGTGCAGCATCTTCCCGATGTTCTCGGCTCGACTCGCTACAGCTACGGCGACGCGACGTTCGCCGAGAACCCGGTGGTCACCGAGTCCGGTACGCGCATTGCGGGGATGCTCGGCGTCAGCCTCGCAGTGAAGAGCTACCACCATCAGGCCATCAATCACCTCGCGCCGGGGCTCACCGTCAGTGCTCGTGGCGATGACGGCATCATTCAAGCGGTCGACATCGACGGCATGACCTTCGGAGTCGCGGTGCAGTGGCACCCCGAAGAATCGCCCAACGACCTGCGGCTGTTCGCGGCCCTCGTTGAGGCGTCACGGGCTTCTCGCGCTAAGGACCCCGAGCAGAACGAGGCGTCGCGCGCTGCTCGCGCCTAGTACGCCGAGCCGGGTGAGCGCGGTGCCCCGCGCTCGAGCATCTCGTCAATCTCATCGAGACCGGCGGCGGGCGCGACTTCGGCCGCGAGCGGGTTGGTGAGGTCGCCGCTCACGCGATCGAGCAGAGCGTGCAGCATTCCCACGGCGTCGTCGACGATCTCGGTCGAGCGCCGCTCGGTGCCGTGCAGCAGCCAGCGGGCGAGCTCCAGCTCGGCCGCGAACACCGCGCGCCGCCCCACCTCGCGGTCGTGGATGCCCCGAGACTGGTGATACGCGTCGAAGGCAGTCTCGGGCACGTTCGGGTCGCTTGAGCCGAGCATCCAGAACAGGTCACGCGCGGGGTCGCCGACTTGCAGCCGCGCCCAGCCGAGCAGGCCAGTGACCGAGTCGCCGACCACGAGAAATGACGCGGCACTCAGTGAGCCGTTGATGACGGTGGGGGTGAACTGCCAGAGTGCCGAGTCTTCGGCGGCGCCCTCCCAGCGGCGCAGCAGTGCGGCGGGCACGAGGCCCGTGGCGGCAGCGCGGTCGAGTGTGGTGACGGCCTCACGCATGACATCAATTGCGCGCAGTTGCGGCAGACCCACGTCGGCGACAACGCTCGTGGGCAGGGCGTGAATCGCGGCGACAGCTTGGCCGATCGAGGCGGCGATGCCCGGAGTGATGCGGTCGAGACGCAGGGGAGTGCCGTCGACGAACTCTGACACGATCGCTCGCGTTCCGTCGACCGGTGCTTGCCCGAGCATGCGCGGCACACCGAACGGCAGTCGTGCTCGCACCCCGTCGCTGAGCGCCCTGATCGCCACGAGGTCAGCCGACTGCTCGCTCTCGGCCGCGGCAGAGCGCGGAACTCGAATCACGAGCGTGCGGCCGTCGCGCGTGCTCAGCAGCGCGGAGTCGACCTCGCCGCCCGTACCTCCGAGCGGTGCCGCGTGCGTCACGTCGAGGCCGACGACGGCCGACGTGGCAAGCGCGGCTAGAGTGAGAGGCGATCGGCGGGGCATACCCACAGGGTAGGTCGCCGCATGCCCGTCGCGGCCGTGCGCCACGCGTCGGAACGCACTCCGATCTGCCGTTGAGAGGTCTCGATGCCCCGTTCGCTCACCCAGAGCCTGCCGCTCTCGCGCTACCGCATTGACCGTGACTATGAGTCGCGCGAGCGCCCGGCGTTGTTTGACGAGCTCGCTGCCGACCCGACATCGCGCATCGTCGCGCTGTGGCGGGGCGAGGTGTTGCTGGCCGTGAGCACGGATGCGGCCAGCGCCCCCGCCCTCGCGCTACTGCCGTGGTCGGCCGCGCCCGCTGAAGCCTTGCGTGTCTACCTTGGTCGCACGCTCGACGCCGAGGGCGCAGTGCCGGCCGGCACCGCGGTGACCGCCGTAGTGTTTGACGACACCAGCGGCCCGGCGCTCGAGCCCGACATCACACGGTGGGGCTCGCCGCGCACGCTCGGGCATCGTTTCGGCGATCGTGACGCGGGGCTCGCCATCGAGGCGCTCGGCATGGCCAACTGGCACGTCAGC
>JBBRWT010000143.1:0-5027 GCA_038249035.1 Actinomycetales bacterium
AGGCGGTCGCGCCCCTGCCGACCCCGACGCAGACCCCGACGCCCTAGTCAGCACGGCAGCTCATGAGCCGAGCGAGGGTTGGGCTTAGCCGCAGGCCACAAGCCACAAGCCCCGGACCCCGGGCTCAGACAGGGCACACTTCTTGGTTCCGGATGCTCGCCTACAGGTCGGCGTGCAACTGCCAGGTCTTCTCGGCTGAGTCGCGCCAGCTGTACGCCCCCGCGCGGTCGCGGCCCCGCACACGGAGCCCCGCGGCGAGTTCGGAGTCGTCGAGCACCGAGCGCAGCGCATCGGCCAGCCGGCGCGGATACCCGGCGGCGTCATCGCGCGCAACCACGACCCCGGCGTCGCTGCACACCTCGAGCAGCGCGGGCGCGTCGGAGTGCACGACCGGGGTTCCGAGGCTCATCGCTTCGAGTGCGACGAGGCCCGAGCTGCCCGCGAGACTCGGCACGACGACGACCGAGGCGCGCGAGTAGGCCACGGCCAGGTCGGTCTCGCCGAGCACGCCGAGGGGCATGATGCGCCCGGGTTCGAGGTGGGCGAGGTGCTCAAGGTCGGCGAGGCGATCGCTGCCCATTCCGGCGATAACGAGCGGCACGTCGGGGGCGTGCAGGTCGGCCCATGCCCACAGCAGATCGTGCATGCCGTTGTGTCTTTCGAGCTCGCCGACCGCCAGAACGTAGCGCTCGGGTAGCTCGAGTGCGGCGGCGCGCGAGTCGCTGCTCGGGCCAGGTTCGAGCGAGGGGCTGACTGCACCGCCGATGACGCGAATGCGGTCGCCCAGGGTGAGAACGTCGCGCAACTCGTCGGCAACGGCGTGGGTTGGCACGACAACAGCGTCGGCATAGCGTTCGGCGCGCTTCGCCATGGCCTTCGTCCAGGCGACGGTTCGGGACTGCAGGGTCTCGGGGTGCGTCCACGCCGCAGCGTCATGAATGGTGACGACGACCTGCTCGCCGGGCGAGTTGACGCGGTCGTGCCGATAGAGCGGCGCGAACAGGCTGGGGGCGTGCACCATGCCTGAGCCGGGTAGCCGGGTGAAGCCGTGTTGCCAGGCGGCGGCGAGCTGACGATGGTCGAGCGCGCTCTTGAAGAGTTCAGTGAGCCCGGGCAGTTGCTGTTCAATGTGCGCGTATTCCGAGGGCGGTGATGAGGCGATGATGCCGGCAACGTCGCACCCGCGGGGTGTCGTCTCGATGAGCGCTCGCGTGAGCTCGAGGGCGTAGCGCCCGATGCCGCTGGGCACGGGGTCACCGACCTGGTCGAGTACGACTCGTAGCGTGGTGAGGCTCACGTAAACACCCCCTGGGCCATGGCGTCGTCGAGCGCCGCGCGCCAGGGTCGCATCGGTGTGAGGCCAAGGCGTGCCCACCCGTCGTGTGCGAGCACAGAGTTGGCGGGGCGTCGAGCGGGGCGCGCGAACTGCGCGCTGTCGGTCGGCATGACTGTAGCAGGGTCGCCGCCCAGGTTTTCGACGATCGCTCGAGCAAACCCGTACCAGGTGGTGGCCCCCGCGTTGGTGCCGTGCAGCGTGCCCGAGCGAACGCCCGCGTCGAGCATCCGCACCGTCTGTTCGGCGAGGTCGCGAGTCCAGGTGGGCTGCCCGTGCTGGTCGTTGACCACAGTCAGCGCTCCCTCGCGTTCGCGGTAGAGGCGCATCATGGTGTTCACGAAGTTGGGCCCGTGTTCGCCATACAACCAGGCGGTGCGCAGAACGATCGTGGCTTCCGGATGCGCCGCTCGCGCCCGCCGTTCGCCCTCGGCCTTCGACCGCCCGTAAGCGCTCACCGGGGCGAGCGGGGTGTGCTCGGGGTAGGGGCTGGCGGCGTCGCCGGCGAAAACGTAGTCGGTGGAATACTGCACGAGCACGGCGCCCACGGCGGCGGATGCCCGGGCCAGGTTCTCGGCCCCCGTCGCGTTGATGAGCGTGGCGGCGTCTTCGTGGGTTTCGGCATCGTCGACGGCCGTGTACGCGGCGGCGTTGAGCACGACGTCGTGGCCAGCGACCGCGTTCGCGCAGGCGGTCGCGTCGGCGATGTCGAGCTCGGCCCGCGTGAGCGGGGTCACGGCACGGCCGGCGAGTGCCGACTGCAGGTCGCGGCCGAGCATGCCGCCCGCGCCGGTGATGAGGTATCGCGTCACAGTGACCACGCTAGTGGTGGCCTGCCGCACATCGTGGCGGTCACCCTGCGTTCGCCATGGGCTCGCTCACGAGCTGATGCACGCGCTGGTACGAGATGCCGAGAATGACCGCGGCGTCTCGCTGCGACAGTCCGTGGGCGAGCAGTCGGTGTGCGCTTCGCCTCATGTCGAGTGAGACGTTTGCCTCCATTTCTCGTGCCCGTTGTCTGAGCGTTAACGTTGAGGCGACGAGTTGAGCGACATCGTCGGGAAGTCGAGGTTCCACGTGGATGTCGATGGATTCGGGGTCGATGCCCGCAACGAACGAGATGGCCTCGATGATGTGACTCGCTTGCTCGAGGCGTCTCACCTGGGTGACCGCGCCGGGATGCTCTCGGCACTGTAATACCCACCATTCACCGGTGTATTCAGCGTCGACCACGAACGTCGTCATCTCCACCACCCCTTTCCGAGTTCGGCGGCGAACTGGTCGAAGAATCGTCGCGCCGTCACATCGTCAATCTCACGATGTCGTCCCAGGGTCGAACGGGTCGACCCCACAATGACTCCCGTGTGATTCGTCAACTCAACTTCTCGATACTCCAGGTCGGCAGCGCGTGCCGCCGCTCGAATCGTGGCGAGAACAGTGCGGCGCTTCATGCGTGAAATCTAGAATACTAGACGATGCCAATCTAGCGGCATAGTCAGTTTCGTGCACACAGCACGCGCGGCACCGAATGTGGAGGAGCTACTGCCCTTGCGCGCGGTACCGCGCCTCGGTCGCGTCTTTCTGGGGAGCCCACCAGGCTTCGTTGTCGCGGTACCACTGCACCGTCGCGGCCAGCCCGGCGGCGAAGTCGCCGTAGCGGGGCGCCCAGCCGAGTTCGGCGCGCAGCTTGCTCGAGTCGATCGCGTAGCGCAGGTCATGGCCGGGGCGGTCGACGACATGGTCATAGGCGTCAGCGGGCTGACCGAGCGCCGTGAGAATCAGCTCGACGACTTGCTTGTTGTTCTTCTCGCCGTCGGCACCAATGAGGTAGGTCTCGCCGATGCGCCCCTTCTCGAGAATGGTGAGTACGGCGGCCGAGTGGTCGTCGGCGTGAATCCAGTCGCGCACGTTCTCGCCCGAGCCGTAGAGCTTGGGGCGCTCGCCGCGCAGCACGTTGGTGATCTGACGCGGGATGAACTTCTCTACGTGCTGATACGGCCCGTAGTTGTTCGAACAGTTCGAGATGGTCGCCTGCACGCCGAACGATCGCACCCAGGCGCGCACGAGAAGATCACTGCCAGCCTTGGTCGACGAGTAGGGGCTCGAGGGGTTGTACGCTGTCGACTCGGTGAACCGGGCCGGGTCGTCGAGCTCGAGGTCGCCGTAGACCTCGTCGGTCGAGATATGGTGAAACCGGGTGCCGTGGCGACGCACGGCTTCGAGCAGCGTGTAGGTGCCGATGATGTTGGTGTCGAGAAACGGCCGCGGGTCATCGAGCGAGTTGTCGTTGTGGCTCTCGGCGGCGAAGTGCACGACGGCGTGCACGCCTACAGAACCGCCCGCGGAACCTCCCGCGCCCCCGACGAGCTCGTCAACAAGTGCGGCGTCGCAGATGTCGCCGTGCACGAAGGTGAGGCGGGCATCCGGAAGCCCGTCAAGCGACGCCCGGTTGCCGGCGTAGGTGAGCTTGTCGATTACCGTCACGTGGTGGTCGGTGTGCTCGATGATGTGGTGCACAAAGTTTGAGCCGATGAAGCCGGCGCCGCCGGTGACGAGAAGTCTCACACCTTGATTCTACTGACGGAGCAGGCTGCCGCCGGGCTCGGGGTCGGGGCCCGACTCGGTGAGCATAGGCAGCGTGATCGGCCCAGTCTCGGCCGGCACGAGTGAGGCAGCAGCCCGATAGGCAACGCGATGCGCGGCGGCGAACCGGTCGATGTCGCTCGGCGGCGGGCAGACGAGTACGTCGTCGGCAGAGAACCCGCATTCGCGTTCGAGCGCCTCGGCGACGTCAGGTCGCAGCGCGACGACTTCGTCGGCAGCGCGCACGGCCGCGCGCAGGGCGGCGCGCCGGAGCGCGTCGCCGGGCCGCGCTGGGGTCGCAGTGTCGAAGCAACTCATGCTGAGCACCGTCACCACGCGAGGCCGGGCGAGTAACAGCGGCACCGGTGGTTGGGGCGAGTGCACGGCGTCGACATCGTGCCGTCGAGCGATGCGCGGCAGGGCGAACTGGCGCCAGAGCATCCGGATGCCACTAAAGCGCAGGGCCGCGGAGCCGGCCTCGATAGCCGCGTGAGGCGCGAGGCGTCGGTAGTGCGCGGCGTCGACGGGCTGGCAGGCGACCACGAGTTCGGCGTCGAGTCCTTGCACGACCGCATCGACATAGTCGGCCAGCGCAGAGTCGTGTGTGTGCGCGGCAGTCGCATCGAGCAGTACGAGCACGCGTTCGCGGCGGGGGCCGTCGGTCGCCCTGGGCATGTCCTCACCTTCGCACGCGAAGCCCCGGTATCGCTAGTGGCCCATCGGTACGCTGGGTGGGACGCTTAGCGCGCGAGGAGGCGACAATGGGAGCCATGAAGGCAGCACGCGCTTTCGCGAAGCGTCTTCTGCCTCTTTCGGCGATCAAGTTCATCGAGCGGTATGTCGACGCACTGCCCGACCGGGTGGGAAAGCTGCTCAACCCTCCGAAGTACGCGGACCTGCCTGCTGGCCCCGCCCGACCACTCCTGGTGGGTGCGGGCACCGCCCGGCTCGTGGTTGGTCCCTTGAATACGGCGGGCCAGGCTTACCACTGGGCGCACGCGGTTGAGCTCCGCACTGAACACGCCGCCCTGAGCCTGGTTGTCGACTCGCCCGACGGCTTCGGTTTCGCCGCACATCGTGTGGTGCCGCAGCTGCGCGCCGACCGCTCTAG
>JBBRWT010000144.1:0-4983 GCA_038249035.1 Actinomycetales bacterium
CCGAGTTGCTGGCGCGGGTGCGCGAGCTGGCTGTTCGGCGTGACGAGGTGCAGGTTGCCCTTCGTGCGCAGGGGTGGCACGTGCCGGTGTCGCAGGGCAACTTCGTGTGGCTGCCGACCGGGCCGGCGACGGCCGCCGCGGGCGAGGCCTTCGCCGCCGCCGGGATCGTTGCACGCGTGTTCCCTCCGGAGGGCATCCGGGTGTCGATCGGCGAAGCTGAGTCTGTGGCTTCTCTCGTGGCTGTCGCGGCCGAGGTTGTTCGAACCCTCTGACCAGGCCTCGCATCGCCGGGCCTAGAGTGGAATCCATGTCGTACACGCCAGAGACCCTGCAGTTGCTGGCGCCCGACGGAACTCGGGTCGCGAGCGATGCCACCGAGGCGTATCTGCCCTACATCGACGCGCTCACCGAGCACCAGTTGCGCGAGTTCTACCGAACGATGAGTGTCATCCGCCGATTCGACGTCGAGGCCGGCAACCTGCAACGCCAGGGCCAGCTCGCACTGTGGATTCCGAGCATCGGACAAGAGGCGGCCCAGGTCGGTTCCGGGTTTGCCGCGAAGCCACAGGACCACATCTTTCCTGCTTATCGTGAGCACGCGGTCGGCCACATTCGCGGGCTCGACGTCGTGCAGATCATCAAGATGTTGCGCGGCCTTACGCACGGCGGCTGGAACCCGGCCGAGACGGGCAACTTTCACCTCTACACGCTCGTCATCGGATCGCAGTCGCTGCACGCCACGGGCTATGCGATGGGCGTGAAGTTCGATGGCATGGTCGGCACCGGCGACCCCGACACAGACACCGCGGTGCTCGTGTACTTCGGCGATGGTGCCACGAGCCAGGGCGATGTCAACGAGGCGTTCGTCTTCGCCCAGAGCTATCAGACCCCGCAGGTGTTCTTTTTGCAGAACAACCACTGGGCCATTTCGGTGCCGGTGCGCGTGCAGTCGCGCACGCCACTGTTTCATCGCCCGCGCGGCTTCGGCATTCCGAGTGTGCAGATCGACGGCAACGACGTGCTCATGAGCTACGCCGCGACCGCCGCGAGCCTTGACGCCGCGCGCAGCGGTGAGGGCCCGCAGTTCATCGAGGCGCTGACCTATCGCATCGGCGCGCACACCACGAGTGATGACCCCTCGAAATACCGCGACGAGGACGAGTTTCAGTACTGGCTCGCGCGCGACCCGATCTCGCGCTTCGAGACCTACCTCCGCGGGCTCGGCGAGGGCGAGGCATTCTTCACTGAGGTCGCCGACGAGGCCGAGCAGTTTGCGTCTGAGGCCCGGGCGCGCACGCTTGCCCTGCAGGGGCCACCCGCTGAGTCGATGTTTGCGCATGTCTACAGCCAGCAGCATCCGGTAATGGATGCCCAGCGCCAGCAGCTCGCCGACTACGAGGCCTCGTTCGAAGGGGGTGCCTGATGACGGCCACGACCACGGGTCCGACCACGACCACAGGCCCAGCCACGACCACGGGCCCAGCCACGACCACGGGCATGGAGCCGACGGTGGTGCCGACCACCACGACCGGCACCGAGATCCTCACGATGGCTAAGGCCCTCACGCTCGGCCTCGCCGCCGCGATGCAGTCCGATGACAAGGTCATCCTCATGGGCGAAGACATCGGGCCGCTGGGCGGCGTGTTTCGCGTCACCGAGGGTCTGCAGAAACAGTTCGGGGCACATCGGGTGATCGACACACCACTTGCTGAGTCGGGCATCGTGGGAACGGCGATCGGTCTGGCGATGCGCGGCTATCGACCGGTTGTCGAGATTCAGTTCGACGGCTTCATCTTTCCGGGCTTTGACCAGATCACGACCCAGCTGGCGAAGCTGACGGCGCGGCACGAGGGGACGCTGCAGTTGCCTATTGTCATTCGGGTGCCGTACGGCGGGCACATTGGCGCCGTCGAGCACCACCAAGAGAGCCCCGAGGCGTACTTCGCCCACACTCCTGGCTTGCGCCTCGTGAGCCCGGCGACTCCGCACGACGCCTACTGGATGATTCAGCAGGCGATCGCGAGCACCGACCCGGTGATGTTCTTCGAGCCCAAGAGTCGTTACTGGCCCAAGGGCGAGGTTGACTACGGTTCCGCGGGCGCCGAGCTGCACACCTCGCGCATCGTGCGGGCGGGCACTGACGTCACGGTCGTGGGTCACGGGGCGATGGTGAGCATGCTGCTGGATGCTGCGGAGCTGGCCGCCGAAGAGGGCACGAGCCTCGAGGTCGTCGATCTGCGATCGCTGTCACCCATCGACTACGCCCCCCTTTTGGAGTCGGTGCGCAAGACCGGCCGGCTCGTTGTAGCGCAAGAAGCGCCTGGCTCAGTCAGCATCGGGTCAGAGATCGCTGCAACCGTGACGGAGAAGGCGTTCTACTCGCTCGAAGCACCCGTGTTGCGCGTCAGTGGCTACGACACTCCGTTTCCGCCCGCAAAGCTCGAGGGAATCTACCTGCCCGACGTTGACCGCATCTTGCACGCGGTTGACCGCGCGCTTACCTACTGATCGCACTGGAGGAATCGTGAGCATCTCCGAATTCCCGCTCCCCGACGTCGGGGAGGGTCTGACCGAGGCCGAGATTGTGTCGTGGCATGTGAAGCCCGGCGACACCGTCATCATCAATCAGGTTCTCGTAGAGATCGAGACGGCGAAGTCGCTCGTCGAGTTGCCCTCGCCGTTTGCCGGCACGGTTGATGCCCTGCTTGTCGAGGAGGGCCAGACGGTCGCGGTCGGCACGCCGATCATTGCGGTGCGCGGCGACGGACCGGCCTCCCCGCCGACAGGAGACGCGGGCGCTGCCGCCAGCGTCGCCGACACGGCATCCAGCATTGATAGTGAGACCGAGGCGGAGAAGCCCGGAGCGGTGCTGGTCGGATACGGCGCGAAGGGCCATGTTGCGTCGCGCCGTTCGCGAGGCGCCGCCGCGGCACCCGCCGCGACTGCACCCGCATCCGCAACGTCACCAGCCCGCCTCGCCTCGGTGCCGGCATCGGACTCGGGGCCCGTGATCGCGAAGCCGCCCATCCGAAAACTTGCGAAAGACCTCGACGTCGACCTCGCGGCCGTCACGGCTACGGGGCTCGCGGGAGAGATCACCCGCGACGACGTCATCCGCCAGGCGCAGCAGGCGAGTGTGTTTCGAAACATCCAGACGCCGCAGTGGCCGAACGAGCGTGAAGATCGTATTCCCGTGAAGGGCGTGCGCAAGGCGATTGCCGCGGGCATGGTCAAGAGTGCGTTCAGCGCGCCGCACGTGAGCGTCTTTGTCGACGTTGACGCGACACGCACGATGGAGTTCGTTAAGCGGCTGAAGGCAAGCGCCGACTTCGCGGGCATCAAGGTCTCACCGCTGCTCATCATGGCGAAGGCAATGATGTGGGCGGTGCGCCGCAACCCCACGGTCAACTCGACCTGGACTGACACCGAGATCATCGTGCACCACTTTGTGAACTTCGGGTTCGCCGCAGCAACCCCGCGCGGGCTCGTCGTGCCGAACATCAAGAACGCGCAAGACCTGAGCCTGCGCGAGCTTGCCCAGTCGATCGAGGCGATGACCATCACGGCCCGCGACGGCAAACTGCGGCCAGCCGACATGGCCGATGGCACGATCACGATCACGAACATCGGTGTCTTCGGCATGGACACCGGCACCCCGATTCTGAACCCAGGCGAAGTCGCGATCGTGGCCCTGGGCACGATTAAGCAGAAGCCGTGGGTCGTTGACGGTGAGGTGCGACCCCGTTTTGTGACGACGCTCGGCGCGAGCTTCGACCACCGCGTGGTGGACGGGGATGTCGCGAGCCGGTTCTTGGCCGATGTGGCCAGTGTGATCGAAGAGCCAGCCCTGCTGCTCGACTAGGACCTGAATTCCTCTAGTTGTTGATTGCCCCTAGTTGCTCGCTGCCCCTAGTTGCTGACTGCCTCGTCACGCGCCGTCGGGGGCAGCGGCTCAAGAATCACCACGGGAATCTCGCGCTCGGTCTTGGCCTGGTAGTTGGCGTAGCCGCGATACGCCCGCACTGCGAGTGGCCACAGGCGCGCGCGCTCGTCAGCGTCGGCCGTGCGTGCCCGATACGGGCGCGGATGCTCGCCCCACTGCGCCACCTGCACGGTCGGCTCGGCCACGAGGTTGAGGTACCACGCGGGTTGCAGGTCGTCGCCTCCCCGGCTGGCGATCACGATGAGGCGCTCGTCGCGCGGCGCAGACTCTTGGCGTGCGCCCGCAGCTCCGTCGGGGCGTGGTACAGGTTCGCGGTGCGGCACGGTGAGGATCGTCGTGCGTAGCTCCCCGCTCTTGCGGCCTCGTGTGGTGAGGTCGATGACCGGCATGCTCCCGAGGCGACGGCCGAGGCGCCCGCCCGTCAGACGCAGCACCGCGCGGTGCAGACCGGTCATGGTGAGCATCGCCCGACGGTTCGACATGCCCGAACGCTAGCGGTGCATCCTGAATCGCCGCCGGAGGCAGGGACAGGATGTGTCGCTATTGAGAACCGTTTTGACAATCATTCTCGATAAGGATTACTCTCGACCCATGACCAACCGCGCCCGCGCCCTTCCTGCCCTTGTCGTCGCCGTAGCGGCGGGAGCTGCCCTCACCGGCTGCGCCGCCCCCGCCGAGCCGACCGAGGGCCTCTCGATCGTGGCCTCGACCAACGTCTATGGCGATATCGCCGCCTCGATCGCTGGCGACCTCGCGGCCGTGACGAGCATCATCGACTCGCCCGCTCAAGACCCGCACAGCTACGAGGCCAATGCGCAAGACCAGCTCGCGATCTCCGGCGCCGACCTCGTGATCGAAAACGGCGGCGGCTACGACCCGTATATCGACGTGCTGGTCGAAGGCTCGGGCACCACGGCCGTCATCGTGAACGCCGTCGAGGTGGCAGGGCTTCTCGCCGAGGGCGACGTCCACGCTGAAGACGAGGCTCACGCTGAGGACGAAGCTCACGCCGAAGACGAAGCTCACGCCGAAGACGAAGC
>JBBRWT010000145.1:0-4950 GCA_038249035.1 Actinomycetales bacterium
CCCGACATCGACTCGGTCGCCGACGAAAACCGCGCCCTCGCGGCGCAGCTGCTCGCCGCCGCCGACCTGTGGCTCTTCGTGACGACAGCCAACCGCTACGCCGACGCCGTGCCGTGGCGACTGCTCGAGGGTGCGGCAGCGCGGCAAATCACAGTGGGTGTGGTGCTCAACCGGGTTCCGCCGGGCGCGACAGACGAAGTGCTGCCCGACCTGCGCACCATGCTCGCCGACCGCGGCCTTGCCGACGCACCCGTGTTCACGATCGACGAGCAGCCGCTCGACGCGCTGGGCATGCTGCCCGCCGGCGCGGTCGACGGCCCACGTGCCTGGCTTGAAGGCATCGCCGGTGATCGTGCGGCGCGCGCCCGCATCGCCGCGCGCACTCTGAGCGGCGCGATCGCCGACCTCGACCGCCGAGTGGCCCACATCGCGGATGCCCGCCAACAGCAACTCGACTGGCTCGACGGTGCCGAAGCCGCCGCCGACGCGCACTACCAGGCCGCGATCGACGCGGTCGATGCCGCGACGAGCGACGGTGCGCTGTTGCGCGGCGAGGTGCTCGCGCGCTGGCAAGACTTCGTGGGAACATCCGACATCTTTCGCAAGGTCGAATCGTGGTTTTCGCGCACGCGCGACAGCGTGACGGCGTGGGTGACCGGCAAGCCCAGCCCGGTGGTGGAGGTCGAGACGCAGATCGAGACCGGGCTGCAGGCTGTCATCATTGACCAGGCCGGACGCGCGGCGGCGGCATCGTGGGCCGACTTCGAGCGCAGCGGTCCGGGGCGGGGCATTGCCGAGCAGCACCCCCAGTTGGCAGCCGAGAGCCCTGAGCTGCGTGCGAAGGCCGCCGCCATGATTCGCGAGTGGCAGGGCGCGCTCATGCAGCTCATTCACGACAACGCGGGCAACAAGCGCATTCGCGCCCGCGTGCTCTCGCTCGGCCTCAACGTCGTCACGGTGGCGCTGATGATCGTCGTCTTCGCGTCAACCGGCGGGCTCACCGGCGGCGAGCTCGCGATCGCGGGTGGATCAGCCGTGCTTGGCCAGAAGCTTCTCGAAACGATCTTCGGCGAAGACGCCGTGCGCCGCCTGGCTGCCGAGGCTCGCAGTGATTTGCAAGCGCGTGTGGAGGCGCTGTTCGACTCTGAGGCAGATCGGCTCGAGGTGGCGCTCCAACCGCTGCGGTTCGGGTCATCGCCCGAGTCGTTGCGGCGCGAGTCTCGGGCGCTGCTCGACGACGTCGCCCGCGCGGCGGAGGGCAGCTCGTGAGCGCCGCGCCGGCCACGTCAGCTCGGCCGCCAAAGGCCGCATCGTGAGCGCTGCCAAGCCGACCCTCGATGACCGCATTGCCGCTCTGCGCACGGTGACCGAGGCGGGGGCGGGGCGCATCCCGAGCGCGATCGTGGCCGAGGCGCATGCCTTGCTCACGCAGGCCGACGCGCGGCGCGCCCGTTCGCCCGAGCACACTGTCGTGGGCGTCTTCGGAGCAACTGGGTCGGGCAAGTCGAGCCTCGTCAACGCACTCGTCGGCGACGAGGTGACACGGGCACATGTGCGGCGTCCGACCACGTCGCAGGCCCTCGCCGTCACGTGGGATGGCGCCGGTGCCGCCGACCTGCTCGACTGGCTCGACGTGCGCGAGCGGGTCGAGCGCACGCAGCCCATCGACAAGCGCGCAGCCAAGCTCGTACTTGTCGACCTGCCCGACGTCGACTCAGTCGAGGCCGGCAACCGGGCGATCGCCGAGCGCCTCGCGGGCCAGGTGGATGCCCTCATCTGGGTCGTCGACCCGCAAAAGTATGCCGACGACGTGTTGCACGCACAGTTCATCGCACCTCACGCGAAGCACGCCGCTGTCACTCTCGTCGTGCTCAACCAGGTTGACCTGCTCGCGCCGGCCGACCGCACCGCCGTCGTGAAATCGCTGCAGTCGATCATCGAGCGCGACGGGTTGCCGCGTGCTCGCGTGCTGTCAGTGAGCGCCCGCACGCTCGAAGGGGTCGATGCCCTGCGGTCGGCGATCGGCGACCTCGCCGCGTCTCGTGCGGTTCGGGATGCTCGGCTCACCGCCGACGTGCAAACCCTCGCTGCGCGCATCGACGACCCGGGCTCGGCACCGCGGCCCGTTGCGAAGGCGACCGTTCGCCTGCGCGACGAGGTCGGCACGGCCGCGGGCGTTGAGGTGGTCGCCCTCGCAGTTGCTCGCTCGTATCGCAAGCGCGCTGGTCAAGTCACTGGCTGGCCGCTCGTGTCGTGGATTGGCCGCTTACGTGCCGATCCGCTCACCCGCCTGGGTCTGCGTCCGCACCGCCGCGGCACAAGCCGCAACAACGACAGCAGCGTTGATCCCGACGTACACCGCACGAGCATGCCGCTCCTGAGCGCCGGTGCGCAGGCGCGCATGTCGCTCGCCGTCCGCACCTTCGCGAACGATGCTGGCGATGGCCTTGCCTCTCCCTGGCACGCCGCCGTTCGCTCCTCGGCCGAGAGCGCCCTCGACGCCCTGCCCGCCGACCTCGACCTCGCGATCGCCCGCACGAGCCTGCCCGCCCGCGGCTCGTGGTGGTGGGTACTCGTCGGCATCGTGCAGTGGGCCGCGATTGTGGCGGGCGTGGGCGGTGCGCTTTGGCTTGTCGGGGCATCGCTACTGCCGACATTCGGGATGCCCGCTCTGCTCATTCCGCGCGTCGAGTCTGGCCCGCTCGAGGGTTGGGCGGTGCCCACCCTACTGATCATCGCGGCCGTGCTCGTCGGCGTGTTGCTCGGCCTCCTCTCCGGCGCCCTCAGCGCCCTGACGGCCGCCAAGCGTCGGCGTCGCACGCGGCGTCGCTTGCTCGACTCGGTCGACGAGGTCGTGCAGCGCGATGTCGTTGGGCCGGTGATTGCTGAGCTCGACCGCGCGCGGGCGGTCGCTGCTGCGCTCGGGGTTGCTCGGCGCTAGCAGGGCAGAGTTGGGTGCGGCGATCGGCTGGTGATCGCCTACGTCATCAGCCTGATCCGCACAACCCCTCGCGGGCGGCCGCATCGTGCGCCACAGTGGAGCCATGAACGACACACCGGAACGGAAGCAGCCCACAGACCACCTACCGCCAGCGGATGAGCGCGAGCCAGACGACGACCGCACGACCGCACGGTCATACCCCGGCGACGAGGATGACGCGCCGGTCGACCAGTCTGGCATCAGCGAAGCGACAGCGGCCGAGCCCGAGAAGCCAGCGCGCCACGGCGTAGCGAAGCTGCCGCCTGGGCTTCAGTGATCTGTGCCGCACTAGGCCGTCAGAAGCCGACCTGCAACACCATCAGCCCTGGCCACACGGCGAACAACACCGTCACGGGCAAGATGAGGAACACGAGCGGCACGAGCATGGCAACTTCGCGCGTGCCCGCGGCTTCGAGCAAGCGCCGCTTCGACTCGTCGCGGGCGTCGAGGGCGTGGGCGCGCAGCACGTCGGCGAGCGGAGTTCCGCGTTCGAGGGCGGCGAGCACCTGGTCGATGAGTCGGCCGACGGCGGGCACCGCGAGGTCGTCACGCAATTCGGCAAGGGCCACGGCGAGCGGCTGACCCGCGGCCGAGCGCTGTACGACGCGATCGAGTTCACCCGCCAGTTCTCCTGACCCGGTGTGCGCGACGCGACGCAGGGCTTCAAGAATCGACTCCCCCGCCGAGACGCTGAGGGCGAGAAACTCGACCACTGTCGGAAACTCCTCGGCGATGCGCGCCGAACGGCGGCGGGCGGCGTGGGCGAGCAGGGCATCCACAATCGCGATGCCGCCGATGCCGCCGGCGACCACCCCTCCGAGGGCCGCGGGTACGAAGGGCACTCCATCGCGCGCGACGGCGATGGCCAGAGCGATACCCGCCGCGGCGCCGAGAAGTGCCCCGAAGAGTTGCCGTGTGCGATGGCCCGCGACCGTGAGCGCCGACCCCGACTGGCGCAGGCGCGTGCGGATGACCAGCTCGCCGCCGAGCACCGCATCAAGCACGCCGCGCGCAGCCTCGGCGGCCGGGGCCAGCAGCGCACCGATGACCGGCAGTGGGTCAGAGCGCCGGGCTTCGGTCATGGCGCGCGCCTCGGCTGAAACGTCGACCAGGTAGGGCGCGAGCCGCGTGACCAGGCGCGGGCGGCCGAGTCGAGGGGCCGTCGAGACGAGCATCCACAGCCCAGTGCCAAGGCCGAGGCCGGCCAGCAGCGCGGCCCCGAGTAGCGGCGTCACCGGAACCACCGCCCCTCTTCGGGCAATCGCCCCAGCGCGATCATGAGTCGGTACGCCACGAGCGTCGCAGCGAGGCCGCCGATCACGAGCACCGCGCCGCCGACCGAGTTGTAGGCGGCGGCAGCCTCGGGCCGGGTGCTCAGCATGAGCAGCACGATCCACGGGGCGACCACCCCCAAGCGCGCTGCCGTGCGCACCCATGACTGCCGGGCATCCACCTCAGAACGCACCGCCGCGTCAGCCCGCAGGTAGTGCGAGAGTGAGCGCAGCACGGCCGGTAACTCGGTGCCGCCAACCTCGCGCGCCATGCGCAGCGTCTCGACGATGCGATCGGCGACCGGGTCAGCGAGTGCCGTCTTGAGCGCATCAAGTGACTCGGTGAAGTGGGCCGAACGCTGGTAGTCGCGCCGAAAGTCACGGAACGGGGCACGCACCGGTTCGGGCGCCGAGTCGGCCAGAGCGGCGATCGCTTGCGGCAGGCTGAGCCCGGCCCGCACGCCCGAAAGCAAGTGGTCGACGACGTCGGGCCACACAGCTCGCAGCGCCCGGCGGCGAGCGGCGGCGCGGGCACGCAGCACCACGAGCGGCACCACGGCCGCGACGACTGCCGCGATCGGAGCGAGTGCCACCACGGGCACGAAGAGCAGGGTGAGGGCTCCCCCGGCGAGGCCTGCCATCGCGGCCACCGCCACGAGCACGAGAGGCGACATATTCGCAACCCCGGCACGCGCGAGC
>JBBRWT010000146.1:0-4939 GCA_038249035.1 Actinomycetales bacterium
AGCACGGTGTACGTGGCATCAGGGCTAGATTTTCCGGACGCACTCAGTGCCGCCGCGCTGGCAGGCGCGGCAGGGGGGCCTCTACTGCTCGTGCAGTCAACGGGCGTGCCGGCCGTCATTCTCGCTGAGTTGCGGCGCCTCGACCCCGATCGCATTGTTGTGGCTGGCGGGAGCAGCGTGATCTCGGGCGCTGTGCTCGCGACTCTGCGCACCGTCTCGCCGGAGGTCACGCAGGTATCCGGCGGTAACCGGTATGAGACATCGCGCGCGCTCGCCCTCCACGCCTATAGCGAAACAGGAGCGCCCGTAGTTTATCTGGCGACCGGGGCCGGATTCGCGGATGCGCTTGCTGCTGGTCCGGCCGCAGCCTCCGTCGATGCCCCAGTCGTGCTCGTTTTCGGCTCGATGGCGACCGCCGACGCCGCAACCGTGGCGCTACTTCGGCAACTCGGCACCACCAGAGTGGTGATCGCGGGCGGCACGGGCGTGGTGAGCGAAGGAATCCGTCTCTCTTTGGTCGACGAGGGATTCGCCGTCGACCGACTCGCTGGCGGCGACCGTTACGCGACAGCGGCCGTCATCGCGAGCTCACATTTCCCGAGCGCAACCCGCAGCTACGTCGCTACGGGTGTGGGCTTCGCCGACGCGCTCTCAGGTGGGGCAGCCGCAGGGGCGCTGGGGGCGCCGTTGTTCACTTCACGTGCCGAGTGCATTCCCGGCGTGACTCTTTCGGCGCTCCAGGCTCAGCGGCCCGACCAACTGGTGCTGCTTGGGGGGCTGGGTGCGCTGAATCCGGCTGTGGCGGGGTTCTACCGCTGCTGAGCCGGGCAGGGCGTTGACGCCCAATCGCGACTGCGCATCCGGCACCGCCTAGACTGACACGCTGTGACCAGCCCCGCGTTCTCCACTGCCACGGGCGCCGATGTGCGCGTGCGATTCTGCCCTTCTCCGACCGGAACCCCGCACGTCGGGCTGATCCGCACCGCGCTGTTCAACTGGGCCTATGCACGGCACACGGGTGGCACGTTGATCTTTCGCATCGAAGACACCGACCAGGCCCGCGACAGTGAAGAGAGCTATCACCAACTGCTTGACGGGTTGCGGTGGCTGGGCATCAACTGGGATGAAGGCGTCGAGACCGGCGGCCCTCACGAGCCGTACCGCCAGTCGCAGCGCGGCGAAATTTACGCGGGCGTCATTGCGCAGTTGCGGGCCTCGGGCCACCTCTACGAGAGCTTCATGACGGCAGACGAAATCGAGGCCAAGAATCGCGAGCTCGGTCGCGACCCCAAGCAGGGTTACGACAACTGGGAGCGGTCGCTGACCGACGAGCAGAAGACCGCCTATCGCGCCGAGGGCCGCGAGCCCGCTTTGCGCCTGCGGGTGCCCGACACCGAGCTGAGCTTCGTTGACCTGGTGCGCGGCGAGATCACCTTTCCGGTCGGCAGCTTTGTCGACTTCGTCGTGGTGCGGCCGAACGGCGCCCCGCTCTATACGTTCGTGAACCCCGTCGACGACGCGCTCATGGGGGTCACCCACGTGCTGCGAGGTGAAGACCTGCTGTCGTCAACGCCGCGGCAGATCGCGCTGTACCACGCGCTCATCGAGGTGGGTGTGGCGATCGCGATTCCGCAGTTCGGTCATTTGCCGTACGTCATGGGCGAGGGCAACAAGAAGCTCAGCAAGCGCGATCCCGAAGCAAACCTGTTTCACCACCGCGACCGCGGGTTCATTCCCGAGGGCCTGCTCAACTACCTGTCGCTGCTCGGCTGGTCGCTCGCGCCCGATCGCGACGTCTTCACCATGGACGAGATGACCGCCGCGTTCGACGTCGTCGACGTCAACCCCAACCCCGCACGGTTCGACCTTAAGAAAGCCGAGTCGATCAACGGCGATCACGTGCGGATGCTCTCGATCGACGAGTTCGTTGAGCGCAGCATCCCGTACTGCAGCGGGGCCGGCCTGTTCAATGACGTTCCCCGCCCGAGTGAGCGGACGCTCCTCGCCGCAGCCGCGCCGCTCGTGCAAGAGCGCGTGGGCCTGCTCGGCGAAGTGCCGGGCATGGTCGGCTTCTTATTCACGGCCGATGATGACCTCGAGATCGAGGCGGATGCCCGAGCCTCGCTCGGCGACGACGCAGCCGCCGTGCTCGACGCTGGCCTCGCGGCGCTCGAGGGCCTCGAGCTCTTCGAGCCCGCCGTCATCGAGGAGGCGTTGCGGGTGGCGCTGATCGACGGCCTTGGCCTCAAGCCACGCCTAGCGTTCGGCCCGCTGCGCGTCGCGATCTCTGGCCGCCGGGTGAGCCCGCCCCTGTTCGAGTCGATGCAGTTGCTCGGGCGCGATTCGACGCTCGCGCGCTTGCGCGCGTTCCGCGCATCGCTGTAGTTGCGCAGGGCGACTCGCCCTAGCTGCTCGGGGGCGCGGGCATGCGTTGCACGTCGGCCACGCGCTCGGCGATCGCGACCTGGGCGGGCGGGCGCAGCAGCACCCACGCGACGGCCATGACGACGACCGACACCGCGAACACGAGGGTGCCCAGCCAGCTTTCGGCATCTTGAACCCCGAGATACATGGCGTTGAGATTGCGCCGGGCTCCGGTGAGCAAGACGAGCCCGACGTGTACGACCGTAAAGCCGAGAAAGTACCAGAGCACGAGCGAGTGGGTTTGCCGCGCCCAGGCATCAGAAAGGGGCCCCCGGCTGCGCATCCACCGCTGCGGCCACACGGGTGAGAGCCGCACGCCAGTGACGAGTGCGAGCGGCGCGGCCAGCCAGACAGTGGCGCCGTAGAACAACACCTGCAACGCGTTGTAACTGACCCAGCTGTCGTGGCGCGGCCAGTCGAGTGAGAGGTATTGCAGACCAGCCGAGATGGCGTTCGGAATCACTGACCACTCGGTCGGCACGATGCGCGCCCAGTGCCCGCTCACGAGCAGTAGCGTCACATACACGAGGCCGGTGGCAACCCACAGCGTCACGACCACGAGATGCCACCAGGTGTGAAGCCCTAGGCGCTTCGGTGCGTTGGCCGTGCGCAGCGGGCCGGTGTTGCGGCGCGTCACGAAGGCCGGAGGGCGCGTGCCCGCGCGCAGGTGCAACGCCGAGCTGACGATGAAGAGTAAGAAGAATCCGGTGAGAAAGTGCGTCCAGCTCAGCCAGGCCGGGAAGCCTTCAGGCGTGCCGGGCAGAGGGGCGACCACCCCGGGGTACTGGGCGATGAAAGCGGCGCCGGCCGGGTCGTCACGCCACCAGCGAGCGAGCAGCACGGCGGCGGCCAACGCGAGCAGGGCGGCCGCTGCCGCGAGCGCAAGGGCGCGCGATCGTCGACGGGGGCTCGCGGCGTGCACCCCTCTACGGTAGCGGCCGGTCGCTGGATGCTCGGGTACGCCTCGGCGAGCATCCGCGACCCATAGGTCGACCTGGGAGGATGGTCACATGACCGACGTGAATCCGCACCGGCCCGAATGGGTGCGCTGGATTCCCGCCGTCGTGCTCAGCATCATCATCGTCGGCGTCGTGCTGTTCGCGCTGATTGCGGCGCCGCGGATCGCGGTCGGGCCGGGGCCGGCCGCGACCAACCAAGTGACTGACCTCAACTGGTCGGTATTTACCGACGATGGGATCGCGTACATCGACGCGGCGCGCACTCCTCGCATCGACCTCAGCTCGCCTCCCGTTGACGCGGTCTCGCTCGGCCTGCCTGCCGACGGCGCGGTCACGGTCGGGCCGCATCCGACCGATCTTGACTATCGGCTCGTGCTGATCGCCACCGCTGAGGAGCCGAATGGCGCGCTGTTCACGACGCCGCAGTTCACCGTGACAACGACCGGCGGTCGACTGCAGTCGGTGCGGGTTGAAGAGCGCGGGGCGCTCGACTTTCGCGAGACCTATCTGCTTGTTGCGGAACGCTCGGCAGATCTTGGCTATACCGCGCCCAGCTCGGCGAGCCTCGCCGCCGCGGTGAGCGAAGCGCGTGACTCGGGCACGCCTTCAGTCGTGCGCTCGAATCGCGGTCTCGCGACGGGAATGGCGGTCACCGCCGAGGTCACCTGCTTCGGCGCGGGCTTCTGCCAAGTGTCGTTCGTGGTCACTGCGGCCGTAGGGTAAACTCGCAAACTGGCTCGTCCGCGGGCCGCCTCAGCGCCGGTCTCGGCCGCGGCTTCGGTCACGGCTTCGGTGACGCTGATGGGGTGTGGTGTAATTGGCAACACGACTGATTCTGGTTCAGTTGTTCTTGGTTCGAGTCCAGGCACCCCAGCTTTGTCTTCACTCTCTCGTATGGCCGTTTTGTCGGCCAACGTCTGCGCCCCTCACTACTCTGGAGAAGACAGCCGGGTGAGAGGAGTACTCATGTCGATGAATGACTCGTCTGCGTCGCTCACGCGGTCGAAGCAGCGCGTGGCAGACCACGGTGAGGTCTTCACTCCCGACTGGATGGTCGACGACATGCTGAATCTCGTGCAGTCAGAGTCGGAGCGAATCGACTCGCGCGTGCTTGAGCCGGCGTGCGGCTCGGGCAACTTTCTTGTGCCGGTGCTCAAGCGCAAACTGGCGACGGTTGACGCGCGCTATGGCAAGAGTGACTTCGAACGCCGCCACTACGCCTTGCTCGGGCTCATGTGCACTTACGGCATCGAACTTCTCGGAGACAATGCAGCAGAGTGCCGAGCGAATCTGCTGGCGGTCTTCACGACCTTCCTCCGCACTCATGCCGGAGGCACCTGGTACAAAGCAGCTTCTGCGGTGCTCGCTGCGAACATCGTTCAGGGAGATGCCCTCAGCATGACCACCTCAGCCGGCGAGCCGATCACGTTTGCCGAGTGGGGTTATCTCGGCAAAGGTAAGTTTCAGCGACGCGACTTTCGCTACGACAACCTGACGCAACGCGCGTCGTTCGAGGGCACGCTGTGGGATCACCTGGAAGAGCACGAGATCTTCAC
>JBBRWT010000147.1:0-4912 GCA_038249035.1 Actinomycetales bacterium
CACCGCCACCACCAGCACCGCCACCACCAGTACGAGCACTGCCATCGAGAAGGGTCGACCCCATGAGCGCCATCAGCTATGCACCCGCCGCTCTCTCCGCACCTGCGGGCGTCACACGCTTGCGCCAGACGCGCCGGGGCCGTGCGGTCATCGCGGCGCTCGTGTCGCTGCCCCTGGCAGCGGCTCTCGTCTCGATGGCACTCAACGGCGGTATCGCCACGGCCACCTCCGGTGTGCCCGTGGTGGCGACGGTCACCGTCGAGGCAGGCGAGTCGCTCTGGTCGGTGGCTGCCGCTGTTGCACCCGAGGCATCGACTGCCGACGTGGTCGCCGATCTGATCGCGGTCAACGAACTCACGAGTGCCGAGCTACTGCCCGGCCAGGTGCTGATCGTGCCGGAGCGCTACGCCGATTGACGCCCAGGAGTCGGGAGCGCACCGCTACTACGATGAAGAGGTGACGAGCCTCGCCGAGCTGCCAATCCGCGATGACCTGCGCGGTAAGACCCCCTACGGCGCACCGCAAAAAGCCGTGCGTATCGCGCTCAACGTCAACGAGAACACCCACCCGGTGCCGCCCGACGTCATCGCCCACGTCGCTGCAGCGGTCGAGCGCGAGTTGCACTCTGTTAATCGCTACCCCGATCGGGAGTTCACCCTCTTGCGCGAGCACCTGGCGCACTATCTGAGCACCAGTGCTCACACGACCACCAGTTCTCACACCACCACCGGTGCTCACACGAGCGCCGAGGCGGCGTCGTTTGCGCCCGATCAGATCTGGGCGGCCAACGGCTCGAACGAGGTCATCCAGCACGTCTTGCAGGCCTTCGGCGGGCCCGGCCGTCGCGTGTTGGGATTTCCGCCCACCTACTCGATGCACTCGATCATCGCGGCGGGCACCGGAACCGAGTGGGCAACGGGCGATCGCGACGCCGATTTTCGTCTCAGCTCTGAGACCGCAGTTGCCGCAGTGAAGCGAACCGACCCCGACGTGGTGTTCCTCTGTGCTCCGAATAACCCCACAGGTACTCCTCTCAGTATTGACACGATTGCCGCCGTTTATGAGGCGAGCCGCGGCATCGTGATGGTTGACGAGGCCTACGCGGAGTTCATGCCCGCGGGTGAGCCCGATGCCTTGAGCCTGCTGCCGGGCCGCGAGCGACTCGTTGTATCGCGCACGATGAGCAAGGCCTTCGCCTTTGCAGGTGCCCGGCTCGGCTATCTGGCCGCTGATCCCGCGGTCATTGATGCGCTGCGACTCGTGCGCCTTCCGTACCACTTGTCGGGGCTCACTCAGGCCGCTGCAGTCGCGGCACTTGAGTACGCCCCGACGATGCTGCGCACGGTCGACGCCATTCGTGAGCAACGTGACCGCCTGCTGGTTGAGCTGCCCGCGCTGGGGTACAGCCCACACAAGAGCTGGGCCAATTTCGTGCTGTTTGGCGGCGTTGACGACCCCCAGGCTGTTTTCGAGTACCTGCTCGCCCGCGACATTCTCATTCGCGACGTCGGCCTCGCGAACCACCTGCGCGTGACAGCGGGCACCCCCGACGAGACCACAGAGTTCCTTGACGTGCTGGCTAGAATGAGCCAATGAGCACACCCCGCATTGCCGAGTTGAGGCGCGAGACCAGTGAGTCGTCGATCGAGTTGCGCCTCGACCTCGATGGAACGGGCCGGTCATCGATTTCGACAACCGTGCCCTTCTTCGACCACATGTTGACCGCCTTTGCCAAGCACTCGCTTGTTGACCTCGACATCTCAGCGAGCGGTGATACCGACATCGACGTGCACCACACAGTCGAAGACACGGGAATCGTGCTCGGCTCGGCGATCGCCCGTGCCCTCGGAGACAAAACCGGCATCGCTCGTTTCGGCGACGCGCTCGTGCCGCTCGACGAGGCGCTCGCGCAAGCGGTCATCGACGTCAGCGGCCGCCCCTACCTCGTGCACACAGGCGAGCCGGCCGGGTTTGAGCACCACTTGATCGGCGGGCACTTCACCGGCTCGATGGTGCGTCACGTTTTCGAGGCCATCACGATGCACGCCGGGCTCACCGTTCACCTCACTGTGCTCGCCGGTCGCGACCCTCACCACATCGCCGAGGCTGAGTTCAAGGCTTTCGCCCGAGCGTTTCGCGCTGCCATTCAACCCGACCCGCGCGTGCACGGCGTGCCCTCGACCAAGGGCGCCCTCTGAGCGTGAGCGCGCCACTTGTCGTGGTGCTCGACTACGGCTCGGGCAATGTGCACTCGGCGGCAAAGGCCGTAGAGGCCGCGGGCGCGCGCGTCGAACTGACGGCCGATCGCGAACGCGTTATGGCCGCCGACGGACTGCTGGTTCCGGGCGTGGGCGCCTTCAGCGCGGTCATGGATGCCCTGCACACGGTACGGGGCGACGAACTCATTGATCGTCGACTTGCGGGCGGCCGCCCAGTGCTCGGAATCTGCGTGGGAATGCAGGTCATGTTCGAACACGGAGACGAGGGTGGGGTCGTCACCGAGGGTCTCGGACAGTGGCCCGGCACGGTGAGCGAACTGCGGGCGCCGACCGTTCCGCACATGGGCTGGAACACGGTCGAGGCCCCCGAATCCTCTCGCCTGTTCGAGGGACTGCACGAGGAGCGCTTTTACTTCGTCCACTCCTACGCGGCGCACGTGTGGTCTCTCGATCCGCACCCGGCGATCCCCGTCCCGATGGTCACCTGGGCCGAGCACGGCGAGAAATTCATCGCAGCCGTCGAGAACGGACCTCTCACGGCCACTCAGTTTCATCCCGAAAAGTCGGGCCCAGCAGGCCTGCGCCTGCTCACCAACTGGCTCCGCACCCTCTGAGAGCGCGCTGAGCACGGGGTCACTCACGGAACGGAGTACGATTCTGTGTTTGGCTGAGGCGCGACGCCCGTCGGCCCCGTGACACGATCAGAAAGCCATTGATGAGCGAGTTTTCGACAATTCCCACCCTGACGTTGTTGCCGGCGGTGGATGTCTCCGGAGGCAAGGCAGTGCGCCTGACTCAGGGCGAGGCTGGCACCGAGACGAGCTATGGCGACCCGATCGACGCCGCACACGAGTGGGCCGACCAGGGTGCCGAGTGGATCCACCTCGTCGACCTCGACGCCGCATTCGGCCGCGGCAGCAACCGCTCGATCATCAAGAAGGTCGTCAAGACGACGCCGAAGAACGTCAACATCGAGCTCTCGGGTGGTATCCGTGACGATGCCACTCTCGAGGCGGCCCTCGCCACCGGCGCCAAGCGCATCAACCTCGGCACGGCCGCGCTCGAGAACCCGGAGTGGGCCGCTCACGTGATCGCCGAATACGGCGAAGCGATCGCGGTTGGGCTCGACGTTCGTGGCACGACGCTTGCGGCGCGCGGCTGGACAGAGGAGGGCGGCGATCTGTGGGCCGTGCTGGAGCGCCTTGAAGCGGCGGGATGCGCGCGCTACGTCGTCACCGATGTCACGAAAGACGGCACCCTCAAGGGCCCCAACCTCGACCTGCTGCGCTCGGTCATGGAACGCACCCACCGCCCGGTAATCGCCTCGGGTGGCGTCGCCAGCCTCGACGACATTGCGGCTCTGCGCGAGCTCGTTCCCCTCGGCCTCGAAGGCGCCATCGTGGGTAAGGCGCTCTACGCTGACGCCTTCACGTTGCCCGAAGCACTGGATGTCGCGGGCCGCTGATTCGGCGGGCCAGCCCTGGCAAGGCCGGCACTTCGAGCCGAACGGCAACGCGAGCGACGACGGCTCGGCTCCGGCTGAGTACCTCGCGGCGGTCACGGCGTTGCGGGCAGGCGAGCGGTCGCTCGTCGAAGTCGTTGACGTCGTCCGGTCATGCCGGTTTCTCATTCCGCTGGTGGCTGTCGCCGGCGAGATCGGCCTGACTGACAACGGACTCGTGGTCGACAAGACCCAAGAACTGTCGATCATCACGGTCGCGGGGCCGGATGGCCGCCCCGTGTTGCCCGTGTTCTCGTCGGTTGACGCGATGCGCCGGTGGCGACCGGATGCCCGCCCGGTGCCGGCCGACGCCGTGCGCGTCGCCCTGGCCGCTGCATCCGAGTCCACCGACCGAGTCGTCATTGACCCGCGATCGCCTGAATCTCTCCTGGTGCTGCCGCGGCCGGCGGTGTGGGCCATCGCTCAGGGCGTGCCGTGGGTGCCCGCGGTCGACGACCCCGCAGTGCTCACGGCGATCGCGCGGCCGGCGGCACAGCATCCCGAGATCTGGGCAGTGTCGCTCGTCGCGGGTGATCCCGCCGGGCGTGGCGACACCGCAGAAGTGGTCGTGCGGCTGGCCGTCGAGCCGGGTGTTGAGCCGGAGCGTCTCCGCGCGATCATCGACACCATGAGCGCGCAGTGGGCGCAGGATGCGACCGTGGCCGAGCGCATCGACTCGCTCTCGGTGCAGCCTGTGGCGGCGGCGAGCGGCGACGGCCCTGCTGCCGACGACTCCGCTGTCGGCACGACCGAAAGCGCGGTCTAGTTCACCGGGCCGGTGAGTTTTTCGCCCGGGCCCTGACCGGGAGCGTCGGGAAACTGCGAGGCTTCGCGAAACGCGAGCTGCACTGAGCGCAGCCCATCACGCAGCACGCGCGCGTGGTGGTCGCCCAGCTCTGGTGCCGCCGCCGTGATGAGGCCAGCGAGGGCGGTGATGAGTTTGCGGGCTTCGGCGAGGTCGATCTCATCGTCTCGCACCCCGACCGCTCCATCCTTGTCATCGAGGTCAAAGGCGGCGGTATTCAGCTCCGTCAAGGCGAGTGGTTTTCGCTCGGGAGCAGTGGCGAGCACCCCATCCGCAACCCGTTTGACCAGGTCCAGGGAAATCGGGCCGCGGTCTTTGACCGGATCAAGCCATTCGTGAACGCTTCGCAGTTCATCGCGTGCGGCGTCGCAGTCGCGTTTCCGGATA
>JBBRWT010000148.1:0-4907 GCA_038249035.1 Actinomycetales bacterium
AGGGTGAACGCGTCGGCGTCGGTGCGGCGCTGTGCGAAGGCACAGAAGCGGCAACCCGTGTAACAAACGTTGGTGAAGTTGATGTTGCGGTTGACGACGTATCCGACCTCGTCGCCGACGGTATCGCGGCGCACCCGGTCGGCCAGGTCGGCGAGCGCGTCGAGGTCGGCGCCGTCAGCCCCGAGCAGGGTGAGGTAGTCCTCGTCGCTGAGCCCAGCGGGGGCATCCTCAGCACGACGCAGCACCGCGCGCACGCCAGCACTGACGCCCGGTCCGTAGGCGAGCTGCCGCGTGGTGTCGCCCACGGTCTCACGCAGTTCGGCCCAGTCGCCGTAGACGTCATCGAAATCACCGCGGGTTTCGGTCGCCCGGCCGACCGTGTCAATCTCGATGTGCAGGTCGGTGCGGCCGGTGCCAGCGCGCGTCGCCCAGTCGGGGTCGGGCTCTTGCCACGGCAGGCCGACGGGCAGGCGCCCTTCGACGGCGAGCCCATCGGGGCCGGCAAGAGCACGAACGTGGGGGAGTACCCGTGGGTCGAGCCACGGCTCTTCGGCGCGCACGTAGTGCGGGTGGGCGGTGAGGCGTTCGCGCAGCGTGTATCCGCTCTCGGCGGTGAGGAGGGTCAACTCGTCGATCTGGGGCCAGGGGCGTTCGGGGTTGACGTGGTCGGGAGTGAGCGGGCTCACCCCACCCCAGTCGTCGATGCCGGCGCGAATCAGCAGGCCGAGCTCGTCGACGTCGGTGAGGTTGGGCGGCGCCTGCAGGCGCATTCCGGGGCCGAGCACGAGTCGGCTGACGGCGACGGCGGCGATGTATTCCTGCAATTCGAGGTCGTCGCTGGCGCGCATGGCAGTGCGGGGCTTGGCGCGGAAGTTTTGAATGATGACTTCTTGCACGTGTCCGTGTCGCCGTGCTGTCGCTCGCAGGGCGAAGAGCCCATCGACGCGTTCGGCGTAGGTTTCTCCGATGCCGAGCAGCAGCCCGGTCGTGAACGGAATGCCCGTGCGTCCGGCGTCTTCGAGCACGCGTAGCCGCAACACGGGGTCTTTGTCGGGCGAGCCGAAATGTGCGAGGCCGCGCGTCTCGAACAGGCGCTCGCTCGTGGTTTCGAGCATCATTCCCATGCTGGGCGCGACGGGCTTGAGCCGCTGCATTTCTTGCCAGGTCATCACTCCGGGGTTCAGGTGCGGCAGCAGGCCGGTTTCTTCGAGCACGCGAATCGCCATGGCGCGCATGTAGTCGATAGTCGAGTCGTAGCCGTGCGCGTCGAGCCACTCGCGGGCTGCTGGCCAGCGATCTTCGGGCCGATCACCGAGGGTGAAGAGTGCTTCTTTGCAGCCGAGCGCCGCACCCTGTCGGGCGACTTCGAGCACCTCGTCGGGGCTGAGGAACGGCGCTTTGCCTTCTTTTTCGAGCTGCCCGGGCGTCTTGACGAAGATGCAGTAGTGGCAGCGGTCGCGGCACAGGTGCGTGAGGGGAATGAACACTTTGCGCGAGTAGGTGATGACGCCGGGGCGGCCGGCTTTGTCGAGCCCGGCATCCCGAACGCGGCTAGCGACGGTCAGCAGTCGCTCAAGGTCGTCGTGCCGGCAGTGCAGTAGCGTCTCGGCCTCAGTGGCGTCAAGCGTGACCCCGGTTTCGGCACGCTTGAGCGCGCGCGAGATCGCAGATGCGCTGGGCACAAAGGCGCTGGGTACGGGGGTGGTCGGTGCTGAGTCGGTCATGGATGCTCCCGGCAGGCCGAGCGGCGGCGGGCACGTTGAGCCCGCCGGGTCGGGCACCGCAAGCGTGGTGCCGAGTCGCACCCCAGACCGGGCGCGAGACGTTCGATGCATTCACCCTACTCGCGCCGCAGCCGCGCCCAAGCCCACCCGCCCCGCCCGCCTGCCCGCCCCGCCCTGCCTGCGCGCCCGCCTGGCACTCGTCACTTCGTCCCCGGGCCTCGGCGCTACGGGCGCTTCCAGAAATGCGGAAGAACGCGAATCCGTGTCGCAAAGTTCCGCATTTTTGGAAGCGTGGCGGGAGAACACGTCTTACCCCTCAGATCGCACCACCCCGGTCGCGCAAGTCTCTGTTCGCGACCACTCCCTCCCCGGTTCGCGAGAACTGTGGCTATTCGCCGTCGGCGCATGAGGCGACCCTGACCTGCTGAAGGTGCGCGACTATGCACGCATGGCGGGGTTCTCAGGGTTCGACCCAGTGATACGACGGTTCGGCGGTATTGCGTCTCGCCGCGAACTCCTGGCTGCCGGATGGTCGGAGACCGACTTCTGGTTCGCGCTGTACTACCGCAATCTCGACCGCATCCGTCAAGGCTGGTACGCCTCAAGCGACCTTCCGGACGACGCACGCGCGGCCTGGCGTGCTGGCGGGCCGCTTGCCTGCGTCAGCGCGTTGAGGCATTACGGGATGCTCGACACCAGTGCGACGCCCGACGAAGCAGCACTGCACATTTGCCTTCCGCGCGGCGGACATCTGCCGAAGAGCGTGCCGGCCGACGTGATCGTGCACTGGAGCACGGCTGACCGCTTCTCGGGCACCCGCCGGGCGGTGTCGGTGGGGGTGGCGCTCCGGCAGGCGCGCGCGTGTGGGCGTGGCCAACGATCCCCCACACGACACACGGCGCCGCGCGGGGGATCTTAAGGTCGTACTGAACCTACGAGCCGTCGCCAGCCGATTCGTCGTCGTCGGCGCCGGCCGGGCCATGGTGACCGTGGCCGCCGGGTCCACCGGGGCCACGCTCGCCGCGGTCGGGGCGATCTCCAGGCGCGGGGCGATCCCCCTCAGCCGGCTGCACTCCGTTGACCCGGTCGGTGATGCGCTGCTCGATCTTGGCGAGTCGCTCGTCGGCCTTTTCTTGCGTCAGGTCGCCCGACGCGACACGCTCTGTGATGTGCTCCTCGGCATCGGCCACAAGCGCCCTGATGAGTGCGTCAACATCGACGCCCTGCTGCTCGGCGAGCTCGGCGAGCGTCGTGCCCGCCTGGCGGGCCGCCTTCAGTTCGTCAACCGTGAGGTCGAGCACGTTCATGACGGTCTCGAGGCCCGGGCGGTCGCCGCGCGGGCCGTGACCCTCGCGGCCCCGCTGCTCGCCCGTGCTGCTGGTGCTCGAGCTGGCCGAGGCCGTGTCGCTCGGCGTGGCCGCCATGGCGGTCGGCGCGAGCGCCAAGCCGAGCGCCGTGAGTGCGCCGGCTGCGACGAGAGTGGTCAGTGCATTGGTCGTCTTTCGCATAAGAACTCCATTCGGTTCGTGCTGCGGGTGCAGCGCGTGCGGTGACAAAACCCACCGTCGCGGCCGAAACTATGCGCTTCCTATACACAACCTATGACCGCGCGGGTACTGTGCCCAGCGTCGCCCAAGCGGATGCCGCCACTACGGTGGTGACACGACGAAACTTCAACTGACGGGAAAACGCCATGTGGACGCAAGATATCGACCCTCTCGGCGCCCTGTGGCTGTCGGCCATTACCGCCGTTTTTCCGATTCTCGTGTTTCTCGTGTGCCTGCTCGTCTTCAAACTGTCGGGTATCGCCGCGGGGCTTATCGCGGTCGCACTGCAGGTGCTCGTTGCTCTCTGGCCGTTCGGTATGCCCATCGGCTCAATCGCGGGAGCCGGTCTCATCGGCGTGCTCACCGCGCTCTGGCCGATCGCGTACATCATCATCATGGCGGTCTGGTTGTACAAGCTCGCGGTGGCCAGCGGCCGCTTCGACGTCATTCGCTCATCGATTGCAGGAATTTCGCCTGATCAGCGCATTCAAGTGCTGCTCATCAGTTTCGCGTTCGGTGCGTTTCTCGAGGGTGCCGCTGGGTTCGGCGTGCCGATCGCTATCTGCGCGGCGCTGCTCGTGCAGCTGGGCTTCGCTACCATTAAAGCGGCCATGCTGAGTCTGGTGGCCAACGTTGCGGCCGGTGCATACGGAGCCATCGGCATCCCCGTCATTGTGGGGGCGAGGGTGGGCGAGGTCGAACTCGCCGCCCTCTCGCTGAACATGGTGCTGGTGTTGCAGTTGCTCACCCTCGCCGTGCCCTTCATCTTGGTGATGATTTTGGACGGCTGGCGGGGCGTGCGTGAGACCTGGCCGGCCACCCTCGCGGTGAGCCTCGCGTTCAGCGTGACTCAGGCCCTGATCTTGCTGACCCTCGGCCCCGAGCTTGCCGACATCATTCCCGGGCTCGTCGGAATGGCGGTGATCTTCGCCGTTGGGCGAGTGTTCACGCCCGCACGCATCTACCGCGAAGATGGCGGCGAGATTCCCGAAGCGACAGAAAAGCACTCGTTCGGCGATGTGGTCGTCGCCTGGAGCCCGTTCTACATTCTCACCGGCGTGATTTTCGTGTGGAGCATCCCGTGGTTCAAAGGCCTCTTTGTTCCGGGTGGAGCACTTGAAGCCCTCGTCTTCCGGATGCCGATTCCCGGCGTGACGGGGTACATCGAGACTGCGGGCGGTGTCGCGGTGGCGACCACGTGGGATTGGACCCCGGTGAACGCCACCGGCACCGCCATTTTCATCGCCGTGCTGATCACCTTCTTCACCACGCCGTCACTCACAACGCGCGACCTGTGGCAGCAGCTCGGTGCGACAGTGACACTTCTGTGGCGGGCGATCGCGCTCATCACACTGATACTCATCGTCGCGAACATCGCCAACTACTCGGGTGGATCAGCCTCGATCGGCACGGCTCTGGCGGCAGTCGGCGCGATCTTTCCGTTGTTCGCCCCCATCATCGGATGGTTGGGCGTGTTCATCACAGGGTCAGTCGTCAACAACAACACCCTCTTCGCTCAACTGCAAGCGGTCACTGCCCAGCAGATCGGCGTCGACCCCACCCTGCTCGTGGCGGCCAACACCGCCGGAGGCACGATGGCGAAAGTGGTCTCTCCGCAGTCGATCGCGATTGCTGC